>NC_019902.2:2700000-3000000 GCF_000321415.2 Thioalkalivibrio nitratireducens DSM 14787 | reverse complement strand
AGTTTGCTGCGCTGCAATAAGACTTGTGTATCGGCTCCTGCTCTAATAGTCAACGTAGCGGCCCGTCTCCAGTCGTGTGCCGCGCCTGGAGACGATGTCCGCGCCTGATGGGGCACGTGCAATGAAACTCTTTTTCATTTCCCACCCGAACTGTTCCCGGCACCGGGGACCCGGCTACCATCCCGAAAGCCCCGAGCGGCTGTCCGCGATCGACGACCAGCTGATCGCGGCCGGGGTCGAGCCCTGGTTGCGCCATCGAGAGGCACCGCTGGCCAGCCGTGAGCAGCTGTTGCGGGTACATTCCCCCGAATACCTGGATGCGTTGGCCGAAGGGGCGCCGGGGCCGGGCGAGTGGA
Source organism: Thioalkalivibrio nitratireducens DSM 14787 (assembly GCF_000321415.2). Classification (NCBI taxonomy): domain Bacteria; kingdom Pseudomonadati; phylum Pseudomonadota; class Gammaproteobacteria; order Chromatiales; family Ectothiorhodospiraceae; genus Thioalkalivibrio; species Thioalkalivibrio nitratireducens. The sequence continues at coordinate 2,999,644 of NC_019902.2, read as the reverse complement.
CCACGCTGGACGGGGGCGATACCTATTTCGGCGAGCACAGCCTGGACGCGGCGCACCATGCTGCCGGAGCGGTCGTGCTCGCGGTGGACCTGGTGCTCGCCAATTCGACGCACACCGCTTTCTGCAGCGTTCGCCCACCGGGGCACCATGCCGGGGCCGATTACGGGATGGGGTTCTGCGTGTTCAACAACGTTGCGGTCGGTGCCGCCCATGCCATGGAAGGTCACGGCCTGTCGCGGGTCGCAATCGCGGACTTCGACGTGCATCACGGCAACGGCACCGAGGACATCTTCCGCGACGAACCGCGCGTGCTCTTCTGTTCCAGTTTCCAGCATCCGTTCTATCCGCATAGCGGGGCCGACACGGTCAGCGACCATATCCTGAATCTGCCGCTGCCTGCCGGCACCGATGGCGCGGCGCTGCGGGCGGCGGTGGAACAGCACTGGCTGCCGGCACTGGAGGCGTTCCGGCCGGAGTTGATCCTGGTGTCGGCCGGTTTCGATGGCCACCTCGAGGACGACCTGGCGGGCTTCCGGCTGGTCGAGTCGGACTACGCGTGGCTCACCGGCGCGTTGTACGACATCGCGAAACGGCACTGCGACGGGCGTCTGGTCTCGGTGCTCGAGGGCGGGTACAACCTCTCGGCGCTGGGCCGCAGCGTCGCGGCCCACCTCAAGGTGCTGTCGGAAACCTGACTCGGGGCGACGCGCATTTTGCCCGGGCTCCCGGTGCGGCCACGGTTCCTGCCGGATCCCCGTTGCCCTTGGCTGGCACGCAGCCATGCAGGGTCACTTGGCCCAGTCTACGGGTCGCCGAGACGCGAGCGGCAGCTCCTTTGAGATCAACGGAGGTGCGGATGCGTAGGGCGGAAAAGGCCGAAGGCCGTCATCCGCCACCTGGCACCGGGGTTGCCGTGGGTGCCGCGAATGCCGCGCGGCGGAGGATGCAGCGCTCTTCCGCACCGCAGTCTGCCGTGCCGGTGCCGGGCCTGGCGTCGGGGTCAGGGAGACTGCCGTTTTTCCAGCAGCGCCTGCATGCGGACCAGGCGTTCCTGCAGTGCCTCGGTCTGCTCGCGCAGCGCCGCGAGTTCGGCATGCAGGCTGGCATTTTCCTCGTGCACCACGGTCGTGATCGTCTGCTCTTCTACGGCCACCTGGTGCTCGTGCATGCGCTGCATCGCGTCGACGATGATTGCGATGAACAGGTTCAGCACGGTGAAGGTTGCCACCAGGATGAACGGCACGAAGAAGGCCCAGGCCCAGGCATGGACCTCCATCACAGGGCGCGAGATGCCCATCGACCAGCTCTCCAGCGTCATCACCTGGAACAGGGTGTACATGGACGCGCCGAGCGTCCCGAACCATTCCGGGTGGCTTTCCCGGAACAGCCCGGTGGCGATGATCGCGAACACGTAGAACACCAGCACCAGCAGGCCGAGGATCGAAGCGATTCCGGGGATCGCCCGCAGCAGCGCCTCGACGATGAAGCGCAGCTTCGGCACCATCGAGACCAGGCGCAGCAGACGCAGTACGCGCAGCACCGAGAACGGGCCCGTGCCTGGAATCAGCGCGATGCCGACGACGAAGAAGTCGAAGACATGCCAGGGGTTGCGCCAGAAGCGCAGCCCGTAGGCGACCATTTTGGCCAGTACCTCGATGGTGAAGATCGTCAAGATCAGCGTGTCGGCCACGTTGATCACCGGCCCGATCACGCCCATCACGGTGCTCGAGGTCTCGAGTCCCAGCGTGACCGCGTTCAGCAGGATCAGCGCGATGATCAGCCGCTGCGTCAGGTGCGCCTCGACCAGGCGGGTGAGGCGTGCGCGTACGAGGTTCGTGATTTCGTTCATTCTGGTTTGGAATATCAGAAGATGCTGGAGCGCGCGCAAATGTAGGGCAAAGCGGGCGCAGGGGCAACGGAACCCCACGGTCCCGTGGCCCTCGTGACCACCGGCGGTTTTCGTCCGTCACAGCGGCGCGGCAGCCCAGCCGCTGCATGGATCGCCGCGGCCGGCGGCCTCGCGATGACGACGGGACTGCGTTCGGCGTGTGCTGGGCGGGCGGTTCTGGCCACCCGCGTCACCGTGGGTCCGGGCGGCGCCTGCAGCCGGTAACCTATTATTGGCCCCGACGGTGGTCGGGCCGAGGGGGACCTGCGGCGGGAGGTGGACGATGATCTGGGACCAGCGGTACGGGACGGACGAATATGTCTACGGTACCGAGCCGAACGAATTCCTGCGCGAGGCGGTGGGTAACCTGCCCCGCCAAGGCCGGGCGCTATGCTTGGCCGAGGGGGAGGGGCGCAACGCGGTGTTCCTCGCAGAACAGGGGTTCGAAGTGCATGCGGTGGATGCCTCGCCTGTCGGCCTCGCGAAGGCCAAGCGGCTTGCGGTGCAGCGCGGGGTGCGCATCGACACCGAGGTCGCCGACCTCGACGTCTATCGCATCGAGCCGGAATCCTGGCACCTGATCGTGTCGATTTTCTGCCACCTGCCGGCTCCGGTGCGCCGGACCCTGCACCGGCAGGTGGTGCAGGGCCTGCGCCCGGGGGGGCGGCTGATTCTCGAGGCCTATACTCCGGCCCAACTCGCGCTGGGAACGGGAGGCCCGTCGGATGCAAGCCTGATGATGACCCTGGACGAACTGCGCACAGAACTGGCCGGGCTGGAATTCGAGCACGCGCGTGAGTACGAGCGAGAGGTCCATGAGGGCCGCCTGCACACGGGGCACGGTGCCGTGGTGCAGGTGGTCGCGGTCCGGCCGTTGGGAAACGCTGAATAATGGTCTTCTGTCATGTTCATTATCACGGAAGCTTCGCGATTCCGAAATGGCAGACTCCAACCCAACCGTCATCGCGAGGAGCGTAGCCTTTTGGCGCCCATCTGCGCTATCTGGCCGTATCCGCACAGGGGGTGGTCGGCTGCCTGCAATACTCGAGTCCCGCCTGGCGGCTGCAGGGCCGGGATCGCTGGATCGGCTGGAGCGACGCGCAGCGTCGGGCGCGCCTGCAGCATGTCCTGTGCAATAGCCGTTTTCTGATCCTGTCCTGGGCGCAGGTCCCGAACCTGGCGAGCCACCTCCTGGCCCGGAGTGCCCGGCAGGTGGTGGCGGATTGGCCGGCGCAGTATGGTGTCACGCCCTGGCTGCTCGAAACGCTGGTGGATTCCCGCCGCTTTCGCGGCGCGTGCTATCGGGCCGCCAACTGGATGGCGGTGGGAGAGACCCGCGGCCGCGGCCGCGACGACCGCCACCACCGTCGTCACGGCGTCGCGCCGAAAAGCGTGTGGCTCTATCCCTTGCACCGGCACAGCCGGCGCTGGCTGCGCGGGGAGGGCTAAGCGATGGGCTGCGCCGCTCGAGTGCTGGACCTCGACCCGCTGGAGGAGGTCCGCCGCATGGCTCATGAACAACTGGATCAATGGCTGGAGCAGATGCGGCCCCTGTTCGAACAGGAAAAGCCGCCTACGCTGCTGGAGTTGAGCCAGCATTTCACCCGCAGCCGCCAGCAGCTGCTCGGTGGCGTGCTGCAATCGCTGGCCGATGCGCTCTACGCCCATCTCAAGGACCAGCGCCAGGCCCGGTGTCCGTGCTGCGGTAAACCGATCCGGCGCAAGCGCCGGGATCCCAAGCACGGCAACACCCTGCAGGGGCCGGTCGACCTGGAGCGCGGGTACTTCTACTGCACCGACTGCCGGGTCGGCTTTCACCCGCTGCACGAAGAACCGGTGGCTGCTTGCAACCAGGTTGCTGCCCGTCGTGGTCCGCAGGTGGGTAGCGGGTTTGGGCCGTCCACTGCCACTGACGGGTCGCGACCCTGAGCGGGCACGGTTTGCGCGGTTGACCGTCCCTTGTCGGGCCCGGAGCGGACAGCCAGCACACGCGCTTCGGTGATCGGATTTTCGTGGTGCTGACAGTGGGGACAGGCGCGGTGGCCGCGGGAATGTGGCACGAAGCGTTGTTCGGCACAGCCGTCGCACCGCACCTGCATGCGCGGGCTGAGCGCGCTGCGGCGGGCGCGCATCGCCGGCAGTGCCCGATGATTGCTGGGCAGGAGGCGGTCTCCGTACTGGGCGCGCAGGTCGGCATGGAAGGTATCGATGACGGTGGTCAGGCGGGCGCGTTCGAGGGCGGCGGCAATTTGACGGAAAGGGTCACGCATCAGCGAGAACCTTCCGGGATCAGGCGAAGGCGGTGCAGCTTGCGCCAGATCGTGGCGCGGTCGATCACGAGGTGGCGCGCGGCCAGTGTCCTGTTGCTATGGTGTGCGGCGAGGGTCGCCCCCAACGATTCACGTTCCCTGCGTTCTTCCGCGGAAAAGGGGAGGGGATCGGTGCCATTGCCGGCCATGCCGAGATCAGGGTCCAGAACTCGGGCCACGGGGGCAGAGTCTTCCGGCAAGTCCGCGAGCCCGATGCGCCCGCCGCGAGCCGGAGCGCATCGAGCACATGCCGCAGTTCCGTGAAATTGCCCGGCCAGGACCGTTCGAACAGGTGCGTGCGCAGGTCCGCCGCAGCTTTCAGCCGGTAGTGCCGCGCCGAGCGATCGATGCAGACGGCCATATACTCCCGCCGTTCGCGCAGGGGAGGCAGGTGGACCGTCACTCCGGCGAGCCGGTAGTAGAGATCGGAGCGGAATCCGCTTGTGTTCCACCACGCCCCGAGTCAGGTCGAGACATGGGTCAGCTGTCACGGTGGCTGGACCCTCGAAAACCTGCCGGCAGTATGGCAGCGACATTGCAACAGCTGCAATGCGTTTCCAAGGAACTGCCAGTGCCCACAGGTGCTCAACTCTGCTTTGTTCCCGACTCGCCCGCACACTGTTGCAGCACTGGCCGGGTACCGGATTCATTCACCCCTTCTTCCCCTGTCATTCCCCTCGTAGTGCATAAGTAGTTGTGGATATACTTATAGCATTGGTGTTTCACAGGCTGCATTCCAGATTTTCGACATGAAAGTGACCATGATTTCAAACAGAGCGCTCTCCGCTGCCCTCGCTGCAGCAACCCTCCTGTTCGCAGGCATTTCGCAGGCCCAGTTCGGGCCGGTGATCACCGTGGAAGCCGCGGCGGCGGGTGAACAGACGGTCAGCGGTACCGTGGTGCCGTTTCGCGAGGTTGCCCTGACGGCCCAGATCGGGGGGCGCGTGACGCTGGTCGCGGGTGCCGAGGGGGACTTCTTCGATCGTGACGAGGTGCTGGTCGCGATCAGCGACGAGCGCCTGGTCGCACAGCGTCAGCAGGCTCTCGCGGAGATGCGCTCGGCCGAGGCGGCGATGCGCGAGGCACAGATGCAGTATGGCCGGGAGGTGGCGTCGCCGCGTGCCCGGAACATCGGCCAGATGCCGGGCATGGGCATGCCCGCAATGTTCGATCAGTTTTTCACGCGTCCGATGGGTGCGATGGCCGGTATGGGTGACCCTGCGGTGGACCGGCACGCGGATCTCTATTCCCGGTATATCGGGATCGACCAGGCTGCATCGCGCTGGAAAGAGGCGCGCTCGCGACTCGAGGAGATCGACTCGGCCATCCGGGACACCCGTTCCGTCGCACCGTCCTCGGGGCTGATCATGCGCAAGCATGTGGAGGAGGGCGACACGGTGCAGCCGGGCCAGCCGCTGGTCAGCTTCGGTCACGTTGAAGTCCTCCGCGTCGAGGCCGACATCCCCGCGCGGCTCGTCGCCCGGCTTCGGGTCGGGGACATGGTCCGGGTGACGCTGGACGTGAGCAAGACCGAGGTCGACGCGCGTGTGGCGCAGATCTTCCCGATCGCCGATCCGCAGCGGCACACGGTGACGGTGAAGTTCGACCTTCCGCGCGGTGTTCCCGGAGGACCGGGTATGTATGCGGATGTGCATATCCCGGGAACGGACACCACGCCGGGCTTGGTCCGCATTCCATTGTCCGCGATCATTCCCGGGGGCGCCCTTCCCCGCGTCGCCGTGGTGGAGGCGGATGGCACGGCCCGTGTCCGGATGGTGCGGCTCGGTTCCGTTCAGGGTGACATGGTCACAGTGCTCACGGGGCTCGAAGCGGGTGAGCGCATTCTGGACTCGCCCTATGCCACCATCCGCTCCGGCGAGCGCGTCGATTCCGCGGCGTGAGTCCACGGTCGACGGGCCCCGTTTTCGCTAGGGCCGAACGGCCTGAGTCGCAACCGGACCCGACGAGGGTGCGGGCTGACCGGCCCGCACAGGGCCGGTCGCCCGAAGGGTGGCGCACAGGGATGTGCGCTATCCATCAGCGTGACCGCGCGAGTCTGTGCCGGGTTACGTGAGAACCCCGCCTTCTGGATCAGGTGCGTGGCGATTTGCCGGTAGTAGACGCCGACGGTGCGCTGGTCGGAATCTTGACGATGGATGACGTCATCGGCCTGTTCACCGAGATGCAAGGCCGCCTCTGGGCGGTGGTCGAACGGCAGCGAGAGCACGAGGAGCGCCGGAGACCCTGAACACCGCGGCCCGCGCGCGGCCGCGTCGGGAATCACGGGGATCATCAGGGGCGCGCGTTATACCGGGCGCGACACGCCAGGGCGGTCGACCCCGCAGTACGCGTCGGGCGATTTCGGAAGCTATAAGAAAGGGGGAATGCACGGCATCCGCGCCCGTGTCGCGAATGCCCGGGGCCGGCGACGCAGGCTCTGCCAAGTGGTTCTGGAGGAAGGCATGTTCGAACATATCCTTGTGGCAGTGGATTTCTCTCCAGCGTGGCAGCGGCTGCAGGCGCAGCCGGAACGGCTACGGTCACTGGGGTGCAACCGGCTGACTCTGGTCCATGTACGCGGGGGCGCGCGGGACGAAGAGGAAGCAGAGAAGGTCGGGGGGCCCGCGAAGCGGCTCGAGGAGGCCGCAGCGGCACTGCACGGGAAGGGCTTCGAGCTGGACACGGTGGTCGGAACCGGTCCGGTGGTCGAAGAACTCGTGCGCGTGGCGCAAGAACGGGGCGCCGGCGTGATTCTGGCCGGGGCCCACGGCCACCGCACCCTGGATGATGTGCTGCTGGGTAGCACTGCCCTATACCCACATCTAGTGCTGGACAAACGCCTGCCGGCCGGGTACCGTGCCGGGCATGTGGGAGCAGAGCCAGATCAAGCGCACGTTGAGCGCGCCGGCGAACCTGGCTCGGGTGCAGGCGCTGATCCGGGAAGCGCCGGAGTTGCACCGCACGGGGCTTGCGGACCGGGTCTGTGCCACGTTGGGTTTTCTCGATGCGCGTGGGCGCGTGCAGCGGGCGGGCTGTTTGAAGGCGCTGCGGGCGCTGGAGCGTGCAGGCCGGATCACGCTGCCGCCTGCGCGCAGCACCCCGGGGCGCGGGGGCCAGGGCCGGCGTCTGGGGGAGGCGGTGCCGGCACCGCAAGGCGTGGGCCGCGAGGTCACCGAGCTGGAGGGCCTGGAGCTGGTACGGGTGGACACCGCCGAACACCGGGCGCTCTGGAATGAGCTGATGGCGCGTGAGCACCCGCGCGGGATGGGGCCGCTGGTGGGCGCGCAGGTGCGCTATCTGGTGGGTTCGGCACAGGGCTGGCTGGGGGCGCTGGGGTTCGCGGCGTCGGCACTACAGCTGGCCGCCCGCGATGCCTGGATCGGCTGGGATCCGGCGCTGCGGGAACGCCATCGGCATCGTGTTGTTGGCTTGAATCGGTTCCTGCTGCGTCCGGGCGTTTCCTGTCGGAACCTCGCCTCGTGGACACTGGGTCGGGCGTTTCGGCGGCTGGGGGCTGACTTCGAGGCCTGCCATGGGTATCGTCCCTGGCTGGTGGAGACCTTCATCGAGCCTCCGCACACCGGGGTCAGCCTGCGGGCGTCGAACTGGCGTTTTGTGGGCGAGACCTGTGGCCGGGGTCGCCAGGATCGCGGCCACGCCGCGGAAGAGACACGCAAGGCGATCTATGTCTATGAACTCGAACCCGACTGGCGCGCACGGTTGGGCGTCGGTCCGGCACCGGCACGAGGCGACACGCCGCTGGAACCCGCCGAGGGTCTGGATGCGCAGCAGTGGGCTGAACACGAGTTCGGGGGTGCGCCCCTGGGGGACAAGCGATTGACGAAACGACTGGTGGACAGCGCCCGGCGCCAGGGCGAGGATCCGCTGCGCGCGTTCACCGCGGTGGCCCGCGACGACTGGGCGGCGGTGAAGGGCTACTACCGGCTGATCGACCAGCCGGAGGACTCCGACGTGACGCCGGAGCATATCCTGGCGCCGCATCGGGCGTGCACGCAGCGCCGGATGCAGGCGCAGGCAACGGTGCTGTGCCTGCAGGATGGCACCGATCTGAACTTCACCACCCGCCCGCAGACGCGCGGCGTCGGGGTCATCGGCCGCAACCAAACCGGTGCCGAGAGTCTGGGGCTGCATCTGCACTCGACGCTGGCGGTCAACGCCGACGGGCTGCCGCTGGGCGTGCTGCAAGCGCAGTTCGAGGCGCCGCAGCCGCGGGGCGACGCGGAACCGGCGCAGGAAGAGAAAAAGAGCTTCCGCTGGATCGCCGGTCTGCGCGATGCAGCGGCACTGGCGGCGACCCTCCCCAATACCCGGGTGATCAGTGTCGCCGACCGGGAGGCCGATGCGTTCGAGCTCTATGTCGAGCAGCAGCGTCACCCCGCGGTGGAGCTGGTGATCCGCGCCCAGCACAACCGCCGGCTTGCCGACGGGCGGCGCCTGTTCGACGTCGCTCGGGCGACGGCGAGCCGCGGGTCGGTCGAACTCCAGGTCGACGGGCAGAGCCTGCGCACCAAGACCAGCAAGCGCCCCGCCCGCCTGGGTCGGGCGGCACGGACCGCGGAACTGGAACTGCGCTACACCCCGGTCACGCTCCGTGGCACACCCGCCGATGCCGATCAGCCGGTCACCCTGGAACTGACCGTGGTGCACGCGCTGGAACGGGATCCGCCGAAAGGGGAAAAGCCGCTTGAGTGGTTCGTGCTCACCACCCTGACCGTCGCCTCGGCCGAACAGGCCGCCGAGATTCTGCGCTGGTACCGCCTGCGCTGGCGCATCGAGGACTGGCACCGGGTGCTGAAATCGGGTTGCAAGATCGACGAGCTCGGCCACCACAGCGTCGAGCGTCTGGAACGCGCCATCGCGATCCGGTTGGTCATCGCCTGGCGGGTGATGCTGATGACCCTGCTGGGACGGGAGGCCCCGGAGCTGCCACCGGAACTGCTGTTCTCGGACGTCGAATTGCGGGTGCTCGGCGACTACGCGCAGTCCCGGCGCCGGCCTCGCCCCAGCAGCCTCCGGGCAGCTGTCCGCGAAGTCGCTATCCTCGGTGGGTACACCAACCGCAATCACGATCCGCCGCCTGGCCACCAACTGATGTGGCACGGCTACGCCAAACTCACCACCATGTCCTTCGCCTACGCCCTGAGAGATGAAATCGGATGACACTGCCCTGCATCGATTGGTCTGCGCCATTTGTGGGTAATGGGCAGGGGTAGCACGGTGCAGGAACTCATCCGCGGGGCCGACCGTCCGGTGCTGCTGACACCGACCGACCCCTCAGTGGATCTGCCGGCGGTGCCGGTCTCGCGGCTACTACTGGCGACCGATTGTTCGCCGGCCGCGGGTGCCGCCGAGGCCGCCTTCCTGGAACTGCTTCGACACTGTGACAGCGCGTTGGTGGTGTCAGTCGGCGGCTGGGTGGACCAGCGCGAATATGCCGGGGAACGCCAGACGATCGAAGACCATGTGTCGGCGTTGGCCGAACGTGCCGGGGAGCATGTCTTCGATGCGGAACTGCTGGGCCGGGGCCGGCCTTCGGCAGAGATCGCGCGGGTGGCGCAGGAACACGACGTGGATCTTGTGATTCTCGGGCGGTGCGGTCACAACGTGTTGGCGGAGCGGCTGCTGGGCAGCACCGCGGAGGCCGTCTGCCAGCAGGCGCGGTGCCTGACGCTGGTGGTGCCCGGCAACGGCTGACCACGGTCGGTCCTGAGTGTTCGCCCGGCACGGACGGCGAGCTCCAGGCGAGTAACGAGCGGACACCCCCGAGGCGCCCTGTGATCTCCTATGGCTGCCCCGTGCCCGGACACGCTGGAGAGACCATGAGGCCGACGGCGTCCGGAGAGGTGGGGCACCGTTCCTGCCTATACTCCGGTAGCACAGGATGGCGGTGAGCGTATGCACTACCTCGCGCTGGCGGCAGATTACGACGGAACACTCGCCTCCCGTGACCGGATTTCAGAGGACACGGTTCGTGCCGTCGAACGGCTGAGGAAGTCGGGGCGGCGGGCGATTCTCGTCACGGGACGACGCGTGGACGACCTGCTGTCGGTCTGCCCCTGCGCACGACTTTTCGATCTGGTCGTCGCTGAGAACGGCGCCGTCGTCTACAACCCCGCGACCCGGGAGGAACATCACCTTGCCAACCCGCCGCCGAAGCTTCTGATCAAGGGACTGCAGGAACGCGGCGTGGAACCCCTCGAGATCGGGCAGGTGCTCGTGGGGACCCATGCGGCGCATCGGGCGGCTGTGCAGGACGTCATCTGGGAACTCGGGCTGGAGGCGCAGGTGATCGGCAACCGTGACGCCCTGACGGTGTTGCCGGCTGGCATCAACAAGGCGAAGGGCCTGGAACGCGCGTTGCGCAAGCTCGGGCTTTCGCGTCACGAGGTGGTGGGTGTCGGTGACGCCGAGAACGACCACTCGTTTCTCGATTTGTGCGAGTGCTCCGCGGCGGTGGCCAATGCAGTGCCGTCCCTCAAGGCCGCCGCAACCTTCGTCACGAAGGCCGAAAACGGCAGCGGAGTCATCGAAGTGATCGACGAAGTGATTGCCGACGACCTGCACCGACTGGACGGCAGGCTCGAACAGCACCTGATCCCGCTCGGCACGGCAGCGGACGGAACGATGGTCAACCTGCCACCATTCGGCCACAACATGCTCGTCGCGGGTCCATCGGGCAGCGGCAAGTCCACACTCACCGCCGGCATCATCGAACGGTTGATTGAAAAGGACTTCCAGGTCTGCATCGTCGACCCGGAAGGCGACTACGGCACGCTCGGGGATGTCGTGGCACTCGGCAACCAGTGGCGCGCTCCGAGTGTCACGGAGATTCTCTCGATCCTCGAGGATCCGAAATTCAATCTGAGCATCAACCTCCTCGGCATCCCGCTCGGCGACCGGCCGGCGTTCCTGGCGCAACTCGTTCCCAACCTGCAAGCGCTGCGGGCGCGAACCGGACGGCCGCACTGGCTGGTGCTCGATGAAGCCCACCACATGCTCCCGGACACCTGGGGACACACGGGGTCCGCGCTGCCCAAGCGACTCGGCGAAACCTTGCTGGTGACGGTGCACCCGGAGCATGTCGCACCGGAGATCCTGGCGCCCATCGACATCGTGATCGCCATCGGCGCCTCCCCTCAGGACACGCTCGCCAGGTTCGGCCGGGCCACGGGTCGCGCGGTCCCCTGGCCCGAAGACCTGAGTCGGGAGGCGGACCAAGTGGTCGCCTGGTTTGTCAGCGACGCCAAGCTCCCCTTCGCCGTGCGGCCCATGCCCGGGCGCGCGGAGCGCATGCGCCATCACCGCAAGTACGCCGAGGGCGACCTGCGCTGGCACAGCTTCTATTTCCGCGGCCCCGACGGGCGCCACAACCTGAAGGCGCAGAACCTCGCCATCTTCTGTCAGATCGCGCAGGGCATCGACGAAGAGACCTGGCTGTTTCGCCTGCGCCGCGGTGACTACTCGCGCTGGTTTCGTCACGCCGTCAGGGACGAGTTCCTAGCCGAGGAGACACAACGTTTCGAACGGCGCACGGACCTGCCGCCGGCTCAGACACGGCAGATGCTCACCGAGTTGGTCCAGGCCCGCTACACCCTGCCCGAATGAACCTGCGGGGCGACTTGCGAGACAAGCAGGGTCCCACGTATCACGCCGAAAGCGGTGCGAGGGTGAGCGCCTCTGGCCGAGGTCGAGGCGCAGCGGTCGGATCCGTCCCACTGAGAGGTAGGAGCATTGGTGAAACACTACCATCCCCAACGGGACCGCCGCGGCAAACTGGTGGCCATCTGGAAGCCGACCGTCGCCACTCCCCTGTCGACGTGGTCCGATCCACTCACGGTGGCCTGTGTGGTCCCTGGTGGACCCGTGCCGGCGGGAACTGAACGGCATCCCGTTCGTGCCCGGGAGCCCGGCCGAGGGATCCGACATTGACGGACCCGCCTTCACATGCGCACCAGGCCTCAAGCCGGTGGCCGGGGTGGTGATCGAGGAGACGGACGGTCGGTTCTGGTTGGTGGCGCCGACCAATTAGGTCGGCGGCTACGCGGTGACCTTTCCCAAGGGCAGGCCGGTTCCGGGTGCCAGTTTGCAACAAACGGCGCGGTGCGAGGCGTGGGAGGAGTCGGGGCTGGTGGTGGACTGGCGACGTTTCTGTGCGATGTGCCGCGCTCACAGAGTTTCACCCGCTATTATCGGGCGCGGCGCATGGGCGGCACCCCGAGCGCGATGGGCTGGGAGTCGCAGGCGGTGCTTCTGGTACCGCGTGCCCATTTGCGCACGGTGGCCTGCCATCCTAACGACCAGGCGATCCTGGACACACTGGAGGTCTCCTGAGGTGGAGCTGCACCAACCGGGGTTTTCTGTCGATCGTCGATAAGGTGAGCCCTACCGACTGTCTGGTGGTGCGCGAAGCGCTTGAATGCTACGCCCATCGGTGTGGCCGAACGAGGCGATACGCTAGATGGGTACGAGGGAGAGGCTGCGCCTTCCTCGACTGCGGCCACTCATCCATACGGACCGGGTGCCCGCTCTGGGTCGACTCCCGTCCCCGCCATCCGGTGACCCAGCGCGTTCGCGCCCAACACCCGCCATTGACCGCCCGACGACAAACGATCCGGCGGTCTCCCGCCGGCTACCCCTGGGTCATGGAGTGGGAGCGGGGCTTGACAGGGGTGGCGACGGAGCCTTGACAGTACTATTGGGCAAAGGGATCTTGCGGTGAAGACGGTTGGATTTCCTATCCTTTAGCTGACAATCCGATAGCAAGGCTCGTAGGCCGCGCCGCCGGGGAGTTTCATGCGGTTCTGGGCGACGAATCGACGCAGGAGCTGGTCGAGGGCTTCCATGATGTCGGCTTCGCCGCGAATCTCGAAGGGGCCGTGCTCACGGATGGCGCGCACGCCCTGGGGCTTGACGTTGCCCGAGACGATGCCGGAAAAGGCCCGACGCAGGTTGGCCGCGAGCTGGTGCGGCTGCAGCTCGCGCGAGATTTCCAGCGACCGCATGGCCGCATGGCTGGGTTCGAAGGGCTGCTGGAAACTCGGCTGGATGTCCAGCAGCCAGTTGAAATAAAAGGCGTCGTTGATGTGCACACGCCACTCCCGGACCTGATCGATGCCGCGGGTCATCTCTCGGGCTACGGCGACCGGATCATCGATGACGATGCGGTAGAGCTCGCGTGCCCGGTCGCCCAGGGTCAGGCCGATGAATCGATCGATCTCCTCGAAGTAGCCGCGCGCCGCCTCCGGGCCGCTGAAGATCAGCGGAAACGGCGCTTCGCGGTTGGCCGGATTCAGCAAGATGCCGAGCATGAACAGGATCTCTTCGGCCGTGCCCACGCCGCCAGGGAACACGACGATTCCGTGGCCCAGGCGGACAAAGGCCTCGAGGCGCTTTTCGATGTCGGGCAGAATGACCAGCTCGTTGACGATCGGGTTGGGCGCCTCGGCGGCGATGATCCCCGGTTCGGAGACGCCGACATAGTGGCCCGGCAGGGTGCGCTGCTTGGCGTGGCCGATGGTCGCTCCTTTCATCGGGCCCTTCATCGCTCCTGGTCCGCAGCCGGTGCAGATGTCGCGGCCGCGCAGACCCAGCTGGTAGCCGACTTCCTTGGTGTAGTCGTACTCCTCACCGCTGATCGAGTGCCCGCCCCAGCAGACCACCAGGTTGGGTTCACGCTGGGCGTTGAGCAGGCGGGCGTTGCGCAGGATTTCGAAAACGGTGTTGGTGATGCCTTCCGGCATGGCCAGATCGAAATAGGGGTTGGGCCCGATCTCGGTGTGGAAGTAGACGATGTCGCGGACCACGGCCGACAGCAGCTCGCGAATCCCGCGAATCATCTTGCCGTCGACAAACGCGCAGGCCGGCGCGTTTTCCAGGTCGATGCGCATGCCGCGATTGACCTGGTGGACCTGGATGCGGAAATCCTCGTAGGCGCGCAGCATGGATTCGGCATCATCGCCCTGCTCGCCAGAGTTGAGCACGGCCAGCGCGCACTGACGCAGAACTTCTCCAACCTCTTCGGTTGCATCCGACAAGCGCGCGACTTCCTCGCGCGAGAGCATGTTCAATGTCCCGGCCGGATACACCCGGGTCGAAATCTTGGCGCCGCTGACGGGCGTACCTGTATTTGTATGATCGTCCATGGGCTGCATTATCTTCGATCCGGTGTGCCGGCACGAGACTCTGAGCGCAGGCACTGTGCGGGAAAACAAACGGCCAGCCGATGCGGGGGGGGGGCGGGTGTCCGGCGAATGCGCGGACCAGGTTGGCTGGAGTCAATCGGCGAACCAGCCATCCCACCCCGCATCGCCCAGGCGCGGCCCCCCGTCGTGGTACAAAGACGCTCCGCAGGATGCCATCGACGCAGAGGCATGCTCTGCCGGAAATCCCCACGCCCACCCCGCGTCGGAGTACGAGTACGATCAAACGGTGTCCTGGTAAACCGGCCCACCGAGAGGACGACGCCGCAGACGACTGACGTCAGCCACATCAGGGGTGAGTGAAGGTGGTTGGATATCTGTTGCAGTTGCGGGTAAACGATGTGGCCCGCGGCGGTGAAGTCCTGACCCGCGCCAGTGTGATCCCGCAGAAGACCCGTGAACCCGTCCGCTTCGAACTCACCGAGCCGACCCGGGTGGCGGTTGCTGCCTGGATCGCCAAGGCCGGCCTGACCAGCGGCCGCTACCTCTTCCCGAGCCGGTAGCATGCGCCGCTACATCTTCATCACGTGGGGAGTGCCGCCAACCGCGTGGAACCGGGTGGTCACGTATTGTCCGGACGGCTTGAGGTCACACAGTACGGGGACCTTGCGTCGAATCCGCTCGACATCGTCGATGTCCAGGTGCACCCGGGCGGAGTGGGCGATGGCCAGCAGGTGAAGCACCGCGTTGGTGGAACCACCAAGCGCCATCACCACGGCGAGGGCGTTCTCGAAAGCCTCGCGGGTCATGATGTCGCGGGGGCGCCGGTTGGCGTGGATCGCCTCCAGCAGGACCTCGGCCGAGTGGGCCGCCGACTCGATCTTCTCGGGATCCTCCGCCGCCTGGGTGGAGGAACCGGGCAGGCTCATGCCCATCGCCTCAAAGGCACTGGACATGAGCACGATCAGTCGCCCGATGAAGGCGACGGTCAGGATGATCCAGCCGATCGGGTAAGGCAGGACTCCAGTGAAGAAGGCGATCAGCGTGGCAACGAGCAGGGCGCCGATGATCAGCAGAGGTGTGTCCATGTCAGTGGGATCGCCGGTCGCTCCCGATGTTCCGCTGCCGAGGCGCGTACCGCGACGGTCCCCGGGGACGCCGGCCTGGAAGATCGAACTCGAGTTGGGAGGCGGCGTGGTGCTGCGCATCCACCGTACGGAGCCATGCTGACGCGGCCGACCCGCTGGTGGTTGTGCACCCAGGCCACCGACATGCGTAAGTCCTTCGATGGGTTGTCGGCACTGGTGCGCAACCGCCTGGGCACGATCCGCTGGATGGTTCGGGGTTCCTGTTCGTGAATCGTCGGCGCACGCAACTGAAGGTGCTGTACTTCGACGGTGACGGCTTCTGTGTCTGGAGCAAACGGCTGGAGCAGGGTCAGTTCGCGCTGCAGCCGGGGGCGCGTGCCGGTGTGGTGGCGCTGAGCGGCACCGGCTTCCAGGCGTTGCTCGAAGGCCTGCAGTTTGAGGTCAAAAAGCGCTACCGGCTGGCGCAGTGCCCAGGCAGCTACGTGATCCTCGAGTACCACCGCCCGGTGCTCAAGCGCCGCGATACCGAGCAACTGATCACGACCCCGGCACCGGCGAACGTGCACGATCGCAGCGTCGCCGATGTCAGCTTCCTCGCAGGCATGCTGATCGACAAGTTTCTCTACCACCTGCCGTTGTACCGCCAGCACCAGCGCCTGCTGCAGAGCGGGATCCAGTTGAGCCGGATGACCCTGGGTACCCTCGCGGCGCGGGCCATCGGCCTGCTGGAGCCGATCTACAAGGCGCAACTCGAGCACATCCGCCAGGGACGGGTAGTGACCGTGGACGAGACCCCGATCAAGGCCGGGCGCAGTGCCCCGGGCAAGATGCGCAGCGCCTACTTCTGGCCGGTCTACGGCGAGGACGGCGAGATCTGCTTCCCCTATGCCAGCAACCGCCACTTCGACAATGTCGAGAAGATCCTCGGCGCCAAGTTTACCGGGGGGCTGCAAAGTGACGGCTACGGGGCGTATGAACGTTTTGTCGAGTTGGTCCAGGCCGTGACCCATGCCGGGTGCTGGGCGCACACGCGCCGCTACTTCGAGCGCGCGCTGGACGCCGAGCCGCAGGCCGCCGGAGAAGCGCTGCGGCAAATCCGGGCGTTCTACGCCGTGGAAGAGGAAATCCGCGCCCGGGGCCTGGAAGGCGCCGAGAAGCTCGCCCTGCGCACCGAGCAGACCCTGCCGAAGGCCCAGGACTTCTGGCGCTGGTGTGACGAACAATGCCATCGCCCGGACCTGACCCCGAGCAACCCCCCGAGCAACCCCCTGAGCAAGGCGCTGGTCTATGCCCGCGGTCGCATCGAGGCGTTGCAGGTCTTCCTCCACGATCCCGATGTCGCCATCGATCCGAATCACATCGAACGGACGCTGCGCCCGATTCCCATGGGCAAGAAAAATTTCCTGTTCGCATGGACCGAACTGGGCGCGAAACAGATCGGCATCATCCAGAGCCTGATCGTAACCTGCCGATTACAAGGGATCTCCCCGTCGGTCTATCTGACCGATGTCCTGCAGCGGGTGAGCCAGCATCCGGCCCGCGACGTGATCGACCTCACCCCGCGACGATGGAAGATCCTGTTCGCCGACGATCCACTACGTTCCGATCTCGACCGACCCCCACCGGCGTAGACCCGGCATCCAAAACCAACACGAGGCGTCTCGTCTCGGTCGCCGGGCACCGGGGCGGGCCCTCCGGCGCTTTACGGTAACCTCCCAGGAACCGCTCCGGTAGACGTCCTCGAATGGACGCTTACTTCCTGGCAGCGCATCCAGGAGCAGAAACAGCGTCTGGCGGACCCGGGCACCCCCTGACACCCCCTCGGGCCGACGCTGGCACCGGCGATCCGTCCCCACAGAGCCGCATTGCGCCTGGCCGTTACCGGCCTTTGCTCCCTTCTGGAGAGTGTCGGGCCTGATCCCCGGCCTGCGGTCAGATCCGCGGCCCGGATTCTCCCTCGGCCCGCGCGGAGAAGCGCCGCATCACGCCCCGTGCCACGCGATCGACGGGATCAATCGCGAACCCCGCCCGCGCCACCGTCGCCTCGGTATCCCGGTTCGGGTGGCAGCCGCCGGTGATCCAGGTCCAGGCGGGCTGGATGCCGTCCTGCAGCCGGGCTAGGGATGGACGGTGATGGCGTACGTGCTCGAGCATGCGCAGTTCCCCGTCCGGGGCCAACACCCGCCGGATCTCGGCCAGTCCCCGATCCGGGTTCTGCACGCTGCAGAAAACGAGGCCGCTGACCACGGTTTCGAAGCGGTCGCTCCGGAAGGGCAGCGCTTCGGCGCGCGCCGCCACGAGCAGGGTGCCCGGCGCACGCCGACGCGCACGGCGCAGCGCCGCGAGGTCGGGGTCCAAGGCCACCAGGTCGGTGTCTGTGGGATAGTGCGGCAGGTTGCGGCCAGTACCGCAGCCCACCTCCAGCGTCGGGCCGCGCGCCTCGAAAACCAGCTTGCGCCGCCAGCGCGAGAAGCCGGTGACGTCCATCACGCTCATCAACGCATCGTACAGCCAGGGTATGTGTTCGATCCCGCGCACTGCTGTCGCTCCCGTTATCGTCTGGATGGAGGGTAGACCGCGTTCGTGGCGCGAGGTTGCCGGGCCGGGAACGACCGCGTTCCCTCCGAAGATGCTGCAGCAGCCGGTTGACGGGTCTGGCCGGGCGCCCCGATGATGAGAGTTGGGCAGGCCACCGGCCGGGAGCATCGATGCGTCGCTTCGTTCTGGATACCAGCGTTTTCACCAATCCGCACGTGTTCGGGCAGTTTGGCGAGGATCCCGGGGATGGCCTTCGCACCTTCCTGCGTCTCGCCCAGCGCTGCCCGGCCGAGTTCTTCATGCCGCTGTCGGTCTACGACGAGTTCCGGACGATGCGCGATCTGGCTGAACTCGCGGCCGACTTCGAGACGGTCGTCTGGGTGCGCTCGCCCAGGCGTTTCACGCTGACGATCCCCAGCGACATCCTGTACGAGTTCATCGACGAGGTTCGCACCCGGATCGATCGCGGTCTGCGCATCGCGGAGGAACATACCAAGCGCGCCGGCGCGGCCGCGGATATGCCCCCGGAGATCATCACCCAGCTGCGCGAGCGGTACCGGGAGGCAATGCGCAAGGGACTCGTGGATTCCCGGGAAGACGTCGATGCAGTGCTGCTGGCGCTGGAGCTCGACGCCGAACTGGCCAGCGCGGACGAGGGCATGCGCAAGCTCGGCAACCGCATGGGCATCAAGCTGGTCACCGCCGACTACCTGCGCCGGGTCATGGAGAACCTAGCGGAATCTCAGGGCGGAGGGGTTCCCAAGACGTCCGGCTGACCGGACCGTCCGGCGCCGGTCAGTCGTACTGCACTGCACCCGAAAGGGCGGTGGCCAGCGTGCCGGTCATCCGGTCGAACACGCGCTCGAATTCCAGGATCCAGTAGCCGTCCTGCTGCACCGGCATGCCTGGGGCCATGCGGACCCGATGCCCGCCGGTAGCGGCCATGTGGTCCATGAAGTGCAGTGCGTTGCGGCGTTCCCGGAACCGGCACCGGTAACGGTGATCCACGCGGCCGCGCGATCGGCTGCGCTCGACGGCCCGGTCCAGCCCGGACAGGAAGGCGTGGCCGAGGCTGCGCTCGAGTTCGGGATCGCCCTGCTGGCCATGCTCGGTCACGAATATTGCGAGGCGTGTCAGCCGGTTGATGAAATATTCGGGCGGCAGGTCGAGCAATTGCTCGCTGCAGACGCGGATGTCGGTCACGTTGGAGCGGCCAGTCACATACTTTGCCCGCTTCCCGCCCCATTCACCCTTCAGCACCAGCCCTTCCGCACCTTCGGCATCGAGCTGGAAAATCAGATCCCGCAACGGGTCGACATCATGGGGTTCGAAACGGCCGAAAGTGCGCGTCGGGGGCAGGCCATGTGACGCGATCAGGCCCATCTTTTCCTGCTGGCCCAGGAAGCTACCCCGACCCTGGCGCATCATGTCGAACACGTACAGCGCGATGTCCTCGGTCACGAACGGAGGTGAACCCTCGAGATACGGGTTTTCCGGGCCGGCGATCTCGGCACACAGCACTAGGTCGGGTTCGATCTCGAACAGGGCCGGGTCGATAAAATCGTGCAGGCGGTCGGTGCTGAACGGGCAGACGAAACCGCCGCGGCTGAAGGCCAGCACCGCGCCTTCGTGACGCAGGATCCGGACATTGAACCCGTCGATCTTCTCCTCTGCCCAGAACGGGCCGTCGAACTGTTCCCGCAGTCCCGCGGACAGCGAGTGAACCCGTCCGATGGACGGGTAACCGGGGATCACCACGCCGCCGGGCAACACCACGCTTCCCCTCGGATAGCCCGCAACCGTCTCGGTGAGCCGAGCATACTCCAACCCTTCGAAGCACAGCCGTTCGGCTCGCCCCGCGTCGATCGCGTCTGCCAGTGTCGGTCCGTCCATGCCCCAGTGTAATGCGCTCGCGCTGCCGGTGGCAGGTTCGACCCTGTTATCCTGTCCCTTGTCAGAATTGACAGGCAACCTGACATGACGAAGAACACCGCCAGCCCCGAGATCCCCACGGAAACGCTGGCGTTGCTCAACGCCTACCAGGATCCCGCGGTGCTGCTGGATCTCGACTACTTCATCCTGGCCGCGAATCCGGCCTACGTGCGGGCGTTCGGCGACGCACCGCTGAGCGAGCGCAGCCGCTGCTACGAGGTCTCGCACGGCTACGCAGTACCCTGTGATCAGGCGGGTGAAAGCTGCCCGTTACACGCAACTCTCGCGTCGCACGACGTGAGCCGGGTAATGCACATCCACCACACGCCGCGCGGCGCGGAGCACGTAGACGTGGAGACGCACCCGGTTCCCGGCGCCGATGGCAGTATCCACTACGTGCTGGAGATCATGCGCCAGACCCTGGTGGCGAGTGCAACGCCGAGCACCTCGCGGATGGTCGGCCGGTCGCCGGCCTTCCGGAGGATGCTGGAAATGATCCAGCGGGCGGCACCCAGCGAGGCGGCCGTGCTGCTGCTCGGTGAGACCGGCACGGGCAAGGAAATGGTGGCCCAGGCGATCCACGAATCCAGCGCGCGCCGCGACGGACCGTTCGTGCCGGTGGAGTGCGCGGGACTCACCGAGACATTGTTCGAGAGCGAGTTGTTCGGTCATGAGAAGGGTGCATTCACCGGCGCGACCAGTCTGAAGACCGGGCTGGTCGAAGCCGCACGCGGCGGCACGCTGTTCCTCGACGAGGTGGGCGACATCCCCCTGTCGATGCAGGTCAAGCTGCTCCGCCTGCTTGAGACGGGATGCTTTCGCCGGGTGGGCAGCGCGGTGCCGCAGGAGGCCGATTTCCGGCTGGTCTGTGCGACGCACCGGGATCTGAAGGCGCTGGTGGCCTCGGACATGTTCCGGCTCGATCTCTATTTCCGCATCGGCGTGTTTCCGATCCTGCTGCCGTCCCTGCGGCAGCGGCGGGAGGATCTGCCGCTGCTGGTCGAGGCCTTGATGAGCCGGTTGCGCTCGGCGCGCGGCAAGCGCCTGACGCCGGCCGCATTCAGGGCCCTGGAAGGCATGGGATTCCCCGGCAACATCCGGGAACTGCGCAACGTGCTCGAGCGCGCGAGCCTGTTGGCCGACGGGGACTCGATCCAGCCCGCGGACCTGATCGTCGATCTCGAGTTCCAGCCGGCGGGGGAGGCCGTGCCGCCTGCCGACACGGTGATTCCGCTCGATGAACTGGAACGGCAGTACCTGGCGCGTGTCGTTGCGCAACATCCCGGCGATCGCCAGGAACTGGCACGGCAGTTGGGCGTATCGGAACGGACCCTGTACCGGAAGCTGCAGCGGCTGGAAGCCGGTACACCGGAGCACGAGGGGTCGGACTGACGTCGTCAGGCCGTCCTGTCGGAACGTGGGCCAGCGCATCCCCTGCCCGAGGCTGCCTGCGCGGTCGACTTGCATCGTGTGGGTGCCGTAATTGCGGTTGCCGATCCTCTGCCAGTGTCTGCCAGTGTCTGCCAGGGTGGCTGCCATGGCTGCCACTTGTGGCAGCCGTGCTCCCGATGGGAGGGCCAATCCGGCTGCCTCCAATCTTTTGTTTGTTCTTGTAAGGTATTGTTAATGCGTGTTTTTGCATGATTTCGGGCGCGAGACCCCGCAGTTGGTACAGATCATGCTTAAGTTCTCATGTGCTGTTTATGGGTTCGTCTAGGCCTGACGGCGTCGTGGAACTGCTGCATGCGCAGCGCGATTGCGTCAGTCAGGACCGGGCGGATGATTGCCGCAGCGGTGGTGCGGATCTGGACCACCCGAAGGCATT
Source organism: Thioalkalivibrio nitratireducens DSM 14787 (assembly GCF_000321415.2). NCBI lineage: Bacteria > Pseudomonadati > Pseudomonadota > Gammaproteobacteria > Chromatiales > Ectothiorhodospiraceae > Thioalkalivibrio > Thioalkalivibrio nitratireducens. The sequence goes on along the minus strand of NC_019902.2, from coordinate 2,977,904 downwards.
CACCGCTGAGGAGGCTGCCGACGGCAGGCCTCGCGGGGTGATGCGGAGGCACCTCGGCCGTGACCGATCATGCGCGTGCGCGACTCTCCTCCATCGCGCCTTTGCCGCCCTCCGGGGCGGTTTTTTTTGATCGGCGTGGAACCCCGCCGATCGTCGTTCCTATGGTGTGAACGGGGCGTGCAGACACGCTAACTCCCATGGTGCGCGCCCACCACCCCCGACGATGAAAGCCCCCTCCCCCGCTTGCGGGGGAGGGTTGGCGAGAGGACGCGGGTATCCATCAGGTTCTTGCGCTGCGACGTCGGCACCCAGGTGCTACGCTTCGAATCGAGCTCCCGGCAAGGCGCCTCATTGGCGGAGTCCTGCCGGAATCGACGATGCCGCGACCTGGGAAGCGGAGAAGAATGGAAAAACAGCTTTCGGTGATCCGCGCGGCGCGATTGGCGGGGGTGACGCGGGGTGAATTGCAGACACGCATCAAATGCGGTGATCTGCCCAGTTTCGACGGCACGGTCCGGGTCGACGACCTGCTCTCGCTGTATCCCGGAACCCGGCTGGAAGACGAGCGAACGCTCGAACGCGTCGACCGGATCAAGGCCGCGGCGCTGGGCCGGGATGTCGCCGGCCGTAGCCTGCCCGAGCCGCAGGTGCTTGCCGAAAGGCTGGCGATCCTGGGTCACAAGTTGACGCGTGCCCGCCGGCAGGCCGAGCATTACGCGGCCGTGTTCGAAGCACTGGAATCCCGTCTGCGGGAACTGGAGAAACATCGTGACGGGCACACACGCGCGGTCGCGCGGGAGATCAAGCTCTGGATGCAGAGCGCGTTGCACCAGGGGCTGGCGGAATCGGATGCGATGGGCAGCGCCCTCGCGGATCGGAGTCACTGGATGAGCGTGATGGCACCGCAGGTGCGGCTGCTTCCCGACCACCAGGAGTTCCTGGTGGAGGGCTCGGACACGGTGCTCGATGCCGCGCTAAGAGCTGGATTGTCGATCAGCTACGGCTGCAGCAACGGCAACTGCGGGGAGTGCAAGGCACGGGTCGTGTCCGGGGAGATCCGGGAAGTGCGGCCGCACGACTACGTGATCCCCGAAAGTGAGCGCGCGCAGGGGTATGCGCTGATGTGCGCGGTCGCACCGGTCACCGACCTGGTGGTCGAGGTCGGGGTCGCGCGCAGTCCCGACCAGATCCCGCTGCAGACGATCGAGGCGATGGTGCGCGACGTCGAACATCAGGGGACCCATGTGCGGGTGGTGAGGGTGCAGACGCCGCGGACCCGGCGCCTGCGTTTCCTTGGTGGGCAGTACGTTCGTGTGCGCCTGGATGAGGGCCGGGTAGAGGGTCGGTTGCCCCTGGCCAACTGCCCCTGCGATGACCGGAACCTGGTGCTGCACGTGGCGGAGGACCGCGAGGATGCGTTCGCGGTGTACTGCTTCGAACGCCTGCGCAAGGGGGAGCGCGTCGAAATCGAGGGGCCGTACGGGGATTTCGTGATCGGGGACGAGGTCGAGCGGCCACTGGTCTTCCTGGCCTGCGACACCGGGTTCGCGCCGATCAAGAGCCTGATCGAGCACGTGATTGCGCTGGACATCGCCGATGCGATGGATCTGGTCTGGCTGGCCACCGGCGCAATCGGCCATTACGAGGACAATCTCTGCCGTTCCTGGGACGACGCCCTCGACAACTTCCGCTACAAGCCGGTGCGGGTGAACGCTGCCAGCGACCGGGAGGCCTGGCCCGCGCTGATCGCGGGAAGCCTGTCCCGCGTGGAAGACCCGAGCGGCCGCGATTACTACGTCGCGGGCCCCGGCCGCTTCGTCGATGCCGCCGCCGCGGTGCTCGACCGGCTGGGTGTGCCGCCGGAGCGCCGCTGCCTGCAGGGGATTCCCCCGGCGGCCTAGCGCTGATGCAGCCTCCTGCACCGCCGGCCCGACTGTCGGTGATCGTGCCGGCGCTGAACGAGGCGGCTCGCCTGCCGCGGTTGCTCGGCGACCTTGCCGCGCTGCGAACCCTGGGGCACGAGGTGATCGTGGTCGACGGCGGCAGCACGGACCGGACCCGAGAGATTGCCTGCAGCGCCTGCGACCGGGTACTGGCCAGCGCGCCGGGCCGCGCCCCGCAGATGAACGCGGGTGCGCTCGAGGCACAGGGCGAGGTGCTCTGGTTCCTGCACGCCGATACGCGGGTTCCGCCCGAGGCGGCGCACGCCATCCTGCGGTCGCTCCGCGGCCCGAAGTGCTGGGGCCGCTGCCGGGTTCGCCTGTCGGGGCGGGCACCGATCTACCGGCTGATCGCCGCGTTGATGAACCTGCGTTCCTGCCTGACCGGGATCGCAACCGGCGACCAGGGCCTGTACGTGACGCGCGCGGCCTTCGTTGCGGCCGGCGGTTTTCCCGCGATCCCGCTGATGGAGGACATCGCGCTGTCGCGGGCGCTCAAGCGCGCCTGCGGTCGGCCCGTGTGCCTGCCCGTGCAGCTGGAGACGTCGAGCCGGCGCTGGGAGGAACACGGCGTGCTGCGAACCGTGTTGCTGATGTGGGCGCTGCGCCTGGCCTACTGGCGCGGAGCCGATCCGGCGGACCTGGCCCGGCGCTATCGATGAGGCTGCTGGTATTCGCCAAGGCCCCGGAGCCTGGCCAGGTGAAGACACGCCTGATTCCGGCACTCGGTGCCGAGGGTGCCGCGCGATTGCATCGCAGGCTGGTGCGCCGCGTCCTCGCGGCGGCGCGCGCGAGCGCGGTGGGACCGGTGGAACTCTGGGCTGCGTCGGATGCACGGCATCCGTTCTTCGCGCAGTGCCGGCGCGAATTCGGCTGCGCGCTGCGGGCGCAGCTGGCCGGGGATCTCGGGCAACGCATGTCTGTGGCGCTACACGCGCAGCTGCCCGCGTTGCTGGTGGGCTCCGATGCCCCGGGGCTCGATGCGGCGCGGCTGCAGGATGCGGCGGCTGCGCTGGTTGAGGGGGGCGACGCGGTGCTGATCCCGGCGCTGGACGGTGGCTATGTCGCCATCGGCCTCGCCGTGCCCGCGCCCGGGCTGTTCACCGAGATGCCCTGGGGCGGCGCAGAAGTGCTGCAGAGGACCGTGGATCGGTGCCGCGAGCAGGGGCTGCGTTGTTCCCGGCGGCCACCGTGTCCGGACGTCGACCGGCCCGACGATCTGATCCACTGTACCCCCGACCTGCTGCAGGGTGTTGCGCTGGTGAAATAAAAGCAGGTTAGAATATTCTGATGCAAATGTTTATCTCATGGGTCGACCGCACGCCTACCTGGTTGTTCGTTGTATTTGTCGCGACGCTGGGCCTGGCTCCGTGGGTGCCCGAGCCGCACATCGTCGAGAAGCTGCGCTGGCTGTTTCACGGCGAGCTGACCCGACCGCTGGATATCTTCGATCTCCTGTTGCACGCGGTGCCCTGGCTGCTGCTGGCCGCCAAGCTCGGCCGGGAGACCTGGAACGACTATGGGCCGGGGCGGCCGGGCAGCCAATAGGCCGCCCGGCAGCGTAGGTCAGGCCGCCTCCCGGCGGAGCTGTTCGCCGTACACGGCGCGTGCGGCCGGCAATGCCTTGCCCGGCACCGCGGCACCGGCCTCGGCCAGGATCGACTCCAGCGCGCCGAGGCAAACCAGCACGTTGCGTTCATTCGCGGCGTGCCCCATCAGTCCGATCCGCCAGATGCGGCCCGCATAGGGTCCGAGACCGGCTCCGATCTCCAGGCCGTAACGCTCGAGCAGGGCGGCCCGTACCCCCGCTTCGTCCACACCCTCCGGTACCAGCACCGCGTTCAGCTGGGGCAGCCGGTGGGCCTGGTCGACCAGGAAATGCAGGCCCATGCCCTCGAGACCTGCGCGTAGCGCTTCGTGATGGCGCCGGTGTCGGGCCCAGCTGGCTTCCAGCCCCTCCTCGTGCAGGATCACCAGTGCTTCATGCAGCGCGTACAGGGCGTTGATCGGGGCCGTGTGGTGGTAGGCGCGCTTGCCGTCGCTGCCGATCCAGTAGCCCATCACCAGGTTCAGATCGAGAAACCAGCTCTGCACGCGGCTGCGCCGGGAGCGGATGCGTTCCACGGCCCGTTCGCTGAAGCTGACCGGCGAGAGACCCGGCGTGCAGGACAGGCATTTCTGGCTGCCCGAGTAGATCGCGTCGACACCCCAGTCATCGACATGGAGCGGGCTGCCGCCGAGCGAGGTCACCGCATCGACCAGGGCCAGACAGTCGTGACGGTGCGCCAGTTCGCACAGGGCCTGCACATCGGATTCCGCCCCGGTCGACGTCTCGGCATGCACGAACGCCAGCAGCCGGGCGTCGGGATGCGCCTGCAACGCGCTCTCGACCTTGTCGACGCTCACCGGGGTCCCCCAGTCGTCTTCGACCGTCACGGCCGTGCCCCCGCAGCGTTCCACGTTCTCCTTCATGCGCCCGCCGAACACGCCGTTGATGCAGACGATGACCTTGTCACCCGGTTCAACGAGGTTCACGAAACAGGTCTCCATGCCTGCGGAGCCTGGTGCGGATACTGGCAGCGTCAGCGCATTCCGCGTCTTGAAAGCAGACTGCAGCATGGCCCGCATCTCCTCCATCATCGCGATGAACGCCGGGTCCAGATGGCCGATGATCGGGCGGCTCATCGCGGCCAGCACCCGCGGATTCACGTCGGAGGGGCCGGGGCCCATCAGGGTGCGGGCAGGAGGGGAGAAAGGTGTGAAAGTCATGGTGTGGTACCTGTGTCGAAAGAAGATGAAACAACGGGGGCGGCGCGTTCCTCACGGCACATTGCGGCCGCGCCGTCGGGTATAGCCTGGTTACAGCCGAAGCCTAGCCCGCGGTGGGAGTGCAGTGGGTAAGCCAATCGGCGCGTGCGCGGTCTACAGCCTGTGCAGCGAACGCCCGCCCCGTCAGCGATCGCGGCGGGGTCGCCCGTTTCCCGTTTCCTGAGGGGCATGAGGGTCACCACCCCGATCAAGAAAGGAGAAGCGTAGGGCGGAAGAGGCCGAAGGCCGTCATCCGCCAGCCGGCGCTGGGGCGGCCCGGGGCTCCTGGGCGGCACGGACGCCGAACCGCGGATGACGCTGTGCTCCTCCGCCCTGCGCGCCAGCAACCGCCGCGGAACCCGGTCGGGTGGGCCTGCGAGGTGCTTGCGACCGCGGGGCGATCCGATCCGGGTCAGGCGCGGCCCATCACGCTGAAGCTCTTGATGAACGGCCCCGCCATGCGCGGATCCTTCAGCATGCCCTTGTAGTCGCCGACCACGAACTTGATCTTGCCGGTGGTGAACGCGGCGCCGAGGCCCATCATTCCTGGCGGCTTGGACATCCACTTGGTCCACTGCTCCTCGGTGGCCCGCAGATCCCAGTTCATCGTTTCGCCATTGTAGGCGCCGGCAGCCGTGGCCTTGCCGTTCTCGATGGTGATTACGCCGCGGGGCTTGTCCTCTCCCGGGAAGCCATAGCCAATCACGCTGTTGAAGTTGATCTGCGCCAGGGCGTCCGAAAGCTCGGGCTCGGAGTTCCAGTGCTCCTTGAAGCTCTGCATCCATTCTTCGCTGAACAGTTCGGCCATTCGTGTCTCCTCGTGTCGTCTTGTCGTTGTTGTGCCCGCGACCTAGCTGCAGGTCGCCGGCATGATAGAAGAAACCGCGGTGCCACCCAACACGGCCGCGGCCCGGGCAGCGACCCACCCGGTGCCCCGACGAACCCCGCTGTGCCTCCGGCAGCACCTACGGCGTTCGCGCCGCTCTACCCCGTAGGCTGTGCCAGCGCAGCAGGCACAGCACCCGCGGTGCGCCGGGCCCGGCGCCAGAAACCCGGTCAAACCGAGGTGAGGAGGTCGCGCACCCGTTCCAGGCGCGAGCGCACCTCGTTCGCCAGACTGGCGACACCTTCCTGCTCGACCAGGCCGAGAACGGCGACCGGGTCCATGAAGCCGACGGTCACCTCGCCGTTCGCTTCCTCGCGCACCACCACATTGCAGGGAAGCAGCAGGCCGATGTCGGGATCGGCCTCGAGTGCCTGGGCGGCCAGCTTCGGGTTGCACGCACCCAGGATGTGATAGGGGCGGCGCTCCAGGTCGAGTTTCTTTTTCAGGGTGCCGGCGACGTCGATTTCAGTGAGCACGCCGAAGCCCTCGGTGGCCAGGGCGTCGGTGACGCGCTGGATGGCCTCCGGGACCGTGGTGTTCAGGGTGACGTTGAATCCATACATATGTCTTGCCTCGTCGATGTCCGATGGGTGGGTGAAGGGGGCTCCGGGCAACTGCCGCTGCATCGGTCAGCGCAGGCCGTTGCGCAGTCGTCCGGGCGTGCCGGCGGACCGGATTGTGACGCACTACACTCACTGGGGCTAGGCCGACCGGCCGGCACCGATTCCGTATTTCCCTGTATACCGATCAGGAGATGATGATGTCCGACCATGTCTACAAGATGCTGGAACTGACCGGATCCTCGAGCCAAGGCAGCGACGATGCGGTGCGCAATGCGATCGCCCGCGCCGCGAAGACCGTCCGCCACATGGACTGGTTCGAGGTGACGGAGACCCGCGGTCACATCGTCGACGGCGGCATCGCGCACTGGCAGGTCACGGTCAAGATCGGGTTCCGCCTCGAAGACTAGCAGCCTGTCCCGGCGGTGGACATCGATCCAGCGTTGCGTGTCGCGCCTCCTGCGTCGGCACAACCTACGGGGACGCAGGGGCGCGTTGGCGCTGGATCCAGGTGACCACGGCGAGGAGAAATAACGCGGGCAGGAAGAACCACTCCGGAGCCGGGCGGTCGGCGGGAACGAACACCGCGGTGATGCGCGCGCCGGATTCCAGCCCGAGGCGTTCGGCCGGGGAGCCGAAACGCACGAAACTCACGTTCACTTGCTCGTCGAAGACCATCAGCCCCAGGCCGGCATCGGTCAGGCGCTGCTGCCCCGGTCCCCGATCGCCCAGCGGCAGCATCACGCGCCGGGTGACTTCCTTGCCGTGGAGATCATAGCCCGACACTTCCAGCCGCAGATGCCCCTGGGCGGGTGCGGCCTCGGCCGCCGCCTGCACCTCGGCTGCGGGGAGAGCGGTCAGCGGGGTGTGCAGGCGGTCCATCCAGACTCCCGGCACCAGCAGCGTTAGTGCTACCACCAGCAGCAGTGCCGTTTCCCAGACCCGGTTGCGCACCAGCAGGTAGTGCTGCGTGGCCGCCGCGAATACCAGGATGCCGGTCAGTGAACCGAAGAACGTCAGCGCGAGCTGCCACAGGCTGTCGACGCCGATCAGCAACAGCTGGGTGTTGAACACGAACACGAACGGCAGCGTGACGGTCCGCAGGCTGTACCAGAAGGCCTGGATGCCGGTGCGGATCGGGTCCGCCCGCGCCACCGCCGCGGCGGCGAACGAGGCGAGGCCGACCGGGGGCGTGACGTCGGCCATGATGCCGAAATAGAACACGAACAGGTGCGCCGCGATCAGCGGGATCAGCAAGTCGTTCTGGGCCGCGAGATCGACGATCACCGGCGCCATCAATGTGGCGACGATGATGTAGTTCGCGGTGGTCGGCAGGCCCAGGCCCAGTACCAGGCAGATCACCGCAGTCAGCAGCAGCATCAGCAGCAGGTGCCCCCCGGACAGCCACTCGACCAGGTCGGTCATCACCAGGCCAATGCCGGTCATCGCCACCGTGCCGACGATGATCCCGGCGGCGGCCGTGGCCACGCCGATCCCGATCATATTGCGTGCCCCCTGCACCAGCCCGTGCCCGAGGTCGAGAATACCCGCCACCGTGGCGCGTACATGCCCGCGTTGGCCGCGGAAGAACAGCATCAGCGGGCGCTGTGTGAGCAGGATGCCGATCAGGAAAAGTACCGCCCAGAACGCCGACAGCCCGGGCGACAGTCGTTCCACCACCAGCGCCCAGATCAGCACGATGACCGGCAGCAGGTAATGCAGGCCGCCCTGGATCGTCGGGCCGGGGTCGGGCAGTTTGCGGATTTCGGGATCCAGTTCCGCGTGCGACGCCGGCACGCGGCAGGCCAGCCACAGCAGCCCCAGGTACGCGAGCCCGATCAGCCCGCCGATCACGAAGAACGAGTGATCGCCCGCCAGCGTCTTGATCCAGCCGAGGCCATAGTAGACCAGCCCGGCCAGCACCAGCAGGCCGCTGACCGAAAGCCCCAGCACCAGCCCGGTGCGCAGTACGGTGCGGTTGCTGCGCCGCGGCAGTCCCTCGAGCCCCGCCTTGCAGGCCTCGAGGTGCACGATGTAGAGCAGCGCGAGGTAGGCGATCAGTGCCGGCAGGAAGGCGTGCTTGATCACTTCCACGTAGGGGATGCCGACATATTCGACCATCAGGAACGCCGCGGCCCCCATCACCGGCGGCATCAACTGACCGTTCACCGAACTCGCGACCTCCACCGCGCCCGCCTTCGCCGCGGGAAACCCGGTGCGTTTCATCAGCGGCACGGTGAACGTGCCGGTGGTGACCACGTTTGCGATCGACGAGCCGGACACGACGCCGGTCAGCCCCGACGCGACCACGGCTGCCTTCGCCGGCCCGCCGCGCAAGTGCCCGAGCAGCGCGAACGCCACGCGGATGAAATAGCCGCCCGCGCCGGCCTTTTCCAGCAGGGCGCCGAACAGCACGAACAGGAACACGAAACTGGTCGAGACCCCCAGCGCGATCCCGAACACGCCCTCGTTCGACAGCCACTGCTGCGACATCGCGCGCCCGAACGACGCGCCGCGGTGCGCCAGCAGATCCGGCATCCAGGGGCCGGCGAAGGTGTACACCAGGAAAACGCCGGCGATCACCATCAGCGCCGGCCCCAGTACGCGGCGGGTGGCCTCGAGCAGCAGCAGCATTCCGAGACCGGCCGCGATCATGTCCGACAGGATCGGACGCCCGGGACGCTGGGCGAGCTCCTGGTGGAGCAGGAACAGGTAGCCGGCGGTGAGCGCCGCGGCGAGCGCAAACAGCCAGTCGACCCACGGAATCCGTTCCAGCGGTGCGGGTCGCCAGGCCGGCCAGGCCAGCGCGAGCGCCACGCCCCCCATCAGCAGGTAGACCGGCACCCAGGGTTGCTCCGCCTGGTGCTGCTGCCAGGCGAGCAGCCACAACCCCAGCGCCAACAGCAGGTAGAACCCGGCCGTGATGCGCGGCCCGGGGCGCGACGGGAGGCGCGCGGGAAACAGCAGGAACGCCAGGAAGACTGCGAAGGCCAGATGGATCGAGCGGGCCTGGGTCTCGGGGATCACCCCGAACCCCAGGCTGTACGGGACTGGCGAGACGATCCAGAGCTGGAACAGCGACCAGGCCAGCGCGGTGGCCGCGACCACGAAGCCGACGACCCGGCCGGGGCGACGTGCCCCGGTCTCCATGTGCTCGGCCAGGACCACCGCCCCGGCCCGGTCGGCCTCGGTGCGGCCCCCGCTCATGGTATGCAGCCGTGCAGCGTCAGTCCTGGATCATTCCCGACTCGCGGTAGTAACGTACCGCACCGTCGTGCAGCGGCGCCGACAGCCCCTGGCTGACCATCGAATCCGGATCCAGCACCGCGAAGGCCGGATGCATGCCGCGGAACGTATCGAAGTTCTCGAATACCGCGCGGGTGAGGTGGTAGACGGCGTTCTCGGTGGTCTGCGTCGAAGTCACCAGTGTGGCGCCGACACCGAAGGTGGCGATGTCCTGATCCTGGTGCGGGTACATCCCGGCCGGAATCGTGGCGTGAAAATAGTAGGGGGTTTCGTTCACCAGCGTGTCGACAATCGGCCCGGCAACCGGGATCAGGCGTGCGTCGCAGGTCGCGATCGGCTCCTGGATCGCGGCCGAGGGATGTCCCACGGTGAACAGAATCACGTCGATGCGGTTGTCGCACAGGGCCTGCCCCTGTTCGCGCGAGGGCAGCTCGGAGGCGAGTGCGAAGTCATCCATGCTCCAGCCATATTCGGCCATCAGGCGTTCCACCGTGCCGCGCTGCCCGGAGCCCGGGTTGCCCACGTTCACGCGCTTGCCGACGATGTCGTCGAACGACTCGATATCGCTTTCAGCCCGAACCAGCACGGTGAACGGCTCCGGGTGCAGCGAGAACACCGCCCGGAGTTCGCGGTTCTCCCCCAGGTCGGCGAAACGGTCGGTGCCGTGGTAGGCATGGTGCTGCCAGTCCGACTGGGCGACGCCGAAATCCATTTCCCCGACCGCGATCGAGTTGAGGTTGAATACCGAACCTCCGGTGCTCTCGGCATTGCAGCGCATGCCGTGAACCGCCTGGTCCCGGTTCACCAGCCGGCAGATGTTCTGCCCGGTGGGGTAATACACGCCGGTGACGCCACCGGTGCCGATCGTGATGAAGCGCTGATCGGCGCCTGCGGCGGCGCTCAGCCCGAGTGCCAGCGCGATGCCGGCAACCAGATGGATGCCAGGTCCGAGTAGGGTCTTCTGCATGCTGTCTCTCCGTCTGAAAACGGTCCGGAAGCGCGATTCAAACCCCATTCGGGTGCCGGAGGCAAACCCCATGGTGACGCGCGGGCCTGCCAGCGGGGCCGGAATACAGTATATTCGTGCCCCTCGTTTTCCCCTTCACCCTCCGATTCCGGGAGTGCATCGCATGTTTTCCATCCATATGAGCATCAATGGCTACGATCCTGAACTCTGGTCCGCAATCGAAGGCGAGGCCCGGCGCCAGGAGGAGCACATCGAGCTGATCGCATCGGAGAACTACGCCAGCCCCCGGGTGCTGGAGGCGCAGGGCTCGGTGCTCACCAACAAGTATGCCGAGGGCTACCCGGGCAAGCGTTACTATGGCGGCTGCGAGTACGTCGACATCGCCGAAACCCTCGCGATCGATCGGGTCAAGCAGCTGTTCGACGCCGACTACGCGAACGTGCAGCCGCATTCCGGCTCGCAGGCGAATGCCGCGGTATACATGGCGCTGCTCGAGCCGGGCGACACGGTGCTCGGCATGAGCCTGGCGCACGGCGGGCACCTGACGCACGGGGCCCGGGTCAACTTCTCCGGCAAGATCTACCATGCGGTGCAGTACGGGATCGACGACCAGGGGCTGCTCGACTACGACGAGATCGAACGCCTGGCGCTGGAGCACCGGCCGAAGATGATCGTTGCCGGTTTCTCGGCCTACTCGCGGGTGATGGACTGGGCCCGTTTCCGCGCGATCGCCGACCAGGTGGGCGCGTACCTGATGGTCGACATGGCCCACGTCTCGGGGCTGATCGCCGCGGGCGTCTATCCGAACCCGGTGCCGCACGCGCATGTGGTGACCTCGACCACACACAAGACGCTGCGGGGGCCCCGCGGCGGTATCATCCTCGCGAAAGCGAATCCGGAACTCGAGAAGAAGTTCCAGTCGCTGGTGTTCCCCGGCACTCAGGGCGGCCCGGCGATGCACGTGATCGCGGCCAAGGCCGTCGCGTTCAAGGAGGCGCTGGAGCCCGGCTTCCGCGACTACCAGCAACAGGTGGTCGCGAATGCCCGCACCATGGCCAGCACGCTGATGGAACGCGGCTACAGCGTCGTCTCGGGCGGCACCGACAACCACCTGTTCCTGCTCAGCCTGATCGACAAGGGAATGACCGGAAAGGCGGCCGACGCGGCACTGGGCGCGGCGAACATCACCGTGAACAAGAACGCGGTGCCGAACGACCCGCAGTCGCCGTTCGTGACCAGCGGCATCCGCATCGGGACCCCGGCGGTGACCACCCGCGGCTTCGGCGAGACCGAGTGCCGGGATCTCGCGAACTGGATCGCCGATGTGCTCGACGATCACGAAAACCCGGCGGTGATCGAGGCGGTGCGCACGAAGGTGCTCGATGTCTGTGCCCGGTTCCCGGTCTACGGCCAGGGCGAATAGGCCCAGGCGATGCGCTGCCCGGCCTGCGGCGCGGACGACACGCGGGTCGTGGACTCGCGCGTGGCCGGATCGGAGCAGGATCAGATCCGGCGGCGCCGCGAATGCCAGGCCTGCGGCGCCCGTTTCACCACCTTCGAGCGCGCCGAGTTCAGCATGCCGCGCGTCGTCAAGCGCAGCGGCGAGCGGGTCGCGTTCGACGAAAGCAAGCTCCGTGCCGGCCTGACGCTGGCACTGCACAAGCGCCCGGTGCACACCGACGAGGTCGAGGCCGCGATCGAACGGATCAAGCGCCGGCTCGCCGCCTACGGTGCCCGCGAGATCCGTTCCGACCGTATCGGCGAATGGGTGATGGAGGAACTGCGTTCGCTGGACCAGGTGGCCTATATTCGCTTCGCCTCGGTCTACCTGAGCTTCGCGAACGTGCAATCCTTCCGCGAAGCGGTCGAACGCCTGGAACAGGAGCTGACCCCGGAGATGCGCCGGTCCCAGCTGCGCCTGATCGACGAGGGAACGGAACCCCCGGCCCCCGAGTCCGAGCCTTGAAGGAACCCGCATGAGCGACGAACGGTTCATGGCACGCGCCTTGCAGCTGGCGCACCTTGGTCTTTATACCACCGACCCGAATCCCAGGGTCGGCAGCGTTGCCGTACGTGATGGCGCCATCATCGGCGAGGGTGTCCACTGGCGCGCCGGGGAGCCGCACGCGGAGATCCACGCGCTGCGCGCCGCTGGCGAGCGGGCAAGGGGTGCCACCGTATACGTCACACTGGAACCCTGTTCCCATCATGGCCGGACCCCGCCCTGCGCCGATGCGCTGATCGCAGCCGGAGTGGCGCGGGTCGTGATCGCGATGCAGGATCCGAACCCCCACGTCGCCGGGCGGGGCGTGGAACGCCTGCGTGCCGCCGGCATCGAGGTGCGCTCCGGTATGCTCGAGTTCGAGGCCCGGCGGCTGAATCCCGGTTTCGTCCGGCGCATGCAGAGCGGTCGGCCCTGGGTCCGGGTCAAGCTCGCGTCCAGCCTCGACGGTCGCACCGCAATGGCTTCTGGCGATTCCCGCTGGATCACCGGCCCGGCCGCGCGGCGCGACGTACAGCACTGGCGTGCTCGGGCTGGGGCGATCCTGACCGGTAGCGGCACGGTGCTCGCGGACGATCCGCGCCTGACCGTACGCCTGACCCCGGCCGAGCTGCTGGCCGATGATGGCCATGCCCCGGACCGATATCCCGAACTCGCGGATGCCGCGCCGCGCCACCCCCCGCGGGTGGTGATCGATTCCAGACTGCAGACCCCGCGGTCCGCGCGCCTGTTCGATGACGAGGGACCCGTGGTCGTGTTCACCACCGCCGAGCGCGCGGCGTCGGACAAGGCCCGGGATCTGCGCCTGCGGGGGGCGGAGGTCGAGGCCGCACCCGAACGGGATGACGGTCAGCTGGATCTGGGCGCCGTGCTGGACCAACTCGGCGAGCGCGAGGTCAACGAACTGCACGTGGAAGCTGGCGCGGGCCTTGCCGGGGCCCTGGCTCGCTGCGGGCTGGTTGACGAATGGCTGCTGTACCTCGCGCCCTGCCTGATGGGTTCCGGAGCGCGCCCGCTGCTGGACTGGCCGCTCCAGCATATGGACGAGCGGGCCGAACTCGACCTGTTCGCCTGCGACCGGGTCGGCGACGCCCTGCGCCTGCGGGCCTGGCCGCTCCCGCCCGTGTAAGCGGGCGACGACGCCGCGCCCTGCGCCGGATTGGTGTGCCTCCGGTGTCGGCACCCCCGGGCCCGGCTACCCGAGCGGATCCGTAGCGCGGGTGTGTTCAACCCCGGTTTCCGCATGGTCCCACGCACTGCTCCCCGGTATCATTTACTGTTTCCGGGTTTTTCCATCCCCCCATCGCTGGGCAGGCGGCACCACTAGATGTTCACTGGAATCATCGAGACCCTGGGCACCATCGCGGCACTGGAGCCGCGTGGCGGCGACCTGCGCCTGAAGGTGCGCGCTCCGGGAATGGACCTTTCCGATACGCAACTCGGCGACTCGATCTCGGTCAACGGCGTGTGCCTGACCGTCACTGCGCTCGAGGGCGGGCAATTCGCGGCCGACGTGAGCCGCGAGAGCCTGGGCGTGACCACACTGGGCGACCTCGCGATCGGCGACCGGGTGAACCTGGAGCGGGCGCTGACGTTGAATACGCGTCTCGGCGGGCACCTCGTCTCGGGCCATGTCGACGGCGTGGGCGAGTTGGTCTCGATGCAGCCGGACGCGCGTTCGACCCGGGTGCGTTTCCGCGCACCGGATCCGCTGGCGCGCTATATCGCCGCGAAGGGTTCGATCACCATCGACGGAACCAGCCTGACCGTGAACGCGGTCGACGGCGCCAGTTTCGACGTCAACATCATCCCCCACACCTGGAGCCTGACCCGTTTCTCGGTGTACCGGGTGGGCACTCGGGTGAATCTCGAGGTCGATCTGATCGCCCGCTACCTTGAGCGCCTGATGCTCGGCGAGCGTGCCGCGCAGCCGGGCAGTGCCGGGGGGCTGTCCGAGTCCTGGCTCGCCGAGCAGGGTTTTCCCAACCATTCCGGCCCGCGCGACTGACCGCGCTGGGCCTCCGACGGAACCGACACATGGAATTTGCCAGTACCGAGGAGATCCTCGACGAACTGCGCGCGGGGCGCATGGTGGTGATCGTGGACGACGAGGACCGCGAGAACGAGGGCGATCTGCTGATGCTCGCCTCGCACGTTCGGCCCGAGGACGTGAACTTCATGGCCAAGTACGGCCGTGGCCTGATCTGTCTGACGCTGACCCGCGAACGCTGCCGCCAGCTGGCGCTGCCGCTGATGGTGACCGACACCAACGACCTGCATGCCACCAACTTCACGGTGTCGATCGAGGCGGCCGAAGGCGTGACCACCGGCATTTCCGCTTACGACCGGGCGCACACGATCCGTACCGCGGTGGCTCCGAACGCCCGGCCCGAGGACATCATCCAGCCCGGGCACGTGTTTCCGCTGATGGCCCAGCCGGGCGGGGTGCTGGTGCGTGCCGGCCACACCGAGGCCGGCTGCGACCTTGCGCGTCTCGCCGGGGCCGAACCGGCCGCGGTGATCGTCGAGATCCTGAACGAGGACGGCAGCATGGCCCGGCGCCCCGACCTCGAGCGCTTCTGCGCCGAGCACGGGCTGAAGATGGGCACCATCGAGAGTCTGATCCGCTACCGCATCGAGAACGAGAAGACCGTGCGCCGCACGGCCGAACTGGACCTGCCCACCGCCCATGGCGTGTTTCGGCTGATCGCGTTTCAGGACGAGGTCGACCACGGCCTGCACTTCGCGCTGGTGCGCGGGCACCCGAAAGCCAGTGAACCGACGCTGGTGCGCGTGCACCTGGAACAGACGATCTGCGACACCCTCGGCTTTACCGGTCCCGACTGCGGCTGGCCGCTGGACGACGCGCTGCGCCGCATCGACGAGGCGGGTTCCGGGGTCGCGGTGGTGCTGCGCAAGTCGGAATCATCCGAAACGCTGATCCGGCGCCTGCACGACCTCGCCGGCGGTCACGCCGACCTGCGTCCGCCGGTGCAGACTTCGGCGGACTGGCGCATGTACGGTATCGGCGCGCAGATCCTGGCGGACGTCGGGGTAGGGAAGATGCGCCTGCTGTCGGCCCCGAAACGCTTCCATGGCCTCGGTGGCTTCGGCCTGGAAGTCGTCGACTACGTGAAGGACGCCTGAGCCCCGCCCGCGGCGCCGGCCATGGCGTCGCGATGCGAAGCCGGCGTTCGTTGCTGCCGCCCGGCGAACGAACCCGCCGGCCAGCCGGGGTGCCCGCGAACGGCGGCGCCTTCCCGGGTGCGGTGCCGCGGCCGCCCGCCGGACCCTCGGGCACTCACGGCCGGACCGCGTCGTCCCGGTGCCCGTAGCGGCGCTCGATATACGCCTCGACGCGCGCCTGGAATTCCTCGGCGATGCGCTCGCCCTTCAGCGTCACGGTCTTCTCGCCGTCCTCGTACACCGGCGCCACCGGCACCTCGCCGGTGCCGGGCAGGCTGATGCCGATGTTCGCGTGCTTGCTCTCGCCGGGGCCGTTCACCACGCAGCCCATCACCGCCACGGTCATCTCCTCGACGCCCGGGTAGCGCTTCTTCCAGTCCGGCATCTGGTGCCGGATGAAACCCTGGATGTCCTGCGCGAGGCGCTGGAAATAGTCGCTGGAGGTCCGCCCGCAGCCCGGGCAGGCGATCACCGACGGCAGGAAGCTGCGCAGACCGAGGCTTTGCAGGATCTCCTGCGCGACGATCACCTCCTGCGTGCGATCGCCGCCGGGCTCCGGGGTCAGCGAGATCCGGATGGTGTCGCCGATGCCCTGCTGCAGCAGCACCGCGAGCGCCGCAGTCGACGCGACGATCCCCTTCGCGCCCATGCCCGCCTCGGTCAGCCCGAGATGCAGCGGATAATCGCAGCGCGCGGCGAGATCGCGGTATACGCGAATCAGCGGCTGCACACCGCTGACCTTGGCCGACAGGACGATCCGGTCGTGCGGCAGCCCGAGGGCCTCGGCCTGCGCAGCGCTCTCGAGCGCCGACGCGATCAATGCCTCGCGGGTCACATCCTCCAGCGGCATGGGCTCGGGGCGCGCGGCGTTCTCGTCCAGCAGCCGCGCGAGCACTGCCTGGTCCAGGCTGCCCCAGTTCACGCCGATGCGCACCGGCTTGTCGTAGCGGCAGGCCACCTCGATCATCGCCTCGAACTGGCGGTCGCGCTTCGACCCGCACCCGACGTTCCCCGGATTGATGCGCAGCTTCGCCAGCGCGTCGGCGCAGGCCGGGTATTTCGCCAGCAGCTTGTGGCCGTTGAAATGGAAATCGCCGACCAGCGGCACGTCCAGACCCATCTGCGCCAGGCGCTCGCGGATCTCCGGCACCGCCGCCGCCGCTGCCTCGGTATTCACCGTGATGCGCACCAGTTCCGAGCCCGCGCGGGCCAGCTCGGCGACCTGGATTGCGGTGCGCACCGCATCGGCGGTGTCGGTGTTGGTCATCGACTGCACGACGATCGGCGCGTCGCCGCCGACGGTTACGTGGCCGACCCGAACGGGCGTGGTGGAATGCCGGGTGATGGAGGAGTTCACAGGGGTGCCGTGGTCCAAGGGATGCGTGCCGCCATTGTCGCCGCAGTTTCCATCGGCCGCAAAAAGCCATCACGGCGGCCGCCGCGCATGCCGCGCCGGGCCGAGGCCGCGATCCTGTTCGAAGGCGTTCAACCGCCCCGAACCCAGTGCGAAGCCGACAACGGATACGACGCCCGCGGCCGTATCGTCTTCACCCCCAGCAAAGGCCTCCTCGTCGTTGGCCTCCCGCGCAAGGCCCGCAAGGCCAACCGCGACGAAGGCATCCGCTACGGCATCCACACCCCAACCCGCAGCCAGAAGAACATCCGCTCGGCTGGGAAGACATCCGCGACCTTAAGGAAGGTACCGTCACAAAGATCTTCCTCGGCCTTCCTCGACGCCACCCTCCCTGATGGCCCCGTCGAGCGCACCATCGAATATCGCGCCCCCTTCCACAAACCCGATCGCGAAGAGGATGACCGCACCGCATGGGCTATATTCCAGCAACGGGGCAGCGAAGGGGGGCTCAGAGTGAGCGCGACGGCCGAGCCAATGGGTTCGGTGCCGATCGTGGTCGGGCAGAGGCGATCGTACGGTTGCTACGACAAAGGAACCGCGAATCGTGTTATACAGAATCTGCATATCAGATTAGCGTTTATCCGGCGTGCGCAGCATGGCGGATAAACGTCTGTTGGACTGGGCCGCCCATGGGCTGGCACACACGTTCATGTAAAGGGGATTGTATTCAGTGCGCGCCGGGATGGGGGTCAAAGGAACCCAGTATCGAGCCTCGGGGCAGTCCTTGCGTCCGGTCGTGATCATGGTCGGGCTCCCTGAAGGCTCCAATGTCTTGTACGGTAGCCCCGTTTTCTGCTGAGATCCAGTCGCATACACAGACGGGCCAGCGCCGCCCCTTTTCCAAGGGGCGACGCAAGGGAGCCGGCGGTTCTTACCCGTCAGGCCGAGGTCATCGTCGGTGCTCCGGGATGTCGGTTCGGTTTGGTCGCGGGCGCAGTACCGTGATCACGCACACCCGACCGACCCGGCATCGGGGACATGGGTAGGTCGTGGGCTCAGACCGGCCTTCCGGGGCATCGCTCGTGGCGGGTGGCGGTACATGCAACGCGCTGCGGATACGCGGGAGCTTGGTCCGCCGGCAGCGGTTGGCGAGGAAACCGTAATGCCGCACGCGCATGAGTCCTTTGGGCAGGATGTGCAGCAGAAAGCGGCGCACGAACTCCTCGCCTTCCAAACGCATCACCTTGGGTCGGTCGTGGTCGCGGTAGTCGGTGTAGCGCAGAGTGACGTCCTTGGCATCGATGTCGAGGATGCGCGCGTTGTGGATCGCGATCCGATGCGTGTAACGCGCCAGGTAGTCGACCACCGTGGATGTGTGATCGAGACAGTCCTTGGCGTAGACCACCCACTCGGTGGCCATCAGCCGGTCGAGTACCGCGTCGATCTCGCCCGGTCGGGTGACCCGGTGCAATACGCCGTCGTCGGCAGCCCGGCGCAGGGCCGCGACCATCGCCCCGCGAAAGCGCCGGGACAAGGCCCGGACCGGGAACAGGGTATTGCCTTGGCTCGGCTTCCAGTGGCCGTCCGCCTGGAGCGCCCCGCCGGGGATCAGGCAGTGCAGGTGCACGTGCTGGCTGAGGTTCTGGCCCCAGGTGTGCAGCACTGCGGTCATACCCAGCTCGCCGCCGAGGCGGCGGCGATCCTGACCGAAGCGGCGCAGGGTGTCCCAAGTCACCTGGAACAACTGCCGGTAGAGCACCTCGGGGTGCAACTGCACCCAGCCGTTCAGAGCATGCGGCAGGGTGAACACCACGTGGAAGTAGCGCACCGGCAGGAGCGCCTCCTGCTGGCGTTCGGCCCAGACCCGGGTCGCGCGGGTCTGGCACTGCGGGCAGTGCCGGTCCCGGCAGCCGTGATACCACGGCTGCTCCCAGCCGCAGGCCTCGCACTGCACCTGCATCCCGCCCAGCGCCTCGGTGCGGCAGGCCTTCAGGTGTTGGCACACCCGGCGCCGGTGGCCGTCCAGCGTCTCTTCGTGCAGGAACCGGTCCAGGGCGTGTTGCAGCGTCGCCGGTTCAGCCATGACGCACCGCCAATCCCGCCACCAGATCCACGGGTCCGCCCGCCTCCGGGCGACGTTCGGGCACCCAATGCAGATAGCGCAGCGTCGACTGCAGGTGCCCATGGCCAAGAACCCGCTGCAGGCGATGCACCGGTAGCCCCGCCTCGAGCTGATGCGTGGCATAGGCGTGGCGCAGCCCATGAATGCCACCGATCTTGGCGATGCCCGCCGTCGCCTTGGCCCGACTGAACACGCGCTGGGCACTGCTGATGCTCAGCGGTGTACACCGGTCCCGCCCCGCCGGGAACAGCCACTCGGTCGGCCGGAACAGCACCCAGTACCGCCGCAACTCCGTCAACAGCGTCGGCGACACCGGCACCAGCCGGTCCTTCGCCCCCTTGCCCTGCTCGACCCGTAGCAGACCGCGCTCGCCGTCGATGTCGCGCACCCGCAACGCCACCACCTCGCTGACCCGCAGGCCACAGGCGTAACAGATCTTCAGCAACATCCGGTGCTTCGGGTTGGCACACGCGTCCAGGATCCGCACGACCTCCTGCCGGGTCAGCAACTCCGGAATCCGCTGCGCGCGCTTGGGTACCACAAAGGGCACGTCGAAGGCCGACCACTGCAACACCTTCAGGTACAGAAAGCGGATCCCGTTCCGGTGCAACCGGCAGGTGGCCCCGGACAACCCGCGCTCCAGCGCCAGGTGCCGGAAATAGTGCTCAAGTTCAGGAACGCCCAGTTCCGCAGGAGAACGTCGGTGGAATCGAGCCAGGTCCCGTACTGCCCACAGGTAACTGCGTTGCGTGCGTTCTGCAAAGCCACGCTGGCGCATGGCATCGATCATCTGCTGCCGTAACGGTGTCATCGTCCTCTCCTTGTCATTGCGACCCACAGGGGTCACCAAGGAGTGTTGACGATCGGCGTTGCGTCAGCGCCCGGAGAAGCAGGCTGCCGCGAAGCGGCTTAGTTCAACGGCAGAAAGGATTGAACAGCTGGCCAATAGGGTTTTGGTAGGAGATATTATTCTTCCGGAGTTTCAGCGGCCATTTGTCTGGAAGAGAAAGCAAATATTGGAGCTATTGGATTCAATATATAGAAACTACCCCATCGGCAGCGCTCTTTTGTGGGAATCTAGTCAGGAGCTTGCAAGTAAGCGGTCAATCGCAGATCTAGAGGTTGGTGAGCGAAGTCAGAATTACCCTGTTAATTATTTGCTTGATGGACAGCAAAGGTTATCAACTATCTGCGGGTGCTTGCATTGGGAGCCAGGTGATCCGAAAAGCATCTGGAATGTGATTTTCGATTTGCGAAACGAAAAATTTAGCCATATCGATCACATTGATGAACTACCTGCTCACCAAATACCTATACGCCGCTTATCCGATCCAGCTGAATACTTTCGAAAAATATCAGTTATTGATGATTCAGCCCTAAGAAGCGTTGCAGATCTATTATTCAATAGGTTCAAAGATTATCAGCTACCTCTAGTCACTCTAGGCGATATGTCTATTAATGATGTTGCTCCGGTTTTTGAGAGGATTAACTCTACCGGCACTAGGCTCACGATTTATGATCTGATGCGAGCTGCAACGTGGAGCCCAGAATTCGACCTCGGGAAAACCATCGAGTCTATTAAAACCTCCCTTGAGGAGAAAAGGTTTCACTCTTTCGAGAATAAAACTTTCTTACGGTGTCTGGGTGCTGCTAGTGGAAGTGACTTTTCCTCAGGGAGTATTGATTCTTTAAGGCATTTAGAACCTGACACGCTTCATACCTGTGCAGAGCAGATAAAAAGCGCTGCACAATTGGCCGTAGATTTTTTGAGCACAGAAGTAGGGGCACCTCGCGCTGAGGCTTTACCCTATGCTAATCAGTTTGCAGTCTTAGTCGAATTGTTTAGAGTCTTGTCTAATCCAGATGCTAGCCAACGGGCTGAATTGAAAAGATGGTTTTGGTTGACCACTTTATCTGGTTACTTTAGTGGGTGGGATAGTGGTCAAATGGCTACTGATGCAAAAGCAATCAGGGACTTTGCTACTGGCTCTTCTGCTTCAATTGATGTAACTGCGTCAGTACCTACTGCGTCTTTATGGGCAGCGAAGCCGTTTCGTGCAAATAGTGCGATATCAAAAATGATTGCTTTAATGTTTACAACGAAAAATCCGCTGGATATCGTGACTGGACAGCGGATAGATATAGACAAGTCTTTAGCTTGGTCGAATGATAAGGAGTTCCACCATTTTTTTCCGCAAGCGTATTTGAGCAAGAATGGTGTTAAAGCATCGAGAAGTAATGTTCCGGGTAATATTATACTGTTAACTTCTAAATCTAATATCGCGATCTCTGCTAGCGCACCCAGTGACTACTTGAATAAGATAATCGAATCGGATGGTAGAGAAGCGCTAGTTGAACGATTGGGAAGCAATTTAGTCCCAGAAGCAGCTCTCGATGCTGCACTTAATGATGACTATGATTCATTTTTATCTGCTAGAGCAATCTATTTGCATGCAATTGCTGAAAGGCTATCTGGTGTGAATTCGGAAGGTCTAATAGAGGTGTCTCCAGAAGAAATAGATGATTCAGATGTGGATCCGACTGAGTAAGCGTATAACAAATTGCTACACCCGGATAAATCACTCGCTGCGCTCATAATTTACCGGTGAGCAAGGCGTTGAACTAAGCCGCTTCGCGGCAGCCTGTTTCTCCGGGCGCTGCCGCAACGCCGATCGTCAACACTCCTCGGTGACCCCAGTGGGGCGCAATGACAAGGCGAGGGCGATGCGTGGTTCCAACGCGTGGTGAATCTGAAGGGTGACCCCTTCCCAGCCGGCAGTCGTGAGTGTTACCCGCGGCAAGCCGTCAGCGCAGGGCGCTACGGTATAGATCTACGCCGTCGACGTTGACTCGAAGTGCACGCCCATCCACGACATCGCGAAAATGGACGGTTTCTCCGCCTTGAGCCTCGGGAACGCGGAACCACCCGGTATGCTCGAGCGGTTCGAGTCGTTGTTCGCGGCCGCTGGGCTGAATCAGCAGCAACTGGCCGCGGCGGTGGATCACGCGGCGCTCGGGAATCCAGGGGCTCCAGGACTGATACCGCCCGGGATAGGCAAGCCAGTCTTCGGGCAGATCGAATTCCCATGGCCCCGGATACCGCGCGGTCACATACCACTGCGCCCCGTGGGTGGCATGGGTCACCGTTCCCGCGGAGCGTTCGAAGCCGAGCAGAAACTGCTCGAAGCGCGGAATAGGGGCCAGAAAGCGGTCCTCACCGCGACGCTGCAGTCGAACGCTCCGGTTCCCCTGAACCAGGTACAGTCGCCCGCCGCGAGCCACGAGGTCGAATCCGTCCCCGTCGGGGGAGCGATACCGACCCGCGTACTGCGCCGCGTGTGGTACCCGGGTTGGGTCGATCCGCGGCAGTCGTGGCAGGGGGTCGCGAGCCCGCGACGCCCGCAGCACCTCCAGCGCAAACGCGGCGACCGCGGTCGGATCCCCCGGCCCGTTCAGCATGACGACGGCGCCGATGCCATTCGGCAGATCCCCGAGCATCTGCGCCGAATGTCCGATCATCGCACCGTAGTGACCGATGGTTCCCTGCGCGCCGATTTCGAGACCGAGGCCGTGACAGCTGGGTCCGCGGGGCGGGGTCGCGCAGGTTGTCATCATGCGGAACGACTGTTCATCCACGATGCGCCCTCCGTCCGGAGTGATTCCGTGGTTCAGGAGCATTCCCAGGAAGACCGCAAGATCACGGCCGGTCGCAGCAATGCCGCCATCGGCATCGCCGTACTCGAACCAGGGTGCCGGAACCAGCGGATCACTGGGCTGGGGAGGCCGGTCGGAGTACTTCGACACGTAGCCCACCGCAATCCGGGCCCGCGCCTGATGGGTGATCGCCGGTTCACTCGCGTGCATGCCCACCGGCTCGAACACACGCTCGCGCAGCAGTTCTGCGAAGGGCCGGCCGCCGACTTCCTCGAGCAGGTAGCCGAGCAGCTGGTAGCCGACGTTCGAGTAATGGAAACGCTCGCCGGGCGGCGTTGTCGTTGGCAGGTCACGGGCGGCGAGCACGCGGTAGGGGGAACTCGGGATGTCGTCGCGGTCGGTGGGCAGTCCTGATGTGTGGCTGAGCAGGTGCTGCACAGTGATGCGCGACAGCGACGAGGGCGGATCGAGCCAGGGAAGGTGGTCCCCGATGCTGCTGTCGATGTCGATGCGTTTCTCGCCAGAGAACTGCAGCGCGAGAAGTGCCGTCAAGGCCTTGGAGATCGACCCGATCGGGAACAGCGTCTGCGCAGTGACCGGCTCGCCGGTCTCCAGGTTCGAGTAGCCGTAATGGAACTCGTGAACCAGCCCTTCGCTGTCGGTCAGTGCCAGCGTCAGGCCCGGCGTCCCGAGCGCTTCCATGTGGCGGACGACGAACGCATTGATCAACGCGGCGGCCGGGGGCGGCAGTCCCGCGACGGGCCGGCTTCCGCTGTCGGCCGATGCCGGGTGTGGAATCAGCAGGGTGATGGACAGCAAGGTCATCCCCAGTACGGCCGCGAGTCGGGCCAGGTGGCACATGGGCAGCCTCCGGTGCGCGTCCCCGCTCTTCGGGCAGGTTCGACGCCATTGTGCTGGAGCCTGCGAATTGCGTCACGGGCACACTATATGCAGCCCCCCACGTTTTTGGCCCTCGCGGTGGTGGGGTCGTAGGCTTTCAGCGTCGGCGTTTGTATGGATTCGAACCGAAAAGGAGGCAGGGAGATGCCGCAACCGCGTTCCAGTCTGGTCAGTCGGAGCGATACCCCTTGGTACCACGTCGTCTCGTGCTGTGTGCGGCGGGCGTATCTGTGCGGGGAGGATGTCCATTCCGGGCTAAGCATCCTGCGAAATACCTTCTTCCGCCGACCCGAGGATCCGAAAATCCCGGCTCCGGCACTGTAAGCGGACGACCCCGGGTTCCCCTCACGCCTACGGCGGTCACACCCGGCGATGTGTGCGTGGGCGATATGCCTGATCTGACCCCGGGGGCAGTCATTGACAGTTGCAGCTATCCCCCGCGCCACCGAGTCTGGTGGCGCGGGGTTGACCAGGCGCTCCTTGGAGATGGTGTGGCGATGTCACTTCGAAGTGCAGTGACAACTCTTGCCAAAGGGGCCGCAGGTCAGCCCATCGGTGCAGTGAGCGGCGAAGTTGTCGCAGCCTTTCCAGTGCGGGCCGTTCCAGCAATAGCACTTGGTCGAGAATGGCGGGCACCAGAGGCCTTGCCCTCCACCCGGCGCGGCGAGCGTCATGGGGCCCGTACGCCCCGATGCCGGGACGTCTCGTGCAGCGGATTGCCGACACCAATTCTGCAAGGCCGCCATTTGTTCCCGCGGGATCCTTGCGACCGCGCGCCCTTCGCTGCGAGCGAAATTTTCCGCCGCGCAAATCCGCTCCGTTTCGGTCTGCGCGCGAAAGGTCGTTTGGGACTGCGCGGTTGGTACTGTGGCTAGCAAGAGTGCGAGGGCGAGGAATGCCGAGAAAGCGCGAAGTGTGTTGCGGATCATAAGTCACCTCCCGGATGGGCTCGGACGGGGGGATGGACCTGGCGGGCGATCCCGCAGGATGTGCCGCCGCCCGAGTGCGCCCATGGACAGAGTATAGTAAGAAAGAATCAGAAGTGATCTGCGGACCATTCGCATCCGGGGGTGACGCCGCACGCCCTGCGGCGAGAGCGGCGGCGGTATGGTCGCTGATGTTTGCGTGGGTTGGTTCCACCGGACCGCGTTCCCGCAACGCGAGGCCGGCAATGTCCAACACCTACCAACAACGAGGCCCTCACGCTGTTGGCCGCCGGTTCATCCGCACCGCCGGGCGCACATTGCACCCTTTCGGCCGCGCGATCGGTACACTTGAGCGCCTGACCGAACGCTGCGTTTCCCGCAATGTGGCCTGCCTGCGAGGGATCCGGGGGGCGCTCCGAACGCCGCACGGCGGATGACGCTGCACTCTTCCGCCTTTGCCCCGAGAGAAGCCGTGTCGTTTGACGTTGAACAGAGTGGTGGCGCAGGGATTGGCGGTCATTCAGAAGGGGGGCGGATGTACATTCCACGGGCATGGGTTCGCGAGACGCGCGAAGCGGCGCTGCGGGACGGGCGCACCGTTCCGGTATCGGCATGGGGCTGGGGAGACGATTCCGCGCGGGCGCGGGCCAAGGCGTTGGAGCGGCTGGAACGGGCGCTCGAGCGCATTCGCAGCCGCAAGCCGTTTCCGCGTCGCTACGAGTACGAAGCCCGACCGCTGCGCGAGGAGTTGCTGCAGACGGTCTCGGGCGCGGACTCGAATGCGACTGTCGGTATCGTGACCCGGAACCGCTATGGCGCGCAGGTGCTGAACGCCGAGCAGCTCCTGTTTCTGGACGTCGATCTGCCCTCGCGTGGGTTGTTTGCGCGACTGTGGCAGTTGTTCGCCAGGACGACGCCCGAGGAGCGGGCATTGGCGCAGCTGCGCGAGGCGCTCGAACGCGATGGCCGGGCGACGTTCCGCATCTACCGGACCGCATCGGGGTTTCGCGTGATGGCGGTGGACCGGCCGTTTGATCCGGCCGGCTCGGAAACCTGGGAGCTGATGCGCAGCACCCGCTCGGACCAGGCGTACGCCCGGCTCTGCCGCTCGCAGAAGTGCTTCCGCGCGCGCCTGACTCCCAAGCCGTGGCGCTGCGGTGTCGCGAGGCCGCCGGGGGAGTTTCCGCGCTCGGGGCGCGAGGCCGAGCAGGCATTCGCCGACTGGCTGCGGGATTACGAACAGGCTTCGGCCCGGTTCGCCACCTGCCGCTACCTGGAGACGATCGGTCATGGCCGGGCCAGCGGCGATGCACGGCGCTTGCAGGAGCTGCACGACCGGATGACCCGATGCGACGAACCGCTGCCGCTGGCCTGAAAGTCCGACGCCGAAACGTCGCGGAGGGTCTGGATGTCGGAGCGATCCTGGCGGTTGCGGACAATCCCCGGGCCTACCTCCCGTTTCTGCAATTGGCGTTCGAGAGCCTGGGTGGTGCGACTATCGGCAACGGTGATTTCCCGGGTCTTCGGCGGGACTCGGATGACGCCGAGGCGCGGGCGTATCTGACCGGCAGCGATTCCGACACCGGGCGGCGGTACTATCCCCTCACGTCGTTCGATGCCACGCCGGACGGCATCGGCAATGCCACCTATATCCTTCCGTTTTTCCGTACCGATCTCGCGGCTCCCTGGGGCCACAGCGGGGCCTTCGAACGGCTCGAAGACTTCAACAACCTGGTCTACACCGT
Source organism: Thioalkalivibrio nitratireducens DSM 14787 (assembly GCF_000321415.2). Lineage (NCBI taxonomy): Bacteria > Pseudomonadati > Pseudomonadota > Gammaproteobacteria > Chromatiales > Ectothiorhodospiraceae > Thioalkalivibrio > Thioalkalivibrio nitratireducens. The sequence continues at coordinate 2,951,608 of NC_019902.2, read as the reverse complement.
GGCACTGGACCCGACGAGTCTGCTGACCGAATCGGGGCGTGCATTTCTGAACGTGCTGGCCGGCCCGGTGGGCGACGAGATCGCCGAGCGCTACGAGGAGACACTGCGTGAAACGGGGGTCATCCCAGAAGGCGTCGCCACCGCCGACGTGGTGCCTTTCGTGGATGCAGCCCGCGATGACCTGTCGCCGGGGAGTGCGGCTGGACCCGTCAGTCTGCGTGTCGACGAGGCACGGCTGCAGGCGCTGAATGCCTACACCGACCAGCTCCCGGCCCCCTCCGCTCCGGACGGTCTCGACCCGACCCAGGTCGCGCTCGGCGAACAGATCTTCCTCGGTTCCCGCAGCGAAGGCGGGGCCAACTGCGTCTCCTGTCATAGTGCCGACCCGAACGCGCCCGTCCGCGATGTGATCGTTGGCATCGCGTCCATGTACCGGCCCTATGATCCCTCCGTCCTGTTTGAACGCAGCGTGTTCAGTCCGCCGCTGAGCGACGTGCAGGTCAACCTGACAAGCGGTCCCCACCCATCCTATGACAATTCCCTGGTGGTACTGGATGCGAGTATCCGTGGTGAGGTCCGTGGCCTTGCCAAGCCGCTTCTGCTGGCGCTGGATAGCAAGAACCGGTTTCTGCATGACGGATCGGTGGCGGGCGTCGACGCCAGCGACGCCCTCGACCGTCTCCTTGACCCGGCGCGTGGCCCCGATGCTCCGCATCCGTTCTACTTCCCTGGTACCGGACAGTCGGTAAGCGATCCGGCGGTGGGCCGCGCCGCGTTGGTGGACTATCTGCGCAGTCGTAGCGCCCAGTAGGGACGCAAACCCGCCCGGAAACGGAGGTCTCCGGGCGGGAATCTATATCGGTTCTCTCTCGCGGCCGGGTGCTTCACGGCGCCCTTTCAAGGCGTGAGCCGGGGTATCCGTACAGTCCCCCTCCTCCCTCCCCCTCTGGGGGAGAGGGGGCCACGAGGATTGACGTGGTCTACTTGTAGCGGACACCTCGTTAAGTCCCATAGGCTAGAAAGAGGAGGTGTTCATGAGCAGGTAGTCGCCCGCTTGGGCGATCCGGCCATCACCGAGGTCCATCCTGCCTTGGATCATGTAGGTTTCCTCGGCGGCGATGTGCCGGTGCCTGGGCAGCGTGGCGCCTTTCCGGATTCTGATGAACCCCGAGATGCCGCCGTCGTCGGCTTCCCGCACCATGCACACCTCCAGGTCGCTGCTGCTGCCTATCGGATGAAATTCATGTTCGTTCGATGTGACGACTCTCATGGTCCTCTCCTTATTCGTGCTACCCGTGCCCTTTCCCACTGGGTGGAATGTTGCGGTTGACGCGGAAACGGTTGTCCGGATCCCAGCGCTGCTTGATCTCGGCGAGTCGCTGGAGGGCCGGGCCAAGAGCCGCTTCCATACGCTCCGACCCTTCATCTTCGGTCTGGAAGTTGATGTAGGCGCCACCCGTGGAGAAGGCCTTCAGGTCCTGCCAGGCCTCGCGTGCCCAGGCGATATTCGCCGCGTCGTCTTCCGGCTCATCCCATGCGGTCCCGACCACGGCCGCAACCCGGTCGCGGCCGTGGCGGTGAGGCAGCGCCGCCTCAGTGCGCATGCGTCCCGGTTGAGATGCCGCATTTCTCGTCCAGCGCCGCGCCTTTGTCCGCGTCGACCGGGATCGTCAGCGGCCCCTCGTCAGGAGCTCCGAGGAGCGTGGCAATGACCACGGTGGGCTCGTCCCGGCTGGGGTTGTAGGCGGTGTGCACGCTGTGCCCGGGATCGACCAGCGCCATGCCCGGCCCGTACTCGCGCCCGACACAGTCTTCCGCGAACATGAACACGAAGTCGCCCTCGGTGATATTGATCAGCACCGTCCCGGGGTGGGTGTGCCAGGGAAAAACAGCGCCAGGCTGGATCGTGAACTCGACCACGACGACGTTGGACGCATCGTCGAGGTTGACGACGTGCTTGGGCAGCCCGTCGAGCTCCTGTGTGATCTGCATCGAGACGTTGCCGCTGAACGTGTGGCGCTGGGTCAGCGGCTCGGCCGTGATCGGATCGGGCTCTGCATGTACCGTCGTCGCGACGGCAAGCAGGAACATCATCGAGCCGGCGACGGACATTGCAGCTGTCGCCAGCGAGCGGGAGTTGTGGTTCTTCATGGCATCCTCCTGTGGATCGGTTGGGAAGCGCTTTGCCGTGGCGGCATCAATGCCGCGTACCGTGAACGACCCAGTAGTCGCGTGGCACGCAGATGCCGAGTTCGTCGGCGAAGCGCTTGTGGAATCCCACGAAATCGGTCTTGAACCGTTCGCGGCGTTCGGGGTCGAGTTTGCTGCGGCTCACCTCGTCATCGGCCGCCCCGCCGCTCGACCACACGGTCGAGGGACCCGCGTTATGCGGACGGATTCGGCCCTCGAAGGATTGAGGTGCTATGTTCATGATTTGATCTCCTTCATGACTCGTTGGCGGTGTCGGCGAGCACGGCGGTACGCCCCGGAAGTTCAGCATCCCAAAGCGGTTTGCCGGCCTGCTAGTTCAAGAAGTGAACCGGACAGCGGCCGTTCGCCTGGGCCAGTGTTCCGCATACACGGCAACGGAGAGGCGCTATGACGAACCGAACCGGGTACGGCCAGTTTTGCCCTGTCGCGAAGGCCAGCGAGATCCTGACCACGCGTTGGACGCCGCTGATCCTGCGCGAGCTGATCAGCGGGTCCTCCGGTTTCAACGAGATCCATCGCGGCGTGCCGCTCATGTCGCGTGCACTCCTGGCCAGCCGCCTGCGGGAGCTGGTTGCCCACGGCATCGTGGTTCGCGACGGCAGCGGTGCCTACCGCCTGACGGAGGCCGGCGCGGCGCTCGGGCCGATCATCATCGGGATGGGCCTGTGGGGCCAGCGCTGGGTGGAAAGCGCGGCCGACGGCCCGGACTGGGACGCGGGCGTACTCATGTGGGACATGCGCCGGCGCATCGATACCGGCGTGCTGCCCCCGGGACGAACGGTGGTGCAGTTCGATTACAGCGACGCGCCGTCGGAGCTGAGGCGCTGGTGGCTGCTGATCGAGGACGACGACGTCGACCTGTGCCAGTCGGATCCCGGATTCGAAGTGGACCTCTACATCGCCACCAGCGTGCGGGTGATGGGCCCGGTCTGGATCGGTCAGCGACCCCTCGCCCCGGCGATCGAACGCGAGGAGATCCGGGCCTGCGGCCGATACGACCTGGCGCGCAGCCTGGGGCGCTGGCTGAAATTGTCGGTGATCGCGGAGCAAGCGGAACGCGCAGGGCGCCCGAGAGCAGGGTAGCGGCTCAGGCTCCGCGGGATCGAGCGCGCCGCTTCCGTTTCACCACGAACCAGGGACTGGCAAAGGTGGTCTCCCGCAGCCGGTCCCCGGCCGCCGTCGGTCTATGCTGTTGGGGGATTTCCGAGGGGGGCGTGATGCCGGAGACGCATGTAGCGGAGAACCATGGCGCGAGAACGCGGGGGTGGTCCGCCATCCTGCTGGCAGCGGCCGCGCGACTGCTCCTGCTGGTCGGCGGCCTGGGCGCGATCGGGTACCTGTGGCTGGCCGTTGCCCTTGGCGCGGGAACGGGGCTGGCGTGGATCGAACGGTCCGTCCTGATGTCGGCGGTCGCGTTCACGGTGTACTGGACCCTTGGGTGGTGGCGCCACTACGCGGCGTATCGGCGCGTGCTGTTGGCCATCACCGCATTGGCGGTTGCGCCCGCGCTGGTGTTGGTCCTCGTGATCGAGCCCTGGCAGCGCGCCGACATGCAGCGGGAGAACGCGATCCATTCCAATCGCACGCATGCCGAGAACGCGATCGAACGCTTTCCCTGCCCGGACGGCGCGCTCCTGGTGCTGACCCCCTGGATTTTCCTCGTCGACGGTGACGGGCTGCGTCGACTGGTCGAACTGAGGCTGATTCCGGCCGACCGGCAGACACCCTCGCGCCTGCTCCTGCGCCACACTGCCAGCGGCGGTCTCGCCCACCGCGAGGAACTGGCGGATCACCGGGACAGCGTCATCGCCTGTATCGGAAGCTCCGACGCACTCGACACGCTGGTCCGGAAGATGGGCGAGGGGGGCTACGAGTGATCCGGCGCCAGAGCGAGGCTCAGGCACGGCCGGCGAATGAACACGGCAGTCTTCGGGTTCAGCGGATTCCGGATCCTCGCGGCAGCGATCTGGTGTGAATCCCCGCATGGCCAGCTTGGCCCGCGTCTAGGAGCCTGTCGGACTTAAGCTGCTCCTACTGCGTCGGTGGGAATGGCGGTGCATTCTTCCCTGATTTCTCGTTATATAGAACCACTATGCGCCTCGAAATCATGAAAAACTGTCCTCGCTCTCCCACGCGGCTCGCTGCGGGCACCCAAATCCGACAGGCTCCTAGGGAGGCGCAATCATCCGCTGCGGCCGTAGCGCAGCACCCGGACCTTTTCCAGCGTCACCAGGCCGCTCGTCATCATCGGGTCGAGCAGGGGCAGGAAAGCTTCGACCTTTTCCACGCTGTCGACGATCTCAATTACTAGGGGCAGGTCTTCGGATAGCTGCAGGATCTTGGTGGTGTGCAGGCGGCTGGAATGGCCGAAGCCCATCGGGCCGCGCAGCACCGTGGCGCCCGCGAGCCCGGTCTCGCGCGCCTTCAGCACGATCGCCTCGTACAGCGGCCGACCGTCGAAGCGGTGGTTTTCGCCAATGAAGATGCGTGCGAGCAGGGCGTCTTCGGGAATCTGCATGTGCGATCTCCTAACGGGGCAGGCGGTTGATGCGAACGGCGAGAATGTGACCCAGCCAGACGGCGACCAGCGACGCCGCGAGCGAGCCCAGTACATACAGCGTGGCGGCCGCCGGGGCACCCGCCTCGACGAGTTCCAGCGTCTCGAGACTCAACAACGAGAACGTGGTATAGCCGCCGAGGAAGCCCGTCATCACCGCCTGGCGCGCGGTACCGCTGACGAGCCAGCGGCCGTCCGGGTCGGTCAGCGTTGCGAACAGGCCGATCAGGAACGACCCGGTCACGTTCACGAAGGCGGTCGCCAATGGATGGGCAAGGCCGAGGCCCTGCACGAACGCGAGCGCGACCAGGTAGCGGGTGGAGCCCCCCAGCGCGGTGCCGGCCGCGATCGCGAGATAGACCCTCATCATCCGGCCACCAGCCGAAGGCCCAGCCAGGCGGCGGCGAGACAGAGCCCGGCCGACAGCACCACGTTGCCCGCGGCCGGCAGTGGCTGCCGGTTGCGCGCGAGCTGCAGCGTCTGCAGCGAGAACGACGACACCGTGGTGTAGCTTCCGAGAAAGCCGAGCAGGAGCAGCTGGAGCAGGAACACCGGCATCGCGCCGGGCATCACGACGGTGATCCCGAGCAGCAGCCCTGCGGCCAGTGCACCGCTGACATTCACCACCAGCGTGCCCCACGGAAACGTTTCGCCGACACGCCGGGCCACCAGCCCGGAAAGCCAGTAGCGCGCCATCCCGCCCAGCGCACTGCCGGCCAGCACCCAGGGCCAGGCGTCGGTTCCGAGTCCGGTCATCGACGTATGCCCCGGACGGGGTTCGGCTGCGAACTCTCCGAGGACGGGTTGCGCATCGTAGAGTCCCGCGTGGGCCAACGGCTACGATAAGGGCCGAGCCCCGATCCGCCAAGGGTGGGCCTGACGATCTTCCAGATGAACGATCATGAACTGCTCGACCTGCTGGCCGAACTCGCCGGCGAGTTCGACGTGCCCGGCGTTGCTGCCGGTGTGTGGCACAAGGGAAAGGCGACCTTCGCCTGTCACGGGGTGACGAGCATCGAGAACCCGTTGCCGGTCGATGCGCACACGCTGTTTCAAGCGGGCTCGATCGGCAAGACGTTCACCGCCACCGCGTTGCTGATCCTCGCGCAGACCGGGCGCGTGGAACTGGACGCGCCGGTGCGCCGCTATGTGCCGGAACTGCACCTGGCGGATGCAACGGCAGCCACGCAGGTCACGGTGCTCCAGCTGCTGAACCACACCGCGGGCTGGGAGGGCGATTTCTTTCCGAACACTGGCGAAGGCGACGACGCGCTGGCCCGATACGTGGCGCGTCTCGACGAGGTCGCGCAGTTGACGCCTCCGGGTGCGGCCTTCTCATACAACAACGCCGCGTTCTGTCTTGCAGGCCGCGTGATCGAAAACGTGACGGGGGACACCTACGAGCACGCGATTCGCCGGCTGATCCTGCAGCCGTTGGGGCTGCGCGAGTCGTTTTTCTTTCGCGATCAGGTCATGACGCGCCGGTTCGTCGTCGGACACAAGCCCTCGGCGGACGCTGCGTTGCAGGTCGCGCGGCCCTGGGTGCTGCCGCGCAATGGCGCGCCGGCCGGCGGCATCGCCACCAGCGTCGCCGACCTGCTCGCATGGGCCCGATTCCATTCTGGCGACGGTCATGTTGCGGACGGCAGGCGGGTGCTGAGCGAATCCGGGCTGCGTTCGATGCGCGAGCCCACCGTGCAGATGCCCGGCAGCGCGATCGGCGATGCGCTGGGCATCGGTTGGTTCCTGAGCGACATTGGCGGCGCGCAGCTGGTGGGCCATGACGGCAGCACGAACGGCCAGGAGGCGAGCCTGTCGTTTCTGCCGGAACAGGACTGGGCGCTGACGCTGATGACCAATGCAAGTCCGGGAGGGCTCGCGCTGAACCGGATTGCGCGGCGGCGCGTGCTCGCGGCGTGTACCGGCATCGTGGACGAGGATCCTGAACCCGTGTCGGCTGCGCCTGGCGCGCTCGCCGCGTATGCGGGCGAGTATCGCGCTCGCGGCATGCGTTGCGTGGTGGCCGACGACCAGGCCGGAGGCCTGGCATTCACGCTGCACAACGATCCGGAGCTGCTCGCGTTGATGTTCGAGATCGGCGAAGCGCCGCGATCCCGGCCGACGACTCTGCAGGTCGGCCTTGTGGCCGGGCACGCCGATCGATATGTGTTCGCGAGCGGTCCCGCGCAGGGTGTCACCGGATATTTCATTCGGGACGGCGATGGCCGCGTGCGGGCATTGCATCTCTTCGGGCGGTGGCTGCCGCGTCAGCCTTCGTAGTCGCCACGAAGGCCGGACGATCCGCCGCGCAGCGACGACCGTGTGGGTCTGTGCCTTCGTGCAGCCCCGGGTGCGGTCAGCCGCGCGCCAGGCGCCGGTTGAGGGCATAGACCGACAGCGGCGCGAACACCAGCGCGATGCCGAGCGCCCAGAGCAGGGACCCCAACGCCGGGGCGGCGGCCGGGCCGCCGTTCAACAACGCGCGTGCGGCATCGGCCAGCAGGGATACCGGGTTGGCGTACACGAAGCCTTGTAGCCACTCGGGCATCGTCGCCACCGGGACGAACGCGGAGCTGACGAAGGTCACCGGGAACAGGGCGGTGAAGCCGAACAACTGCACGTGTTCCGGATCGCGCGCCATCACCCCGACCAGCACCATCACCCAGGAGAACGCGACGGCGAACACCAGCACCAGCAGGATCATGCCCAGCAGGTGCATCAGGGAAGTCGCCAGGCGGAATCCGAGCAGGTACCCCACTGCCAGCAGCAGCCCGATGCAAAGCGCCTGCTTGACCACGTCCGCGAGGATCCGGCCGGCCAGCGGCGCCCAGCGCGGGATCGGCAGAGCGCGGAAGCGGTCGAACACGCCGCGGGTCAGATCGGTGTTCAGGCCGTGGCCGACATAGACCGTGACGAACAGCATGTTCATTACGATCACCCCCGGCAGCACGAACTCCAGGTAGTCGTCCGGCGAGCCGGCGATCGCGCCGCCGAATACGTACAGAAAGAGCACCAGGAACAGGATCGGCTGGATGCTGTAGTCACCCAGCTCCCAGGGGTTGCGCCGCACCTGCACCAGGCTGCGCCAGGCCAGCGTGAATGTCTGCTGCAGGCCGTTCATCACGCGGCGTCCTCCGATCGGCCAGTGTCGAGGCGGCTGCTGTGGCCGGTCAGGGCCAGGAACACGTCGTCCAGGCTCGCCCCGCGCAGCCCCAGCTCCGAGACCTCGATGCCGGCGTCGTCCAGTGCCCGCAATACCGCCGGCAGCAGCGCCGGGTGCTGTACCGAGGCACTGATCTGGTCGCCGTCCACCTGAACCTGCACCCCCGCGACGGCGGTGATGTGTTCCGCGGCGCGTGCGGCCAGGGCTGGGTCGGACACGGTCACCGACAGCGTGCGCGCGCCCACCCGTGCCTTCAGCTGCGCGGCCGTGCCCTCGGCGATCACTCGGCCCTGATCCAGCACCACGATCGAGTCGGCCAGCGCATCCGCCTCCTCCAGGTACTGGGTGGTCAAGAGCACGGTCGTGCCGTCTTCCTGCAGCTGGCGGACGCGCTGCCACAGGTCGCGCCGTGCGCGCGGATCCAATCCGGTGGACGGCTCGTCCAGGAACAGGATGCGCGGACGCCCGACCAGGCTGGCGGCCAGGTCCAGCCGCCGGCGCATGCCGCCGGAGTAGGTCTGGGCGGGCCGGCGCCCGGCGTCTGTCAGAGCAAAATCCGCCAGCAGGCTGTCCGCACGCGCTTTCGCTTCCGCGCGCTTCAGCCCCAGCAGGCGACCGATCAGGATCAGGTTCTCGCGCCCGGTCAGCTTTTCGTCGACCGACGCGTATTGGCCGGTCAGGCCGATGATCTCGCGGACCCGCGCGGCCTCCCGAACGACGTCGAAGCCGCCCACCCACGCCTGCCCAGCGGTGGGAGCAAGCAGCGTGGCCAGGGTGCGGACCATCGTCGTCTTGCCGGCGCCGTTCGGTCCCAGCAGGCCCAGCACCTGGCTGGTGGGCACATGCAGGTTCACGCCGTCCAGGGCGCGGGTGCCGGCGAAGTCCCGCACCAGCCGTTCCACTTCGATCGCGCAGCTCATCAATCTCTCGTCCCCGGCATCCACACCCATTCAATCGACGCGGCCGCCCGAAGGCAAGCACGGCTGGCAGGGCCGGGATCGGCGCCGCAAGGCGCCGCAAGACGAGGTGCGCGGGGCTACTCGTAGTTTTCCGCCGCCCGCAACAGTATCCCCGAGAGATCCGGAAGGCCGAGATCGGGCATCCAGCCGCCGGCCTCGGCCCAGGTCCACAAGCCGATCAGCAGGAACAGTGCGGCGGCCACATAGCGCATCGGTGTGGCCGGGATACTGGCGGCGAAGCGCTTGCCGAGGATCAGCGCCGGCGTGGTGATCAGCAGGATCCCCACCGTAGCCCCCAACACCACCGGCAGCAGGGCCCCGGAAGCGCCGGCCAGCGTGATCACTGCCAGCTGGGTCTTGTCGAACATCTCGAACAGGAAGAAGGCGATCGCGGCCGCGAAAAAGGCACTGCGGGCGCGGGTGTCCTTCTCCACCTCCTCGTCCTCCGGAATCAGTACCCAGACGGCCATTGCCAGGAAGGCGGCCCCGACCACCCAGAAATGCCAGTCGGTGGCGATCACTGCGAACAGCCAGATGCCGGCCACCGCAGACAGCAGTTGATTCAGGAACAGGCCGGCGGTCATGCCCCAGAAGACGGCCCAGGCGCTGCGGCAGCGCATCCCGAACAGCGCGGCCAGAAACATCGAACGATCGCCGATCTCAGCGACGGCGACGGCCAGTATCGAAAGCAGGAAGAGTTCCACAGAGGTCATTCCGGGCGAGCGGCGCGACGCAACCGGTGACACCGCCATCGCCGCCCGCCCATGGGCCCAAGCTCGCCCGAACGCGAGCCGGATGTCGGTGCCACAGGTCTCGTCAGGCCGTTCGAGGAAGACGCATCAGGGCGCCTTCGAGCGGCTGCACACGCCACGGCCAGGCGGCCAAGTCTGTTGACGCGTGCCCCCGGCCCGCGTGGCCGAGGCGACTACTCCCCTGAGGGTGCGCGAACTATAGTCAAGCCCCGACGTGCCTGTCCAGCGGTCAATGCGCGCCCACGAAGGCGTGTCGGCATGCTGTTCGGCCCCAATGTGGGAACGCTGACCTGGTGCAACCCGTTGTGTAAGCTCGGGGACCATTCGGCGACACTCTTGCACCGGAGGTTCGGGATGGACGGCCCACAACGGTCCAATTCGTTGCGCATCGCCCTGAACCACTTCTATCTCCATGATAAATAAGCGTGCGACTTCGTGTCGCACCCAGCGGGTGTCCTGGTAAAGCAGCCCCGCTGGGCTGCTGGCCCCGCCGTTGCCCGCTTTCCGGAAACACGCCTGAAGCGCGCCGCCAAATCGGTTTCCAGTCCCCTGTAGGCCGATTCCGGCCGCATAGTGCTGCCGACGCTGCTCAGCCGGGGCTTCAGTTGCGACTTGACAGGCACCCGGACCGAAGGGATATTGCGGTGAAGGCGGTTGGATTTCCTATCCTTCGGCGTCCCTGACCCGGTTGCGCCGCTGTTGCCCCGTGCTGTTGCACAAGGGGCCGCTCATGCCCTACATCACGAGGAGGAACCCGATCCTGTTGCGGGGTCCCGGCATGACAGACGAAACACAGCGCATCCGTTTCCTGATCCAGCGTGACGGCGAGGCCACGACCCGGGAGTGGGTCGGGCGCACGCTGGATATCTATCGCAAGGCGCTGGCCAGCGCCGACGGGCACGCCCCGACCCCGCAGTACCGTCCGCTGTTCGAACAGGCCATCCGCCAGTTCGAACAGTGGCTGCGGGACCATGCCCGGGAAGCCGCCATGGCGCCGACAAGCGCGGAATCCGGTCGGGCACGGGAGGTGGTCGGCGGGCTGCTGGAAGAGCTGCATCTGGATACCTACACCTTCGATGTCGAACCGCGCGATGACGGCTGGGCCATCCAGGTGGAATGCGCCGCGGACGATGGCTGGATGACGCGCAGCCTCACCGCCACCCGCGACGAACTGTGGCACGGCACGAACGCCCGCATGCGCCAGCAATTGCTCGACGCCTGGGCGCGACCGCTGGCCCACTGCCGGCGCACGCGCTGACCCGGGCCCGCCGGCATGAGCGCCGAGCCGACACCGCCGGTACCGCCGGAGCGCTGGGAACACTTCCCGCACGTGGCGGACATGGGGGTACCCGGTTTTGGCAGCAGCCCCGGCGAGGCCTTCGCTGCCGCCGCGCATGCGATGACCGCGGTGATCACCGAGCCGGATGGCGTGCACCCGGAGGTGCGCGTGGAAATCCGCGCACAGGCGTGCGGACCCGGAGATCCTGCTCAATGATTTCCTTAACGGCCTGGTGTACGAGATGGCCGTGAGCGGCCTGCTGTTCTCGCGCTTTTCGGTGCGGATCGAAGAAATCATGGGTGTCCCCTTCTTGTTCTTCGCCACCCTTTTTTCTCGACCTGGCTCCGCGGGAAGGTGTCGAAAAGCGAAACGCCGTTCGACGCCCGGCGCATGTTGTGGGGGACTTCGAATTACGGTGGAACGGTGATTGGCGGCGATCGCATCGATCCGCGGGGCGTGAAGCACGACCGCCGCCAGATCGAGTCGATCAGGCGTCTTGATGCGTGGACGTTCAGGCCTGGGGCGAAACAACGCACTGAGCCCACAACGCAGGGGCCCCACCGGGGCCCCTGTACTACCCTCTGCCAGCTCCATAGTCCGGGTACCAGGGGAGCGTCACACCCCAGTGCACGCGGCCACCCATTGGCCGCCTCCGATCAACTGGCGACACCGGTCCTGTGCGTGTTCTCACGCTGAGGGCACGGGCCTATTCCCCTTTCCCTTTCATCGCCACGTAGCTTTCACGCCTCCCGGTGGAGGTTGCCATTGTCGGGCGGCCCGGCGTAGAAGGGGAACCTGGCAGACACGCTTGCTGGAGCGTGTCCAATATCGTGGCAGCGGGATTACGATTCGGTTGGGAGGCATCGCGATGAATGCAAATGGCTCGGGTGATGCGCGGCTCGCGCTGGTGGAACGGTTCTTTCAGGGCACTGGGGCCAGCTACGATTTCATGGTGAATTCCGCGACCTTCGGAATCGACCGGCTATGGAAGCGCCGTCTCGTGGACCTCATACCGCCGAACCCGGCGCGCGTGCTGGATCTGGCCTGCGGCACCGGGATATCGACGCTGGCCATTGCGAAACGTCATCCCAAGTGCCAGGTGGTCGGCGTCGAGCTCCGGAACGAATACCTCGAACGGGCAAGGGCGAAGCTGAGACAACGCGCATTAGGGAACATCGAGCTGGTATTGGGGCGTGCCGAAGACTACCGCTCGGAAGTACCGTTCGACTGCATCACCTCGTCCTACCTCGCCAAGTACGCGGAGCTCCCGCTGCTGAGCCGCAACGCCCACACGATGCTGATGCCCAACGGCGTGTTTCTGGCGCACGATTTCACGTATCCGCCGAAGGCTCATCTGGTTAGGATCTGGAGGCTTTACTTCAGGATCCTGCAGCTTGCCGGCAGCCGCCTGTTTCCGTCTTGGCGTGAGATCTATTACGGGCTGCCCGAGCTGATCGAACGGAGCCCCTGGATCAAGGAACTGCAGCGGGCGCTGGAGCAATCGGGATTTGTGGATGTCCGCCGATATGACCTGACGCTGTACGGCTCCGCGATCGTGTATGCGCGCAAGCCGGGCGCCTCCGCAGCGCCCAACGGCAGCTCAGGGTAGCTCGCCGAGGCTCAAGTGCACGATCTCTGGCGGCGCAGTCTCCAGCAGCCGACCAAACGGGCTGTCGGGAAACTGCCGTGCCCGTTCGGATGCGAGCCCCAGCCTCGCGTGCATCGCCTTGCGCATGCGCGACCGCAGCACGGGCAGCGTCTCCGAGAGAAAGGATTCCGGTGCCGCAGTCGAACCCTTGGGCAGATTGGCTCGTGCCAGCTCCGATTCACCGCAGAAATGCACGATTGCGGGTGCCAGCACGGCCCACTCGGTCGCGGAAGATTCGCGGCCATCGACATCGGCCAGATCGTCGGCGATCTGGTAGGCCTCGCCGAGGTGCACGCCAAACTCATGGGCCAGATCCGCCATGCGCTGCGAGCCGCCTGCACTGATGGCGCCGAGACGCGCCGCCGTCCCGAACAACGCCCCCGTCTTGAGATGGATGATTCTGGGATAGAGTCCCTGGCCGCGTTCCGGTTCGGCCAAGAGCGCGCGTTCGACGTCGGCAGGCTCCAGCGGCTCCTGCCACGCGCCGTTGGCCATCGTGGCGATGACCTCGGCAACCGCAAGACCGCCGGCACGGCCGTTTTCGGTCATCCGTTGCAGCGCTGTCGCGAACATGAGGTCACCGAGCAACACGGCCTTGCGGGGCCCATACTTCGTCCACGCGGCGGGCCGCTCGCGCCGTTCGGTGTCACAGTCCACGAAGTCGTCGTGTATTAACGACGCAGCCTGAATGCATTCCACGGCAAGCGCGCGCGGCAAGGCAGCCTCACGCCGGCCACCCAGCGCATCGCTCACCAGGCACAAGAGACAGCCACGCAGGCGTTTGCCATCAGCGAGCGCGTCGTGAACGGCGGCGGCCTGGGTTTCGCAGAGGCTCGGGAAAAAGCGCGGTATCCAGTGTAGAAAGGCGGTGTCGAGCTCAGCGCGCGTGGTGCGCCAATACCGCACGAACGGCGTTTCGCGCATCACAGGGTCCAGCGCCAGATGAGGAGTGCGATGCTGAGCAGGATCACGCCGAGGCTGACGGATTTCAGGATGGCCTCGAGTTGAGCCGCCTGTGCGCGGCCTTCGGTCGTCAGTCCGTCCGCGCCGCGCTTCAGCGCCTTGTACGGCCGTGAGGCATTGATTTCGACGAGGCTCAGAGCCGCCATGGCCAGGGCAATCAGCACGACGGCCAGCGAAATGGAATTGGTCTGAATCACGTAGCCGGCCAACACTGGCAAGAAACCCCAGGCGAAGGCAAACCAGGCATTCGTATGAAAGCGCCCCCGGAGCCATTCCAGGTTGTAGGCCAGGAGAAAGAACCCCTCGAGGACGGCGATCACGCCGAGCAGCGGCGCGTAGCGCACGATGTAATTGATGCCGATCGCATAGGCCAGGACCACGGAGCCTGCCGCGACGGCCCAGAGCTGGCGCTTCGAGAAGACCGCCCCCCACGGTTTGACGGCTTGGCTGCCCAATGCATCCAGTGCATGCGCGCCAATGCCGAGCGCGAGAAAATAAATGACGACGATCGCTGCGACGCGATCCCAGTGAACGGTCTCGGCCAGCATCGCCCCGATCACGGTAAACGACAGCACCATCGCGGTATAGGGAAGAAAGAGCAGACCGACCGCCACTCGAAAGCGCGGTGGCCCGAAGGACGGTACGAACCATTCGTTCAATCGTTGGGGCTCGTTCATCTGCGCCATGGTGTCCCCGTGATCGCGAGCACAGCTCCGTCCGGTCAGGCGCGCAATACCCGCGATGCGGGGACTCGCTCGGTCCGGCGAACAGCTGGCGTTGGAATGAGACCTTCTGAAAATGTCCTCTGCCGTAGCGAGGGCATGTTCACAAGCCTTGAGGGGTTGATGCTACGCCCGCGGGCGTCGTCCATGCAAAGGGTCCCCCCCACCGCATTCGGCAGCTACTCGCCGGGACTCCCGGCGCAGCCGATGATGAACCGTCCCGAGAATTCCGGAGGCTCTTTCCTGTGAGAGGATAGAGCCATGAAGACTGAGACACGATACTCTCCCGAAGTCCGCGAGCGTGCGGTACGGATGGTCCTGGACCAGCAGAATCAGCACGAATCGCACTGGGCGGCCATGGTTTCCATCGCCGCCAAGATTGGCTGCACGACCGAGACCCTGCGGCGCTGGGTGCGTCGGCATGAGCGGGATCACGGCCTGCGTGAGGGCCTGACCACGACTGAGCGTGAGCGCATCCGTGAACTGGAACGCGAGGTCCGTGAGCTGCGCCAGGTGAACGAGATCCTGCGCAAGGCCTCGGCGTTTTTCGCGCAGGCGGAGCTCGACCGCCCACTGCGGCGGTGATCGCCTTCATCGATGCTCACCGGGACGCCTACGGGGTCGAGCTGATCTGCAGGGTGTTGCCGATGAACAGCGACTTCCCTTCGCGGTCCAGGTGCCCAACTCGATTACCGCCAAGGCGCTGGAAGACGTGGATTCTGGTGAGGGAAAGCGGTTCGATAGTGCTGATGAGCTTTTCAATGACCTGGGCATCTGATGCTGACTGCGGTCCGTTCCAGCCAGTTCAAACGCGATGTGAAACGACTTCAGAAACGTGGCCAGGACATGGGCAAGTTGCGGATTGTGCTGGGCCTTTTGATTGAGAAGTCCCCATTGCCCGAGGCGTACCAGGATCACGCCTTGCGAGGAAACTGGCGCGGCTACCGGGACGCGTATATCGAGCCGGATTGGTTGCTGCTGTGCCGCGTTGTCGGCGACGAGTTGCACTTGGCCCGGACCGGTAGCCATGCGGATCTGTTCCGAGAGTAGGTGCAGGGTATTGAATGCTCAGGGCCAACCACTGCCAATGACGGGTCTCGACCCGAACCGGTCGCCCGGCACGCGGCGACGAGGGGCCGCTATGGATCGGTTGCCAGCCTCTAGATTTCGCCATCTTCGGAATGCTCGTAGTTCTCTCCGGCATCAGCCCATAAGTGCAGCCCTCAGAACTCCTTGAAGGCTGGTCAGGTCAACGGGCAATTCAAGAGGACTACGCCCACAGAGGTGCTACGCGTGATCTCCAGCGCCATCAACGAATTTCGATCAGCGTCTCGCCGCCCTCCAGGGCGGCCAAAACCCGAGGCAATAGAATTTCCATGCGCGCCAGCAATTCCGACCGGCGAGTGTTGCCCATTCTGAGCCACACGACCCGTGGCGTCCCGGCACTGGAGGTGATTCGCCAGATGGCGAAGTCTTCATCCTTGGTGACAATCGTCACACTCTCTTGTGCTGCCCACTCCCAAATCACTCGATCCGGGGATTCTGCCATCCCGAGATCGGCGACGTGGTCGGCTGGACAGCCCTGGGCGCTCAGCCACCGAGCAAGGGCCGGCGGCAGTTGCGCGTCCACCAGAAAGCGCATCAGGCAACAACGGACAGCACAGGATGGTCACTCTGGCGGGCGGCGTACTCCAGAACGGCAACAATGTCTTCCGGTTCAAGATAGGGGTAATCCTGAAGCACCTCCTCGTGTGAGGCGCCGGAAGCCAGAAGGTCCAGGACATCCTTGACCCGAATGCGTAGACCCCGCAGGCATGGGCGTCCTCCGCAGACGTCGGGATCGATCGTGATTCGGTGCAATTCGCTCACTTGAGTCACCATCATGTCCATCTCCACCTCAGAGTAGAAGATCACCGTGGCGGGGACAAGCGCCACCGCTGCCACCATCACCGGCTCCTGGGGCGGCCGGCAGCGTGCCGGTTACGAGCCTCTGGCTCACAGTAGCCAATGGCGACTCAGGGTCGAGATCCCAGCCCCACAAACATGGCACTGGCAGAAGCCGACCCAGACCAGTCAGTGGGCGGAGTGGCCACAGAGACAGCAGGTTGACTCATGGCTGACGGCCATGACCGGGCAACAGATGTCCATTAGCTTGGGTCCGTTCGCGCCAGCCCGTAACCCAGCGCGCTGGTAAGTGGGTGCTGCTGAGATACGCGCCTTGCCCAAACGGTCACCCTGTCGCGCTGTAGTCGGGACCCCATGAGAGTGTCGCCGCCTAGTCCTTGCTGGTGCCTTAGTGTTTGAACCGCAAAGCTCTCACCGATTTCGCTGATCTTGAAACCGTGAAGACCCGTGGTATTCGACTTGGCCGCGCATTCGGGCCGGATAGTGAAACGCGATTCCGGGGGCACCGCACAACCTCTATCTCGCAAGGCGGCCGATTACTGGCTATCTTCATCTATGTGGCAGTAGAGTCTGCGCCGGCGAGGATGG
Organism: Thioalkalivibrio nitratireducens DSM 14787; assembly: GCF_000321415.2. NCBI lineage: Bacteria > Pseudomonadati > Pseudomonadota > Gammaproteobacteria > Chromatiales > Ectothiorhodospiraceae > Thioalkalivibrio > Thioalkalivibrio nitratireducens. The sequence continues at coordinate 2,934,861 of NC_019902.2, read as the reverse complement.
GAATGCCATGACCTTGCTCTCCTCTCGAGGGATTGTTCTGGTTGTCGGCTTGTTCGTGTTTGCCGCACTGTTTGCCCAAGGCGCCTACGGCGAGGGGGACACAGCGGATCCAGAACGCCCGACCGTTTCTAACTTATTTGGTCAAGAATCCCGGACCGTGTCTGTCCCCGTTTCGAACGATGCATTCGGCATTGCGATACGGACTGGGCTTCGGGAGGCGAATCCGGAAGGCCTCACGATAGTTGGAAGCATTTCGATAGAGATCCCTTTGTTCCTTGAACAGGGACTCAGGCCCGCAGTCCTATTCCAACAAGGCGGCATGGCAGGCCAAGCGACTCAACTAGCAGATGGAGGTGGGCGACCTCTCGTTCCTCGGGTTTATGCCGTTGACGACTTGACGGAATCAAGGTTGGTTTCCAGGTATCCGTTCAGCCCCCCCTGGAGAAAGCTGCGATGACTTGACGGTATAGCGCGTCGCGGCTATGGTGGTCTCCATGATCACGGGGATGGGAGGCGTGCGATGGGCGGCTATTTCGGTTCGAAGGCGACGGTCGGGTTGTGCCAATCGATCATTGCCTTGATGCCGCCGCACGACACCTACATCGAAACCCATCTCGGTGGTGGGGCGATCATGCAGCGCAAGCCGGCGGCGTTGCGCAATATTGGCATCGACCTGGACCCGCAAGCACTGCGGGAGTTTGCGGGCCCCTATCCGATCGAGAAGGTGAACGCCTGCGCGCATGCGTTTCTGGCCGGGTTCGATTTCCAGGGCCGGGAATTGGTCTACAGTGATCCGCCGTATCTGCATGCCACCCGCACCTCGCGGCGGCGCTATCGATTTGAATACCAGGAGGCCGACCATCTCGAGCTGCTTGCGCTGCTCCAGTCGCTCCCCTGTTCGGTCATCCTGTCGGGCTACCCCTCGGCGCTGTACGACGAGCATCTGACGGGTTGGCGGAGCCTGGAAGTGCAGGTGATGTATCCAGGGTCGGGTGCCGCACCGAGAAACTCTGGTTCAACTTCACGCCCGATCGGGTGCATTGGCCGCGCTATGCGGGCAAGAACTTCACCGACCGGCAACGGATCAAGCGCAAGGCCGCGAGCTGGGGCGAGCGCTACCGGGCCATGCCCGCGGCGGAGCGCCTGGCGGTGCTCTCGGCCCTGATGGCGGTTGAGGCCGAGGATTGAGGTGGGTCGCGGAGGATGCGCCTGAGCCCACACGATCTTCGGCAGATCGACGAGGCGTTCATCGCGGCCCTGAGCGAAGCCGCGCTGCGCGTGCTTGCGGTGAATCTGCTGGTGGATTTGAAAGAGGCGCATGATCGCCTGGGGCAAAACCCGGCCAACAGTTCCCGGCCATCGAGCAGCCAGCCCCCTTGGGAAGCCGCCAGCGCAGCAGAGACGGAGGACCCAACCGAAGATCCGACGGCGCCCGCGTCAGAACCCCCGTCATCTGCGGCGACCACGCCCGCCTCCGACAAGAACAAGGCGCCCGCCGGCAAACCCGGCAAGCGCCCCGGCGCACCCGGTTGCGGCCGTCTGGTCACGTTGCCGGTGCAGGAGGAGATCCTGCACAGCCCCGATCGCTGCCGATGCTGCGGCACGCCCTTTCCCGCGGATGCTCCGACCAAGGGCTACAATGGTCGCTATGCACTCGATGTGGTCGCCCCCACTTCGGGTTCCCCAGGCCTTGAAGTCCGTCACACCAAGCACGTCTATCTGCAACGGCAATGTTCCTGCGGCCATTGGACGCATGCGGAACCGGGACGCTGTGCAGAGAATACGGATTGGCAGGTCGAACTGACCGAATGGCACCTGGCCGGTCCGATGCTGGTGGCGCTGATCTGCGCCTTGTCGCTGCGCCAGCGCGTTTCGCGCCGGGGTGTCCAGGAGTTTCTGGCCGATTGGCTGGGCGTATCCCTGAGCATCGCGGCGATCCACCAATGCCTGCACGAAGCCGGTCGCGCGGTCGCGCCGGTGATCGAGCGCGATATCGTGCCGTTGATTCGCGAGGCCGAACTGCTGCATGTCGACGAAACCGGCTGGAAAGAGGGAAACCAGCTCTTGTGGCTGTGGGTCTTTACCTGCACCACCGCCACCCTGTTTGCCATCGGCAGGCGTTCCCGCAGGATGCTGCACAAGATCCTGGGCGAAGCGTTCGTTGGCTGGTTGATGAGCGATGGCTTCTGGGCCTATCGCGATTACGATCGCCGCTTGCGCTGCCTGGCGCATCTCATCCGCAAGGCCCATGGGCTGGACCAGAGCCTCGACCCACTGGCGCGACCGTTTGGTGCCGCCACCCTGGCCCTGTTCGAGGACCTGCTCCAGCAAGTCTACCAGGCCCGGGAAGGACCACAGCCTCCGGCCGATCTGTACCAGAAAAACCGCGGCAAGCTCGACGCCTTCAACGACCTATGCGTGGATCACTGGGACTGTGCGCACGAAAAGACGCGGCAACTGGCGCGCGAGTTCACCCATGACTGGGAGGCGATCTGGGCCGTTCTGGAGTTTCCGCGGTTGCCCATCACGAACAATTGGGCCGAACAGGCCTTGCGGCACTGGGTGATCAGCCGTCGCATCAGCCAGGGCACCCGGACCGAGCAGGGTTCTTTGGCCTTCGCGCTCCTCGTCAGCGTGATCGAAACCTGCCGCAAGCGCGGGGTCTCGCCCTGGCCCTACCTGGCTCAGGTGGTCCAGCAGCGGCGCAAAGGCGAGCCGGCCCCCGTTCTGCCTGAACCCGCCCCGGCACCATGACCTTTCGCCGCATGCGGTTGTAATACCAGCACTCAAGCCTGGGGGAGTGAACGCATACACAGCGTTCGCTGCCGCGCAGGCAGCTCAGAAATCGATCCCTCGACCCCCCGACCTGATCGCCCCGTTCGCTGCCGCGTAGGCAGCTCAGAAAAATCCCGCCAGTCACCGCAGGCATGCAAATCGAGTTCGCTGCCGCGCAGGCAGCTCAGAAATCGACAAAGACGGCAACCCCGCATCCCGCACCGTTCGCTGCCGCGCAGGCAGCTCAGAAAATGATGCAATCTGCCAATTCAGGCTTTGAGATGTTCGCTGCCGCGCAGGCAGCTCAGAAATCCTGGTTGCGGATCTCCGGCCGCGGCCGCGCGTTCGCTGCCGCGCAGGCAGCTCAGAAACGTGACTAGTCTCCTGACGCGGTTCGGGGACTGTTCGCTGCCGCGCAGGCAGCTCAGAAATCCAGCATGGAGGAGTTCAATACCGCCGTGGAGTTCGCTGCCGCGCAGGCAGCTCAGAAATTGCGCGCCTCACGCGCCGCGTCGGTCTGACGGTTCGCTGCCGCGCAGGCAGCTCAGAAACTCGCAAGGTCAGTCTCGATCGCGCGCAGCAGGTTCGCTGCCGCGCAGGCAGCTCAGAAACTAAGCACCCAGCGGTCGGTGTCGCAGCCTTCGTTCGCTGCCGCGCAGGCAGCTCAGAAATAAACGCAAGGCTGGCGCTCCTGACCGAGCCCGTTCGCTGCCGCGCAGGCAGCTCAGAAATGCGGCGTAGCTCGGGTGACCGCGCCTACCCGGTTCGCTGCCGCGCAGGCAGCTCAGAAATGGTCCCCCAGCCATCCCAAGCCCCGGATTTCGTTCGCTGCCGCGCAGGCAGCTCAGAAAGGGAGAAAAACCGGAGTGAGTTACACCCCGCCGTTCGCTGCCGCGCAGGCAGCTCAGAAAGGAGTTCAGCGCATCCCTCGACGTCGATTCCTGGTTCGCTGCCGCGCAGGCAGCTCAGAAATCGCCAGCCATGCTCATGAGGTTCCCGCCAGCGTTCGCTGCCGCGCAGGCAGCTCAGAAATACGGAGGGGTGATGACTGATATGGTATGACTTTAGCTGCCTGAAACGGTTGGCGCCGGATGCGCCGAGGGGTGGGGTGTCTCAGGCGGCCTGGGCGGCCGGTGCGGGCCGGACGAGTTCGAGGGGTTTCCCAGCGATGGCAGCCTCGGTCAGACGGCGCACGAAGGCAAGCGGCTCGTGTCCTTGCAGTTCGCCGGTGCGGAACAGGGACAGCAGCAGGGCGTGCGTTTCGGCACCCGCTTCGGAGCGGTTCTGCTGGCAGACCTTGCGGGTGAGCACGGGCGTGCGCATCTCTTGCTCGCCGCGGTTATTGGTGGGCGGCAGGTCCTGATGATCCAGGAAGGTCAGCAGTTCGCCGCGGAAGTTGCCCAGGCGTTTGACCAAGCGCATGGCATCTTTATCCTGGAACGAGGTGGCGATCAGTTCGTCGAGGCGTTGGTGCAGGCGTCGTTTGCGGCGTTGGTAGACGTGCGGTTCCAGTTCGGGGCGGCGCAGCTTCAGCCGGATCGCATCCTGGAACAGGCGTTGGATGCGGCGCCGGGTGTCGCGCCAGGGAATCGAGGTATTGCGTTGATCGACCCGGCGCAGTTCGGCGAACAAGTGGAACAGGCAGCGTTGTTTGGCCCAGGTCTCGACCGCGTTGTAGGCGGCGTAGAAGTCACAGACCAGCAAACCGTCGAAGATTTCGCCCAGAACGGCCAAGACCACCGCGGCATTGCGCCGGCGTTCGATCCGGAAATAGGCCAGGTCTTCGGTGCAGAAGGCCCAGAGCCAGTGGGTGGTGCCGTTGACCCGCCAGCCGGTTTCGTCGGCGTGCAGAACACCGGCCTGGCGGATGGCCTGCTCCAGCTGCACCCCGTAGGGCGCCAGGGTCTCCCCGAGCCGGATCCAGGACTGGGTGAGTCCGCCGGCACTGACGCGCAGCCCGAACAGCTGCTGGAGAATGGTGACCAAGTTGCCCACGCTGATGCCGAGACGGTAATGCAGCCAGGCGCTGTAGATGACGAGGTTCAGGCCGAGCGTCGCGCGCGGCAGCGCCGCAGTGACCGTGGGCGTGACGATCTTGCGGCAGTGACCACACCAGTGGCCGTGGACGGTGTGCGCATGGGTCTTGACGGTTCCCGGTTCCAGATCCTCGATGAGGCGGGTGTGGGAGCGGACGGCGGGCCCGACCGGGTGTCCGCAGTCAGGACAGGTCTCGAGCCGGTGTTCCACCTGCGCGTCGATGGTCTGCGGTACCGGCCGGCAAGCCCCGTGATGACCCGCCTTGCGCCCGGGCTTGCGTCGGCGCCGTGGCGCCGCCGGCTTCTGGAACGAGGCGATCGTCGCCGAGGGTTGCAGCGGGTCTGCGTCGGGGGCCGACTGCCGGTCCCACTGCTCGGCCTTGTGCGCGAGTTCGAGGATCTTGGCCACGGCCACCTCGCGCGGCCCGTCGAGCAGCGCACAGGCCTCCTCGCGGGTCATGGTTCCAGCAGCGCCGGCCGCCAGCGGCGCGTCAGCGGCCGCACCCAGACGTCCTTGGACACGGCATGTGCCCGGTAGGCATTGCCGCGCTTGGCATGGCCCCGGGTCTGGCCCAGGCACTGCCAGTTGGCCGCCCGATAGCAGGTGCCGGCAAAGCGCGCCGGATCGACGAAGGTCTCCGCCAGCACGATGCGTTGCCCCACCCGGGCCTGCCACGCGGCGGCAAGCCCGCGCAGCGACTGCCCCAGCACCTTCGAGGCCAGATGCTCTACACGCACCCACGGCAGGATCAGAAAGCGGACGTTGTTCACCACCCCGACCAGACGCTGGCGCCGCAGCTCGGGCGTCCAGCCGATCCAGCGGTCCCGACAATCGACCTTCCAGGCGGCACTGGCCCAACCCAGGCAGGCCACCACCTGCCCGTCGAGCCACACCAATTGCTTGAGGTACGCGCCCACTAGCTTGGGACGCCCCAGGTAATGGTGGTGATGAACCAGATAATCCCAGAGGTAGCGCTCAGGTCCCTCAGCCGTGCGGATCTCGAGCACCCCATAGGCATCCACCCGCCCGGCCAGCGGCCGCTCCTCGAACAGCGGCCGTTGCCGATAATCCGGGACCGCGTGATTGTTCTTCTCTTGCAGCCGCGGCGGCAACTGGATGTGCCCGGCCTCTTCCAGGCGCAGCAGCAGATCCCGCGCGGCGTATTCCTTGAGCGCCCCGTTCGCCTGCCGCCAGTCCCACCCCTCACACAGTCGTCGGGCGATCGCGCTGCGACCGCGGGCCGCTCCCTGTGCCGTGGCCGCCTGCGCGATCTGCGCGCGAATCGTCGCGAGATCCTCGGCACGCACATCGCGGCCTCGGTAACGCAGCAGCACCCTGTCGCTCTGTCCCATGGGCACCACACGCTACCAGCAGATGCGCCGTGACGCCAGCCCCCTGTGCCACTTTTTTCAGGCAGCTAAAGTGATACCTGATATGAGGCTCCATGTTCGCTGCCGCGCAGGCAGCTCAGAAATCATCCAAAATCGCGACCACCGGACTGCCGCCGTTCGCTGCCGCGCAGGCAGCTCAGAAATAGGCGTGACAACGATCGAGCAGCTTCCCGCAGTTCGCTGCCGCGCAGGCAGCTCAGAAATCGGAGATCAGGCCGGCGTCATAGGCGGCCGAGTTCGCTGCCGCGCAGGCAGCTCAGAAATGCCCCGACGCAGACGCTCACAAACGGACCGGGTTCGCTGCCGCGCAGGCAGCTCAGAAACGCAGATGCTGACGGATACCGAGACGGAGTTGTGTTCGCTGCCGCGCAGGCAGCTCAGAAATCGTAGCAGCCGGGGTCGTCGGCTTGGGCCAGGTTCGCTGCCGCGCAGGCAGCTCAGAAAATCCAGATCATCACCGCCGGCGAATATCTGAGGTTCGCTGCCGCGTGTCAATGGCCATTTATTCTGACCCGGTACTGGCCAATAAAATTGACCCACCCCTGATAGTCAGCTGAGTGTTTTCTGCTTCAGCCGATAGCTTTCTCCTCCCAGCATGAAGATGTGGGAGTGATGGATGATGCGGTCGATGATGGGGACCGCGACGTTGTCGTCATGGAAGAACTCGCCCCAGGCGGTGAAGTCCTTGTTGGTGGTCAGGATCACCGAGCGGTACTCGTAGAGGCTGTTGATCAGCTGGAACAGGCTGTAGCGGGCCTGCCGGCTCATGGGCAGGAAGCCGAGTTCGTCGAGTAATGTTTAGCTCCACATTACTCGACGACTGGGGCCTCGCGCCAATGACCGCGCCCCAGCGCCGCGATCTGCTCGAGCTGCTGGACGACCGCCACCCCTGCCGCTCCACCCTGGTCACCAGCCAACTGCCGGTCGAACACTGGCATGACGCCATCGGCGATCCCACGCTCGCCGACGCCATCCTGGACCGCCTGGTCCACAACGCCTACCGCATCACTCTGAAAGGAGAATCCATGCGCAAACGCCGCGCCGCACCGACCGCTTGACCCCGAGCACCCGGTTCCCGTAACAATGCCTAACCCGCGTCGCTTCGCTCCGATGCAAGGGTGGCCGGCATCCCCGGAACGGGTGGCCGGCTTCGCGTGGAATCCCCGGCCCGCTTCACGCGGAATGGGTGGCCAGCTTCCGCGGAATACGCACCATACGGCGTGCCTCGCGGGCCGAGCGTTCCCCGCCCGCGCGGGGATGAACCGGCCTGGGCGGCGCCGCCGGTCTTGGCGGTGCGGCGTTCCCCGCCCGCGCGGGGATGAACCGAATATCGGGAGGCGCAGACGTGATTGTGGCAAGCGTTCCCCGCCCGCGCGGGGATGAACCGTCGTGCAGCGTGCGACCGCAACGGTGGAGGTCGCGTTCCCCGCCCGCGCGGGGATGAACCGGCAGACCAACCGGAACAGCCCCGCCATCAGCCGCGTTCTCCGCCCGCGCGGGGATGAACCGAAAAATGCAACCACGGAGTGGTGATTGCAGGCGCGTTCCCCGCCCGCGCGGGGATGAACCGCATTAACATCGAAGGGGTGCTGGACGTTAACGGCGTTCCCCGCCCGCGCGGGGATGAACCGTGACGCAGTCTTCGGGCTATCTCGAACCGCGGGCGTTCCCCGCCCGCGCGGGGATGAACCGTCCGGACGGGTCAGGCGCATGGGTAGAGCGCCGCGTTCCCCGCCCGCGCGGGGATGAACCGCCAACCAGCGTCCCCGCCGTTAACCCGGCAAAGCGTTCCCCGCCCGCGCGGGGATGAACCGTCCTCATACTCGACGGCCACAGCGCACGGTCCGCGTTGCCCACCCGCGCGGGGATGAACCGAACGTCTACGGCGTGCTGGACATGATGCGCCGGCGTTCCCCGCCCGCGCGGGGATGAACCGCAGCAATAGGTGCCGGGCGGTTAGCAGCTGTAGCCCCGGGACCAAGATCAGCGGCGGCAAGGTTCTCTCTGCTGGAACTAAGCGTTCCACCAACCGGGCCCGTCAGGCACTGAAGATGGCCGCCATGGCACTTGCACGTAGCGACTCGGCGCTGGGTGCGTTCTACCGACGGTTGTGTTCCCGGATGGATACGCCTCGGGCCAACACCGCAGTCGCCCACAAGCTGGCTCGGATGGTGTATTTCATGCTCACGGCGGGGTGAGGACTACGTCGATCGCGGCCGCGAACACTACGGGGAACAGCAGCGCCAGCGCACTGTCGCCACACTCAAGCGTCGCGCCAAAGCGTTCGGGTTCGAACTGACCCAAGCCCCGGTAACCACATGATTTTACGTATGGGGGGCGGTTTGTTTCTCAAGAGGATCTATTTTTATATCCATCTGTAAATCAACGCGTCCACCAAGTTCACGGAAACGTAGCGAGACTGTGCCGGGGAGCGAACAAGAAATGCAGGTCAGCCTTGCATGGGGCGGGCCGCGCCCGCCGCAGCTCCCGGTGAATGGGTCAGGGTCGGCAGGGTGCCTGCCGCGCAAGACAGTTTCGGCGTGCTACTATGTAACTACTGTGTAACACATGAGGGCAACACCATGAGCGAAGTCACTTTCACCTTCCGGGTCGATGAGACCCTGAAAAGCCAATTCGCCACGGCCGCGAAGGAACGCGACCGTACCGGCGCGCAGCTCCTGCGCGATTTTATGCGCGAGTTCGTGCGGCAGCAACAGGAGGCCACAGAGCATGACGCCTGGTACCGTCGCCAGGTGCAAATCGGCCTGGATTCAGCCAACGCCGGCAACCTGACCCCGGCGGCCGAAGTCGAAGCCAAGTTCGCGGCAAAGCGGGCAGCAACGCGCCGCCGGCTTGAACCCACGAAATGATGGAGCTGTTCTGGACGCCAGAGGCGATACAAGACCGCGACGCAATCTATGACTTCATCGATGCCGACAACCCGGTCGCCGCGCTGGCCCTCGATGAGCTGTTTGAAGAGAAGACCGGACGCCTGGTCGATCATCCCGACCTTGGTCGGCCGGGCCGCATCGTCGGCACGCGCGAGCTGGTCGTGCACCGGAATTATGTTCTGGTCTATGACGTACCCGGCGACTTGGTGCGCGTGCTGCGCGTCCTGCACGCGGCCAGGCAGTGGCCACCAGTTCGTGGGTAGGGCCGTGGAGCGGCCCATCGGGTTACCCCCCTTCGGCGTGTCAATGGCCAACTAAGCTGACCCACTAGCGGTCATTGCAGCCGTGATCGTCAGCTGAGCGTCTTCTGCTTCAAGCGGTAGTTCTCCCCGCAGAGCAGCTAGAGGTGCGAGTGTTGGATGATCCGGTCGACGATCGGCACCGCCACGTTGTCGTCGTGGAAGAACGCTCCCCAGCTGGTGAAGTTCTTGTTGGTGGTGTGGGTGTGTAGCGTTGCAGCGGATCTCAGCGGTGTTTGGGCCAAAGCCTTGAGGGTACTCCCATGGCCTCCGTGCTACGATCCGCATTCCAGGCGCTGGGTCGGATTAAACGTTATGGTCATGATTTCGTTGTGTGTCCCAGATAAAATCGAGAAGCGTCTGGCCGATGAGGCCCATATCGCGGGTCGGGCCCGCTCGGAGTTGGTGCTCGAGGCCCTTACGGATTTTCTGGCGCGGCGTGAACGTGAGCGGTTCATGACCGCGATGGTTGCAGCGGCGCGTACGTTGGCCGCGGATCCGGAGGCCATGTCCGAGTCCCAGGAGATTGCCGACGACTTGGCGAACGATGGGTTGGATTCGGTCATCGAGGCCGAGTGCGCGACCGGAGTAGAGTCGCAGACCAAGTGGTGGAGGTGACACCAGGTTGCCAAGACCGTGAATGGAAGCTGGCAGAAGAAATCCGCAAGACTCTAAACCACCCCAATCCCGGCGGGTAGAAGCGCTCCCATCAAGAACGCGTTCCTCCCGAGACCCCCACGCGCTGCGACTGTGGCACGATGTGGCCCCCCAGGCGCCCCTATCTCCACGACCGGCTCCCTTCTGCTCAGCCCCGTTCCTCGCGCAGCAGCGCGAGCAGCGCTTCGGTGTCGAGGCGGGCGCTGGCGTCGCCGCCTTCGAGCAGGGTGTCGGCGAGGTCGCGCTTGCGGGCGTGCAGGTCGATGATGCGTTCCTCGATGCTGCCGCGCATCACCAGGCGGTAGACGGTGACCGGGCGTTGCTGGCCGATGCGGTGGGCGCGGTCGGAGGCCTGGTCTTCGACCGCGGGGTTCCACCAGGGGTCGAGGTGGATCACGTAGTCGGCGGCGGTCAGGTTCAGGCCGGTGCCGCCGGCCTTCAGGCTGATCAGGAACAGGTCGCCGGCGCCGCCCTGGAATGCCGCGACGCGCTCGGCGCGGGCGCTGGCGGGGGTGGAGCCGTCCAGGTATTGGTAGGGGATGCCGCGTTGGTCCAGCGCCGCGCGCACCAGGTTGAGATGATCGACGAACTGGCTGAACACCAGTGCGCGGTGACGGCCGTCGCGCAGTTCCTCGACCACTTCCAGGAACAGCGCCAGCTTGCCGGAGGGAATGCCGATTCCGGGGCTGACCAGTTCCGGGTGGCAGGCGGCGCGGCGCAGCCGGGTGATCGCGGCGAGCACTTCGAAACGGTCCTGCTGTGCCGGGGTGATCTCGGTGCCGAGTCCTTCGAGGATCTGGCGGCGGAAGGCTTCGTAGAATGCGGTTTCCGGAGGGCTGGGATCCACCTGTAGCTGGATTTCGGTGCGCGGCGGCAGTTCTTCCAGCACCGCGCTTTTCAGTCGGCGCAGGATGAACGGGCGGACCAGCCGGCGCAGCCGGTCGCGCGCCTCGTGGTTCTGGTCGCGTTCGATCGGCAGCGCGTAGCGCTGGTTGAAGGCCTCACGCGAGCCGAGCAGCCCCGGGTTCAGGAACCGGAACAGGCTCCAGAGCTCGCCCAGGTGGTTCTCCACCGGGGTGCCGGTGGTCGCGATCCGGAACGCGGCCGGCAGCCCGAACGCGGCGCGGGCGCGCTGGGTGGCGGGGTTCTTGATCGCCTGGGCTTCGTCCAGCACCAGGCAGTTCCAGTCCTCGCGCGCGCTCAGCAGCTCGATCTCCTGCTGCATCAGGCCGTAGCTCACGATCAGCAGGTCGAACGCGCCCAGTGCCTGGATCTGCGCCTGCCGGTCGCCGTTGCCGAACACGATCGGGTTCAGCGTCGGCGCGAAGCGCCGGGCTTCGCTCAGCCAGTTGCCGCAGACCGAGGTCGGCGCGATCACGACGCTGGGCCCGAGCGGCGCGCGGGCGACCAGCGCGGCCAGTACCTGAACGGTCTTGCCCAGGCCCATGTCGTCGGCGAGGCAGGCGCCCACGCCCCATGCGGCCAGCCGCATCAGCCAGCGATAGCCGTCGACCTGGTAGTCGCGCAGTTCCGCCTCCAGGGTCGCGGGAATGGCGGCCGGGCTTGCGTCGGCGTTGCGCAGGCGCTGCAGGCGTTCGTGCCAGGCGTCATCGGTCTGGAACTGGCCGAAGTCGTTTGCGATCTCTTCCAGCACCGGCGCGTTGAGCGGGTGGTAGCGCGGCTTGCGGGCGCTGCTGTCGGCGATGTCGCGCAGATCCTGCAGGCGCTTGCGGAAATTCTCGGTCAGCGCCAGGAAACGGCCGTCGCCCAGCGGCAGGAAGCGGCTGCCGCCGCCGGTGTCGAGCAGGGCCAGCAGGCGCTGCAGGTCGAGCACGAGGTTCTCGTTGACCTGCAGTTCGCCGCTGGCCTCGAACCAGTCGCCGCGGTGGTTCAGCGACAGGCTGAACCCGGAACCGTCGGCCCGGGCGCTGAGGTTCAGGTTCTGGCCGCGCGGCCATTCCACGGTCACCTGCCCGTCCAGCGCTTGCAGCTGTTCCAGCAGTTCGAGACAGTCCTGCGGTTCCGGCAGGCCCCAGACGAAGGGGTCGATCTCCCAGCCTTCGAGCGCCGGACAGGCTTCGACCACGGCGCGGGCCTGCTTCCGTTCCTGGGCCAGGTTGCGGCGCACCCGGCGGCGGGTGCCGTCGGCCCCTGCCGCGGTGAGTTCCGCGCCGCCGTGGCCGGGGGTGAAGCCGCTGCCGCCCGAGCCCAGGGGGCGTACCCGGAGCTCCGCGGTCAGCCCGTCGCCACTGGGGATCAGCGCGAGGTAGGGCGTGGTATCGCCGTCCACGCGCGGCAGGTCCTCGTCGCCGCCGATGTCGGAGTGAATGTCGATGCGCGGCGCGATCCGCGCGATCGCCTCGCGTACGCGGTCTTCGGCCTCGACCGGTATGTTCAGTCCGCCGTCGAGCAGCTCACCGATCTGCCGGTGCGTGTCGTCGAAGCGCACGACTTGCCAGCGGTTGCGCGTCTCTTCCACGATCCGCAGCGGGCCGCCTTTCGGCAGCGGCGGCTGCAGGGCCATGCGCAGCCGGCCCTTGCTGCGCCGCACGCGCAGCGCCGGGGCGGCCGCGACCAGTTCCACTGCCGTGGACGGTTCGTCCGAGCGAAACAGCCGCGGATGGCCGACCAACGCCAGCGCGGCACGGGTCGGGTCGAATTCCAGCCGGGACGCACCGTAGCCCCAGGCGGGATACTGCTCGACGATGGCGGCGCAGACGCGCCGGTCGTCGTCGTCCAGCGCGTCCTGCTGGCCCGTGTGCAACGCCGACAACGCGATATTGCGGCCCAGCGTCCAGCCGTCGCGCCGTGTGCGCCGCTGCAGCTTCGGCTGGATCAGGAGCTGGCCCTGGTAGGGCAGCAGCCACCAGACGACGCGCTCGTCGCGGGTCGTCTGCGAGTCGGCATCCTTCGGGGCGCCGCCCAGCGCCGTCAGGGCATCGAGCGTGGCTTCCCAGGGCTCGATCCGCGTGACGAGATCCACCAGCGCCACGCCTTCGGCCACGGGGTCCGGCGCGTCTCCGCGCTGGCGGTTCAGCAGCGCCCGGGTTTGTGCGGCGAGCCAGTGCATCCCGGCGGCCTGTGCCCGGTGCACCAGGCTCTCGGCCTCGGCGAGGTACGGGGTCAGCTGCTCCGGGCCCATCCAGAACAATACCAGCAGCGGCAGTAGATGGATGGGCCCCGGCTGCATCGAGACGAGGATGTCGTCGGCAGGCGCGGCCTTCTGCCCGCGCCGTACGGCAATCAGCGGCGGCCAGATCTGATACACGCCGACGAGTGTATTGTCCCGGTCCTTTATGGCCCGGGTGGCCAGGTCGGCGGCCGTGTCCAGGTCGTTCGTGGCCAGCAGCGGGATCAGCGAGAAGGTGCCGGCCAGGTCGTGGAAATACAGGTTGCGCTTGCGCGAGCCCTTGCGCAGCATCGTCAGCGCCTGCGCATATCCTTCACGTGCCGCGTCGATGTCCCCGCGAATCAGAGCGGCCCAGGCCCGCAGTGTCAGCGTCGACGGGTATTCGTTGTCGCCCAGAAGGGCCAGCGCCGTGTCGGTGTCACCGGCCAGCAACGCAAACTCGGCCCGCCGCTGCCGCGCGTGCAGGGCCCATTCGTCACTGATCCAGCGGGTCTGGGCCAGGTCTTCCTGCAGCGCGTCGATCGGTTCCATCCGCATCAGGGCACTCGCGGTCAGCGTCAACAGTATGGTTTGGTGCAGCGCGGGCGGAAGCCGCTGGATCCAGGGCGCACGGTGGCCCCGGCTGTCCACCTGCAGCAGGGGGTGGCGGACGGTCGACTCCATATGGCTGGCGAATGCCTGGGCCAGAAAATCCTGAACGAGGTCGTCGTTGCCCAGGATCAACGCGATGCGCAGATCCCGGATCAGTTCGTCGTACTGCCGGTAGATGGGCTGGCCGTACCAGTCGTAAGACACGCTCGCGTTGGATCTTACCGCGGCGGCCAGCGCCGGTAGCCGGTCGTCTTCCGTTGCCTGGTCCAGCAGCGCCTCGACCTGGTCGCGGGGGCATTGCAGGCCCTTGCCGGTGTCCTCCAGTTTGCCTTCCTGCAGCAGCTGCAGGATCAGCGGCTTGATCTCCGGGTAATGGGCCGCCCGGCCGCCTGGGGTGCGGACGCCCAGCGTGCGCAGGGTATCGGCCAGCCGCATGCGCCCGACCGGCGAGTAGTGCATGGCTGCTGCCTGGAGGATGATCCGTTCGAGTTCGCGCAGGGCCGGGGCGTCGGTGTCGTTGCCGAAAAGGGGGTTCTCCAAGGGGTGCGTCCGAATGCGGTGATCGTGGATGGGGATCGTAGCGAATCCGGATTGCGAGCGTCAGGTGCTCCGTTGCGAATCCCGCAGCTACGGTGCCAGGCTCGCCACCGTTTGCGCGGCCGTGCGTACCGTTGCCAGCAGTTCGGCCCATACGTTTTCGAACCATTGGTCACTCGGGTGGAGCCGCTCGGCGAGTGTCTGGTAGGCGGCCGGATCGGTCACTGCGGTGGCGAATTCGTCGATCGGTGGTGCCAGCCAGTACAAGCCGGCCACGCCGAGATACAGCAGCGCCGTTCCGATCGGGTTGGACGGCGCGCCCAGATTGAGTGCGCTGCCAAACGAGCGTTTGATCCGGATGCCAAGCAGATCGACGCTGTAGATCTCGTCGAGAATCAGGTGCACCAGAAACCCGACGCACACGAACAGGCCGGCTGTCCAGGCGGTCACGCTGCTGGCTGCAAAGACTTCAACGGCGATCAGCACCGACAGCAGTCCGGCGAACAGCGCCGCCGGGATCGAGTGGATCACACCGCGATGGCGGGTGAAGCGGGTGAACACGCTGAATACCCCGTGGCGCACCAGAAAATAGGCGCCGACCCCGAGCAGCACGAGTTCGAGCAGCGACAGTGCAGCGGCGAAATGAAACACCACGACGAAGGCGCTGACCGCCGAAAGCAGCTTGAAGGCGATGCGGATCGGAATCGAGCTGTTGGCGTCGATGTCGGGGAGGATGCCGCCGGCAACGCCCAGAGCGAAATACCCGAGGACCGCCCTGGGCTCGCTCTGCGACACCATCGCCATGCCGGTGGCCATCACGCCGCTGACCAGCGCGGCGCCCAGCAGGTGGGTCTTGAAATCGGCCATCAGGGGTGCGGGGTGCGTTCGTGCCGAGCGCGCGGCTGTTCAAGGGCAGGCTGCACTCTTTCGGTTTTGCCGCGTTTCATCGTGACTACCGGTTCCGGGGCTCCGGCCACATGACTCCCGTCCGTCTGCGCGGCTCCGCTCGGTTGCCTTTCCGGATCGACACGGCCGCTGTTGCTGCCCCGGCGGTCCCGTTGATCGGCCGTGTCGATTGAATCGGTCCGGGTATGCACCGTCATCTTCGCCTTGGTATCGGAAACGGGTGGGCGGTGTTCTTCTTGGGGACTGGCGAAATCCTTGCGGTCTGCGCACCTGCACCGCGCGACGGTGGTGACGAATCAGCGCCCGCGCTCATCGCCGGGCAGGTTATCACAGCCGCCAGGAGCGGGAGTTCGCATTGGAGTAACCACCGGGGAGCGCGGACGGCGCGGCGCCTGCCGCGCTTCGGTTCGCGTCAGGTCGCCTCCCGTTTTTTCGGGTCTTTGCTGCGGCGGCGGTACGTGAAACACTGCCACCGGAGTCGAGTGTTGTCCGAGGAGGCCGTGATGGCGTTGTGCGGGTTGGTAGCGGGTTGTCCGCGTGGTTGGGCGCGGTTTGCGGGTGCCGATGTCACCGGGGAGAGGGGCTCCGAGGCGTCTTGCGCATCGAGCTGCCGGGGGGTGGGATGCGGGGTGCTGTGTCTCTGGGGGGCGTCGCCGTGACAGTTCCAGCGCCGGACCCGGCCCCGGTGATTGTCGGTGTCGGCATCGACGACGTGATGGCACGGGCCGCGGAGCGCATCGCCGCGGTGCTCACCGATGCGGTCGCGGCACGGGGCGTCGCGACGATGGCGCTGGCGGGCGGCAATACCCCGCAGCGGCTCTATCGGTTGCTGGCGGCGCCGCCCTATGCGCTGTCGATTCCGTGGGGCCGGGTGCGGCTGTTCCTGGGCGACGAGCGGTGGGTTCCGGCGGATCACCCGGACAGCAACGCGCATATGGTTCGCGAGTTGCTGTTGGCGGGTCTGCCGGAGGCCCCGGCGTTCTTCCCGATGCCGACCGATGCCGCCGACCCCGCAGAGGCGGCCCACCGGTATCACGAATGCCTGGTGCGCGAGGTTCCGGCCGAAGCGGGGAGGGCGGTGCCGCGTCTCGACCTGGTGCTGCTGGGCATGGGGGATGACGGGCACACGGCGTCGCTGTTTCCGGGAACACCGGCTCTCGATGCCGCGGAGCCGGTCGCAGCGGTGTTCGTGCCCCGGCTCGATTCCTGGCGCCTGAGCCTGACGCTGCCGGTGCTGAATGCGGCGCGGCACGTGCTGTTCCTGGTGACCGGTGCCGACAAGGCGGCGACGCTCGCGCGCGTGCTCGGCGACGGTGCGCGCCGGACGCTGCCCGCGTCGCTGGTGCGACCCGCTGACGGGGAACTCGAATGGCATGTCGATCGCGAAGCCGCCGCGCTGCTCGCTGGGAGCCCGCCGGGGCCTGAGTCGAGGGCATGATGACCACGCTGCCCACCTCAACCCTCCCCCGCTCGCGGGGGAGGGTGGGGGCGGTGCACGGCCTCGCCGTGTCCGCCCTGGCTCAGTCCTCCGGGCGCATGCTGTGGCGCCAGCGGTCGATTTCCTCGTCGAACAGCCGGCGGCTTTCCTGCGGGCCCCAGCTGCCGGCCGGGTAGGTATGGATGAAGTCGCGTTCCACCGACCAGGCTTTCAACACCGCGTCGACGATGCGCCAGGCGTATTCCACCTCGTCGTAGCGCAGGAACAGCGAGCGATCCCCTTCCATGATGTCGAGCAGAAGCCCCTCGTAGGCGCCGGTGCCGGGCGCCTGTGCGGGATTCAGGCCGGCGTCCAGACTGACCTGGCGGGTGTTCATCTCCAGGCCGGGCTCCTTCGATGTCAGCTGCAGGCTGATGCACTCGCAGGGCTGCACCCCGATCGCGAGCCAGTTGCGCTCGACGTTCTGCACCCGGGTGCCGCGGAACAGCTGCTGCGGCGGCTGCTTGAACCGGATCATGATGTGCGAGGCGCTCTCGGCCATGCGCTTGGCGGTGCGCAGGTAGAACGGCACGCCGCGCCAGCGCCAGTTGTCGACGTAGAGCTTCAGCGCAGCGTAGGTCTCGGTCACGCTGTCCAGCGGCACGCCATCCTCCTCGACGTAGCCGCGCACGCGCTCGCCGTTCACGGTGCCCGGGCCGTACTGCGCCCGGAACGACTGGGCGTGTACCGCACCCGGCGTGATCGGGCGCACCGACTTCAACACCTTCACCTTCTCGTCGCGCAGGTCCTCGGCGGCCATCGACGCCGGCGGTTCCATCGCAACCAGGGTGAACAGCTGCATCAGGTGGCTTTGCAGCATGTCGCGCAGCGCGCCGGCACTGTCATAGTAGGCGGCCCGGCTGCCCACGCCGAGGGTCTCGGCCTGGGTGATCTGTACGTGATCGATGAAGTTGCGGTTCCACAACGGCTCCAGCATCAGGTTGGCAAACCGGAACACCAGCAGGTTGCGCACCATCTCCTTGCCGAGGTAGTGGTCGATGCGATAGATCTGCTCTTCGTCGAGGAATCGGCTCAGCCGCTTCTGCAGGGCCTGGGCGCTCTCGAGGTCGTAGCCGAAGGGCTTCTCGATCACCACGCGGCGCCAGCCGCCGTTCTCGGTCAGCAACCCGGTGCGGCTCAGGTTCTCGGTGACCACGCCGAACTCGGCCGGCCGGATCGCGAGGTAGATGCCGAGGTTGGCGGACAGCTGTTCCTGCCCGTTCAGCCAGTCGGCCAGGCGGTCGTACATTTCGGCATCGGTGATGTCGCCCTGGAAATAGTCCTGGCGTTGTTCGAGGCGGGCGAGCACCGCGGGGTCGATCTCGCCACGCACCTGGCCGTCGAGCATGCCGCGCATTTCCTGCAGCCAGCGCTCGCGGTCCCAGGGCCGGCGGCCGGTCGCGACGATGCGCACGCCATCGGGCAGGCGGGCGGCCGCCTCCAGGTGGTACAGCGCGGGCATCAGTTTCACCCGCGACAGGTTGCCCGTGGATCCGAAGATGACCAGCGTGCAGGGGGAGGGGCGGGGATCCATGGCTCAGGCCTCGTAGGTGGACGAGGCGACATCACCGCCGTGCCCGGTCCAGTCGGTGTGGAAAAAGGTGCCGCGCTCGCGGTCCACCCGTTCGTAGCTGTGGGCCCCGAAATAGTCGCGCTGCGCCTGCAGCAGGTTGGCCGGCAGGCGCGCGCTGCGATAGCCGTCGAAATACGCCAGTGCCGAAGCGAAGGCCGGTGTGGGCACCGCGTGGCTGATCGCCAGCGTGGCCGCACGCCGCCAGCCGGTTTCGGCGTTGTTCAGCGCGCGGGCGAAGAAGTCGTCGAGCACCAGGTTCTGCAACTTGGGGTTCTGGTCGTAGGCCGCCTTGATGTCGTTCAGAAACACGCTGCGGATGATGCAGCCGCCGCGCCAGATCAGCGCGATGTCGCCGTAGTTCAGCGTCCAGCCCTGTGCCTGTGTGGCCTCGCGCATCAGCATGAAGCCCTGCGCGTAGGAAATGATCTTCGACGCGTACAGCGCGTCGTGCAGCGCGTCGAGATACTCTTCCGGCGGTGCGGGTGCGGGCCGCTGCGGGCGCCCCAGGATGCCGGCGGCCTGCACGCGTTCGTCCTTCAGCGACGACAGCACCCGGGCGAAGACCGCCTCGGCGATCAGCGTCAGCGGTACGCCGAGTTCGAGCGCGCTGATGCCGGTCCACTTGCCGGTGCCCTTCTGGCCGGCGGCGTCGAGGATATGCGTGACCAGCGGCGCGCCGTCGCTGTCCTTCACGGTCAGGATCTCCGCGGTGATCCCGATCAGGTAGGAATCCAGTACGCCCCGGTTCCAATCCGCGAACACGGCGGCCATCGCGTCGTGGTCCATGCCGAGCGCCTGCTCCATCAGCGCGTAGGCCTCGCTGATCAGCTGCATATCGCCGTACTCGATGCCGTTGTGCACCATCTTCACGAAGTGCCCGGCACCGTCGGGCCCGACCCACCGGCAGCAGGGCACGCCGTCGACCTGTGCCGCGATCGACTGGAAGATCTCCCGTACCAGCGGCCAGGCTTCCGGGTCGCCGCCGGGCATGATCGACGGCCCGTGGCGGGCCCCTTCCTCGCCGCCGGAGATGCCGGCGCCGATGAAGCGCAGCCCGCGTTCGCGCAATTCCCGGGTGCGCCGCGTCGAGTCGGGGTAGTGCGAGTTGCCGCCGTCGATGATCACGTCTCCGGGATCGAGCAGCGGCACCAGGCCGGCGATGAATTCGTCGACCACCGGGCCGGCCTTGACCATCAGCATGACCTTGCGCGGGCGCTCAAGGCTGTCGACGAGCTCCTCGATGCTGCTGCAGCCGACGATGCTGCGCCCCTTCGCTGGCCCGTCGACGAAGGCATCGACCCGGCTGGTGGTGCGGTTGAACACCGCCACCCGGTAACCGTGATCGGCCATGTTCAGGACCAGGTTCTGGCCCATGACCGCGAGTCCGATCAGACCGATGTCCGCCTTTGCCATGCTGGGATCCTAGGTTGCTTGCCCGGGTGCCGTACCGGGCAGGATTCGAGGGGAAAGCGCGCGCCTGAAGAGCATAGGAGATCCATCGCTCTGCGTCGAAGGTCGGGCTGGCTTCGTGGGCCAGGTCAGGCGCGCGGGCCGGTGCGGTTCCCGTGCGTTGTACGCCGGTACGCGCCAGCCGCCGCAGGGGCCCGCACAATGCCTGCGCGGCACGGACTGTCCGGGGTGGGCACGGTGTATTTTCAGCCGGTGCCACGTTCCCGGGTGGGGGGGCGACGTCGAGCCGGGCAGCGCCCCCAGGGGCGAAGTGCAATCCGGTGAACACTCATGCCCGGTGGTGTGTGGCACCCCGGAGAGGATCAGAATGGGCCACGGATGAGCACGGGCTTACTCCGACGGGATCTGGAGGATGCCCCTCACTTTCCGTGATGTCCGTGTCCTTCCACGGACGCTTTTTCGCGCTAGAGGGTCCGATACAGTGTCGCGGCGGCGCGAAGGCGCTCGGCGATCAGCCCGCGGAGATCCTCCGGGGCGATGACCTCGACGTCCGGGCCGTATTTCAGGATATCCATCGCCAGTTCCCGCGGGTCGGAATAGGGCACCTGGAGCTCGTAGGCCCCGCCCTCCCAGCGGCCGATCTGGTCGGGGTGCCAGGTCTCGTCGGCGACCCAGCGGGCACGTTCCGGGGTGAAGCGCAGCACCGCCCAGTCGCGTGCAGACCCGGTGAAGATGCCGAAGCTCGCCCCGATGTGATGGCGCAGGGTGCGCGGGTCGCTGGTGCGAAAGGCGGTATCTGCGGGCCGGGCCTTGCGGATGCGGTCCAGCGCGAAGGTGCGCAGATTGCGTGCACGCTCGCACCAGGCGATCACGTACCAGTTGTCACGGTAGTGCACCAGCCGGTAGGGGTGGATCACCCGCGTGCTCGGCTCATCGCGCTCGCGCCCGTGATACGCGATCGTTAGCGGCCGCTCGTTGAACACTGCACCGGAGAGCTGGCCGAAAACCGCGTCGTTGGTCCGGCGCACGGCCATCGGCTGCAGGCACACGCGGCTCGCGACCAGGTCGGCCTTCTGGCCGCCTTCGCCGAGGAGTTTGCGCACCTTGGTCTTCAACGGCCCGATCGAGTTGCCCAGCAGACCGGGCTGGACCGCGTCGAGCAGCTGTTCCATCGCCAGCAGCGCGTACAGTTCGGTGTCGTTGAACCAGATCCCGGGCAGTTCGAACTCGGGGGCGTTCGGGTCGTAGCGGTAGCCGTTGTACCGGCGGTCATAGAGGATCGGCGCCTCCATGTGGTCGCGCAAATAGCGGATATCGCGCTTCAGCGTGGCCGCAGAGACTTCGAGTTTGTCGCGCAGGGTGTCGAACGCGACCGGGTAGCGCGCCGTGCGCAGCAGCCCGTGCAGGTGAAACAGGCGGTCGGCTCGGTTCATCAGCGCATCCCGGGTGGCTTTCGCGAATGCTGGTGGAACCCACCCGAGTTGTCCAGCCGGCTGCTCACCCGCGCGCGTATGGCTGAGCGGCTGCTGTCGCGCCTCAGAACGCGGCCATCTCGGCCTCGAGGTAGGCAAGGCTGATGTAGCGCCCGATGTTGGCGTCGAATCCGCGCGTCTCGTCGGCTTTGTCGGCGACCCGCGGGTCGGCCATCACGCGTTCGCGCGCGCCCTCCATGTCCTCCATGTTCTCGACCGCGGCCAGGCAGTTCTCGTAGATGCCCGCGAACATCTCCTGGTTCCACTGCAGCAGATCGTCGGTTGGGCGTCCGTGGCCGGGGATCCAGATCTCCGACCCGGCGGCGGCCTTCAGGCGGTCGATGTAGTCGATCGAGCCCTGGAACGACCCGTCGTCCATGTTCGCGATGCGCCGTTCCATCGCAACATCGCCGACATAGGTCAGTCCCTCGCCGACCACTTCCACGGAAATATCGCTTGGCGTATGGGCCACACCGTAGTGGTGCATGCGCAGGGTTACGCCGCCAAAGCGGAATTCGTCGCCATGCGTCATCTCGCGGTTCGGGGCGATCACCCGCGTGCCGATGGTCGCGCCCTCGGTCCAGCGTTCCATCAGGCTGCGCCAGAGGTCGCCCTGCACGCCCTCGATCTCCTGCTTGGTGTGCGGGTGCGCGTAGATCGGCAGGTCGGCACCGAATTCGTTGACGAACGCGTGGTTGCCGAGCCAGTGGTCGCCGTGATAATGCGAGACGAAGATCGAGATCACCGGCTTGTCGGTGACCGTGCGGATCATGCGGATGGCCATTTCGCCGATCTGCAGCGAACCTCCGCTGTCGAGAACCACCACACCCTCGTCGGTGACGACGAAAGTGATGTTGCACATCATCCCCTTATTCTCCGGGGTCGGAAACACGTCTTCGGAGTAGATCATCCAGACGTGCTCGGTCATCTGAATCGGCGCGATGTCCGGGACCGGTGGCCCTTTCAGGAAGTCGTTCAGATCGGAGGCGAAGGCGGTGATCTGCGGGGTGGCGGCAAATACGCCGGCGCCTGCAAGCGATCCGGCTCCGAGCTGGAGGAAACGGCGGCGGGACATTTTGGACAGATGCATACGGTGACTCCACGGACAGCGAATGATGAACAACAGGCGACGATGCTGGGCGCGCGGCCAGGACGGTCGCTTGTCGGCCGCGCGGGTGTGCCGGCAGAAGACGCACCAGACGCGCAAAACCTTCCATGACCGGCAAAGCCCCTCCCCCGGAACGGGGGAGGGGTTGGGGAGGGGGAAAGTGCACGGCCTGGCCCCGGGTGCACTCACCCTCACCCCCGGCCCCTCTCCCGCAAGCGGGCGAGGGGAGAAAGGCCCCCCGGAACGGGGGAGGGGTTGGCGAGGGGGCAGTGCACCGCTTCGGAGTGGCGGCGTTGCTATACTGGCGCCGCCGCGGGCCGGCGCCGGAGGGCACGCGCCGCGGGTTGTGTGAAATTCGATTTCGGAGGGCGGATGCGTGTACGTGCAGTAGGCTGGTGGTTCGTGGGGCTGTTGCTGGCGGCATTGCTCGCTGCTTTCCTGTTGATGCCCCGGGAACCCCAGGTTCAGCGCTTCGAGAACCTGCCATGGCAGATCGAGGTGCTTGGCGCAGGCCGTACGCAGGTGCTCGGGATCGTCCTCGGCGAGACGACGCTGGCGGATCTCGCGGGACGCCTTCCGGTACCCGATATCCGGCTGTTCGTCGAACCCGATGGCACCCGCAGTGTGGAGGCTTACTTCTCCAATGCCCGGATCCCGCCGTTCGAGGCCAATCTCGTGATGGTTCTCGGCCTGGACGAGCCAGCGCTCGAACGCATCTGGGAGCAGCGGACGTCGGAACGTCCGATGCCGAGTGGCGCCCGCCGGTACGGGCTGAGCGATGCGGCCCTGGTCGAACTGGGACGTGTGCCGGTGGCGGAGCTGAGCTATATCCCCCGCGCCCGCTGGGATGGAGACTTGACCCGGGAACGTTTCGGCGACCCCGTGTCGCGGATGCGTGTCGACGACGACCAGGACTACTGGCTGTATCCGGACAGCGGGCTCGCGATCATGGTGCCGGCGCGGCGTGGGCGGATGCTGATGCACTACGCGACGCTTGACCGCTGGGAGCGGGTGCTGGAACGTCTGGAACAGGCCGGGCAGCGTCGCCTCGACGACGCTCCGGCAGATGCCTCCTGATGCCCGAACCGTTCTGGGAACGCCCGTTGGCGACGCTCGACGAGGCGCAGTGGGAGGCCCTGTGCGATGGCTGCGGGCGCTGTTGCCTGCACAAGCTGGAGGACGAGGACAGCGGCGCCCTCGCGCATACCTGGCTTGCCTGCCGCCTGCTGGACTGTGCCACCGGCCGCTGTTCCGACTACCCGACCCGGCACCGGCAGGTGCCGGACTGCCTGCGCGTGACGCTGGAGACCGTCGCCGAGTACGAGTGGCTGCCGCCGACCTGCGCCTATCGCCTCCGGCACCGGGGCGTTCCGCTGCCGGACTGGCACCCGCTGATCTCGGGTGATCCGGACAGCGTGCGCGCGGCCGGGGTCTCGGTGGCGGGCCGGGTGGTCCGTGAGGACGAGGCACCCGACCTGCCGCTGGAGGACTTCATTGTGGACTGGCCGGGTCAGTGGCCCCGTTCCGCGAGACCGGCGGCCAGGCGTGGTCCGGCAAAGCCCTGCTGATTGGTCAGGAAGCGCGGCAGGCGTGCCAGGAAATCGTCGGGCACGGACTCGCGCACCGCGGGCATTTCCGAGATGTGCTGCCACCAGCGCGCAAGGTTCGGGAACTCGGCTGGCTGCCAGGGACTGCCGGGATCCTGCAGCAGTTCGTAGCGCATCAGCACCGGTGCCACGGTCGCGTCGAGCAGCGAGAAATCGGGCCCGGTGAAGCAGGGGCCGGCCCTGCACTGTTTCTCGAACTGGCGCAAACCCTTCGCGGCCTCGTCGCGGGCCTCGCCGAAGGCCTCCTCGGTGGGGGCGCCCATCCAGCGGAACTGGGCCGCGATCATCTCCGATGCGAGAGCGATCCAGGCTCGGGCCTGGGCCCGTTCCAGCGGGTCTTCCGGCAGCAGCCGGGGCGGGGAGATCTCGTCCAGGTACTCGTTGATCGCCGCTGATTCGAACAGCGCGGTGCGTTCGTCTACGATCAGCAGCGGCACCTTGCCGGTAGGGGATTTCTCCAGGAACCAATCCGGCAGTGCGGTGGGATCGAGGTAGGTCCGTTCGAACGGGATGTTCTTGTGTTTCAGCGTGATGACGCTACGCTGCACGAACGGACATAACGGAAAGCTGATCAGATGCAGATGGGGCAGTGCCATGAAACCTCCAGACGGCATGTGATATCGATCCCCGGTGGGCACGGGCGGTGATGGCGTCCGAGCCCGAGCGCGCGTCGCTGCGTATCGACAAATGGCTTTGGGCTGCGCGGTTCTTCAAGACCCGGGCACTGGCCACCGAGGCGGTTGCAGGAGGGAAGGTGCACGTAAACGGCGATCGCTGCAAGCCGGGACGCAAGTTGCATCCGGGGGATCGGCTGACCATTCACCGCGGCCAGGAAGTATTCGACATCGAAGTCGTCGGGATCCATTCGCAGCGGCGGCCCGCCTCCGAGGCGCGGATGCTGTACCAGGAGACGCCGGAAAGCATCGCCCGGCGCGAGGCCGAGGCCGAACGGCGTCGGCAGGAGCGTCTCGACCGGGGCCCGGGCCGGCGCCCGGACAAGCGCGAGCGCCGGCATATTCGGCGCTTCATCCGCAAGGAGGGGGAACGATGACAGTCCAACGTCCGCGCACACCGCTGCTGGCGGTCGATCTGGTCATCCGCCAGCCGGCGCAGCCCGGTCGGGTGCTGCTGATCGAGCGCCGCAATCCGCCCTTGGGATGGGCTCTTCCGGGCGGTTTCGTCGACGAGGGCGAGACGGTGGAGCAGGCCGCCCGGCGCGAGGCGCGCGAGGAGACCGCGCTGGATGTTCGGCTGGAGTGTCTTCTGGGACTGTACTCCGATCCGGCTCGGGATCCCCGGGGGCATACCGTGAGCGCGGTCTACGTGGCTCGTGGCGAGGGTGATGCGCGGGCGCAGGACGACGCGCGCTCGCTGCAGTGGCTCGATCCCGAGGACCGGGCCTTTGCGCTCGCGTTCGACCATCGCCGGATCCTCGACGACTACCTGCGCCACCGCGCCACCGGAGATGTCGCCCCGATCCGCCTCCTTCTGCGCTGAACGGCGGGGCTTTTCTCCCCTCTCCCGCTTGCGGGGGAGAGGGGCGGCTTGTGAGCGAAGGCGCCTGGGACGGGCCGATTCCGGCAGCGTTTCCGGTGCATGCCGGAGGCAAGCTGCTATCATATGGCGCTTTCCCGGATACGACGACAGACGGTGAGCCAGTCAGCCTCAGCCACGATACAGCCGCGGGTGTACCCCCGTGATCAGCACCCGATCTCGCGGGCCGCGATCAGTGATAACGCCCTGAAGGTGCTGTACCGGCTGCGGGATGCGGGTTTCCGGAGCTGCCTGGTCGGGGGCGGCGTGCGCGACCTGCTGCTCGGGCGCGAGCCCAAGGATTTCGATGTCGCCACCGACGCCCATCCCGACGACGTGCGCCGGCTGTTCCGGAACTGCCGGCTGATCGGGCGTCGCTTCCGCCTGGCGCACGTGACCTTTGGACGTGAGATCATCGAGGTCGCGACCTTCCGCGCGCCGATCGGGGCCGGGGAGGAGGACGACGGCAACGTCGAACTGAGCGAGGACGGGCGCATCCTGCGCGACAACTGTTATGGCACCATCGAACAGGACGCCTGGCGCCGGGATTTCACCGTCAACGCGCTGTACTACGATATCGCCGACTACTCGGTGCTGGATTTCACCAACGGCGTGAAGGATCTGCACGAGGGCGTGCTGCGGCTGATCGGCAACGACCCGGAGCAGCGCCTGCGCGAGGATCCGGTGCGCATGCTGCGCGCAGTTCGGTTCGCGGCCAAGCTGGGCCTCCGGCTGGCTTCGGAAGTTGACGAGGCGCTGCACCGGCATGCCGATCTGCTCACCACGGCCGCGCCTGCACGGCTGTTCGACGAGGTCCTGAAGCTCTTCCACAGCGGTGCCGCGGTGACCTGCCTGGACGAACTGGAACGTTTCGGGTTGTTCGCGATGATGTTCCCCGAGACCGCTGACTGCTTCGGGCATCCGGACACCGGCGCCGGGGTGCGGGCGTTCCTGGTCGAGGCGTTGAACAACACCGACAACCGGATCCGGGAAGGACTGGGCGTGCACCCGGCGTTTCTGTATGCCGCACTGCTGTGGGCGCCGGTGCAGCGCGCGGCGCAGGCGCGCCTCGATGCCGGCGAGGAGCCGGCCGCGGCTTGGCAGCAGGCGGCGTCTGCGGTACTCGAGCGCCAGGTACAGCGGGTGTCGATCCCCCGGCGCTTCGGGCTGGTGGTGCGCGAAATCTGGGAACTGCAGCAGCGGCTGCCGCGCAGCCAGGGTGCCCGCGCGGCGCGGTTGCTTACGCACCCCCGTTTCCGGGCCGGCTACGACTTCCTCTGCCTGCGGGCACGCGCGGGGCAGGCCGACCCCGAACTGTGCGAGTGGTGGACCCGGTTCCAGGACAGCGGCGAGGCGCGCCAGCACGAAGCCGCCCGGCCGGGCGCGGGTGCCGAGGAGTCGCCTGCCCGTTCCCGGCCGCGGCGTCGCCGCAGACGCAAGGCGCGGCCGGCTTCATGAAGACCGCAGTCGACACCTACATCGGGATCGGGGCCAACCTCGGAGATCCCACCGCACAGGTGTCGCGGGCCTGTGCCCGCCTGTCCGAGGACATTCCGGGCAGCCGACTGGTCGCATGCTCGCGCCTGTACCGCAATCCGCCGATGGGCCCGCAGGATCAGCCCGACTACGTGAACGCGGTGGCCCGAATCCGGACCGCGCTCGGACCCGGCGAACTGCTGCGGGAACTGCAGCGCATCGAGCTCGCCTTCGGCCGCCGCCGCGACGGCCGGCGCTGGGGACCCCGGCTGCTGGACCTGGATATCCTGCTCTATGGCAGCCGCGTGGTCGACGAGCCGGGGCTGCGGGTGCCGCATCCCGGGATCGCCGAGCGCGACTTCGTGCTGTTCCCGCTGCAGGAGCTCGCGCCGGATCTGCAGATCCCGGGCCACGGGGCATTGTCCGGGCTTTGCAGCCGGATGGCATCCGGGCTCGTGCCGATCGACGGGTGCCTGGAAACGGTGGCACGCGCGTGAGCCTGGGGGATTTCCGCTTCGTCGCGGTCGAGGGGCCGATCGGCGTGGGCAAGTCCAGTCTCGCGCGGATGCTGGTGCAGCATCTCGGCGCCGAGGCCCTGTTCGAGGAACCCGACGAGAACCCCTTCCTCGAACGCTTCTATGTCGACCGTTCCCGGTACGCGCTCGCCACCCAGCTCCATTTCCTGGTGCAGCGGGTGCGACAGCTCAAGCCGGTCGCGCAGATGCGGCTGTTCGAGCGCCTCCATGTGGCGGATTACCTGGTCGACAAGGATCCGCTGTTCGCGGAATTGAACCTGTCGCCGGACGAGATCGAGATCTACCACGAGATGTTCCGCCAGCTGCGCCCGCAGCTCCCCGGACCGGATCTGGTCGTCTACCTGCAGGCGCCGGTCGATGTGCTGCTGGAACGGATCCGTCACCGCGGCCGGGCATACGAACGCCACATCGATGCCACCTACCTGGAGCGTCTGAATGCGGCCTATACCGAGTTCTTCTACCATTTCGATACGGCGGCACTGGTGATCGTGAATGCCGCGGAGATTGACTGGGTGAACAGCGACTCGGATTTCCGACAGCTGGTGCAGTTCCTGGAGCAGGTGCCCGGGGGCCGGCATTACTTCAACCCGCTTCCGATCCACCTGTGAGCGGCAAAGGAGGATCCATGCGCACGACCATACGAACACTGGAGAAATACAAGCGCGAGGGCCGGCCCATCACCTGTCTCACCGCCTACGACGCGGGTTTTGCGCGCCTGCTGGATGCCGCGGACATCGACGTGATCCTGGTCGGGGACTCGCTGGGCATGGTGGTCCAGGGCCATGACACGACGCTGCCGGTCACCATCGAGCAGATGATCTACCATCTCGAGGCCGTCGCGCGGGGCGCCAGGCGCGCGTTGCTGATGGCCGATCTCCCGTTCCTGGGTGACCGCGACTCGGCAACTGCGGTGGAGCAGGGCGGGGCGCTGATGCGAGCGGGTGCGCAGATGGTCAAGGTGGAATGCCGCGGCAGTCAGAGCGAGCTGGTGCACCGCATGGTCGCCGCAGGCATTCCGGTGTGCGCGCACCTCGGTCTGACCCCTCAGGCGGTGCACCAGTACGGCGGCTACCGGGTCCAGGGGCGCGGGGTCGTGGCGGCCGAGCAGATGCAGGCCGAGGCGCGCGCGCTTGAGGTCGCGGGTGCGCAGTGCCTGTTGCTGGAGAGCGTGCCCGAGCTGCTGGCGACGCGAATCACCCACGCCGCCGGGGTTCCAGTGATCGGGATCGGTGCGAGCCCGGAGTGCGACGGCCAGGTATTGGTGCTGCAGGACGTGATCGGTCTGACACCGAAACCGCCGCGCTTCGCGCAGGATTTCATGGCGGGGGCCGGCAGCCTCGCGGCGGCGATCGCCGCCTATGCCGACGCAGTGCGCTCGCGCCGCTTCCCGGTGTCCGGCGTCCATACTTTCGACTGACAACCATGCGTATCGTCCATGACCGGCGGCAGGTAGCCGCTCTTTGCCGCGAATGGCGGCGGCGGGATTCCCAGTTGCTGGCCTTTGTGCCAACGATGGGAAATCTGCACGCCGGGCATCTGGCCCTGGTGCGCCATGCCCGGGAACGGGGCGACCGGGTGCTCGTGAGCGTGTTCGTGAATCCGATGCAGTTCGATCGCCCCGATGATCTGGAACGCTACCCGCGTACGCTCGACGCCGACGCCAGGAAACTCGCCGAGGCTGGCGTCGATGCGCTGTTTTGCCCGGAGCCCACCGAGATGTACCCGGAAGGGTGCGTGCCGGCACGGGTGACGGTGCCGCAACTGTCCGGGATTCTCGAGGGTGTGTCCCGACCCGGCCATTTCGATGGTGTTGCGACGGTCGTGGCCAAGCTGTTCAACCTGGTGCAGCCGGACGTCGGAGTCTTCGGCGAAAAGGATTATCAGCAGCTGAAGCTGATCGAGGCCATGGTGGCCGCGCTGAATTTCCCGGTGCTGATCGATGCCGTGCCGACCGTACGCGAGGCCGACGGGCTGGCGCTGAGTTCGCGCAACGGCCAGTTGTCCGAGTCGGCTCGCCGGCGGGCGCCGGAACTCTACCGCAGCCTGCGGGAGGCCGCGGCGGCCTGCGTGGCCGAGCCGGATCGGTGGCCGGCGGTATTCGCGGAATGTACCGCACAGGCCCGCGAACGGCTGCGTGAGTCCGGTTTCGAACCGGACTACGTCGAGGTTCGGCGCTGCAGCGACCTGGGCGAGCCGGACGCGGGCGACCGGGAATTGATCCTGCTGGCCGCGGCCTGGCTGGGCGGTACAAGGCTGATCGATAACCTGCGTTTGTGATGCGGGAAGTTTGCCGGTGACCGGGGATTCGCTCATAATGCGCCGCACAATCACGTCTGGTCGCCAGTGCCAACGGGGACCCCGCCTATGATGATCACGCTATTGAAGGGCAAGCTGCACAAGGCCCGGGTGACGCACTGCGAACTCGAATACGAGGGCTCGTGCGCGATCGACACGCATCTGTTGCAGGCTGCGAGTATTCTGCCGTTCGAGCAGATCCAGATCTACAACGTGGACAACGGCGAGCGTTTCACCACCTACGCGATCGAGGCCGAACCCGGCTCCGGCGTGGTTTCGGTGAACGGTGCCGCGGCGCACAAGGCCGCGGTGGGACACCGGGTGATCATCTGTGCCTACGCGCAACTCGATGCCGCCGAGGCCAGCCGCTTCACGCCGAACCTCGTCTACCTGGGTCCGGGCAACGCGATCACCCGCACCGGTCACGAGATCCCCGTCCAGGCCGCCTGAACGCCGGGTATCGTCGTGATACGGGCCCCCGGGGCTGCATCGCAATCCCGGTCGCGGCCGGTCAGGCGCGGCACGCGACTGGCACTGGTTTACCCGGTGTTGCGCATTCCCGCCGCGATGGCGTTGATCGAACGGAGCAGCGGCGACATCCAGGGATTGTCGGTTTCCTCCCCTTCCGGCTGCCCCGCCTCCAGCGCCCGCGACTCGCGCAGCAGGTGGATTTGGATGCTGTTCAGCGGATCCAGGTAGGGATTGCGGCGCTGTAGCGACAGGGCCAGCAGCGGCGTTTCGTCCATCAGCGCATCGAGCTGAGCCACCAGCAGCACCTCGCGCACCGTGCGCGCGTACTCCTCGCGCACCTTCTCGAAGACCTGCCCCGCCAGTGCCTGGTCGCTGCAGAGTTTCGCGTAGTCGGCGGCCATGCGCATGTCGGCCTTGGTCAGCGCCATCTGGCTGTTGGACAGCAACGACCGGAAAAACGGCCAGTCGCGGTACATCTGCTGCAGCAGTTCCAGCCGGGCGGGATCCTCGCCGCGCCAGGCGGCCAGCGCCGCCCCGATGCCGTACCAGGCGGGCAGGGTGTGGCGCGACTGGGCCCAGCCGAAAACCCAGGGAATCGCACGGATCGAGGTCTTGGAACGGTCGCTCTTGCGCCGGTGCGAGGGGCGCGAGCCGATGTTCAGAAAACCGATCTCCTGTACCGGCGTGCTCTCGTAGAAGTAATCGAGCACGCCGGGGGTGCGGTCGACCAGTTCCCGGTAGGCGTCCTCGCCGAGCCCTGCGAGCTCGTTCATCGTCGCCATGTGTTCGTCGCGGTCCCGGGCGGGCGCGCGGATCAAGCTGCGGCTCGCGAGGATCAGGCCGGTGGCGCCGACGCCGATCTCGTACACGGCTGTTTCCACGTTGCTATACTTGTACGACAGCACCTCGCCCTGTTCGGTGAACTTGATCCGGCCCTGCACCGTGGCCGGCGGCTGGGCCAGGATGGACTCGTGGGTCGGGCCGCCGCCGCGACCCACGGTGCCGCCACGGCCATGGAACAGCTGGCAGCGCACGCCGAAGCGCTCAGTGATCGCGACGATTTTCTTCTGCGCCTCGTAGAGGTTCCAGCTCGACGCCAGGATGCCGCCGTCCTTGCAGGAATCGGAGTAGCCGAGCATCACCTCCTGCACGTTGCCGCTCGCGGCGAGCATGCGTGCATAGGTGGGCGTGGCGAGCAGGCCCTCGAGTACGTCCTCGACGTGCAGCAGATCCTCGATCGTCTCGAACAGCGGGGTGACCCGCAGGTGGCAGAACGGCCCGTCCGACGCTTCGCCCGCGAGTCCGGCCAGGCGCCCCAGAAAAAGCACCTCGAGCACGTGCGACGCGGCGTGCGTCATCGAGATCACATAGGTGCCGATACCCTCGGGGCCGACCTCCACGCGCATCTCGCGAATCACCTCGAACACGCGCAGGGTTTCGCGCGCGGTGGCATCGAGCCGTTCGGGATCCGGTTCGGGGAGGTCCGGCCGGTCGATGAGTTCGCTCAGCAGCGCAATCCGCCCGGGCTCGTCGAGCGTCTCGTAGTCGGCGGCCAGATCGGTCTGGGCCAGGATGGCCGCGACCGCCGCGCTGTGCACGGTCGATTCCTGACGTACGTCGAGGTGATGCAGGTGAAAGCCGCAGGTCTCGGCAAGGCGGATCAGGTCCGTCAGTTCGCCGGCGGCGATGTTGCGCTCGCCGTGGCTGACCAGCGAGTCGTGGATCACCCGCAGGTCTGCGAGGAAGGCGTCGGCCCCGGCATAGGCCGACATCACCGGCAGTACCGCGCTCTCTCCGGCCAGGCGCCGTTCCACCGTCGCGAGCGTTTCCTTCAGGCGGTACGCCATGATCTGGAGCTTGCGGCGGTAGGGCTCGGTTTCGTAGCGGTCCATGTACCCCTGGAACACCGCGGGCGCGATGCTGCTGTCGGTCTTGAGGCTCGCCAGGAACTCGGCCGAGGGCGCGCACATCAGCGACGAGTGCGTCAGCACGTTGCGCAGGTGGGTCACGCGCCGGATGTACTCCCGCAGCACCTGCTGCATCGCCAGCCGGCACGCGAGCATCGTGACTTCGGGGGTCACGTTCGGGTTGCCGTCGCGGTCGCCGCCGATCCACG
Source organism: Thioalkalivibrio nitratireducens DSM 14787 (assembly GCF_000321415.2). Taxonomy (NCBI): domain Bacteria; kingdom Pseudomonadati; phylum Pseudomonadota; class Gammaproteobacteria; order Chromatiales; family Ectothiorhodospiraceae; genus Thioalkalivibrio; species Thioalkalivibrio nitratireducens. The sequence goes on along the minus strand of NC_019902.2, from coordinate 2,902,573 downwards.
AGCCGAAGCGCAGGAACGCGGGAATGCGGATGGGCAGGCTCCCGTCCGGCTGGATCCCGTAGGTACGCCGCACGGCTTTCTCGAGGAAGCGGTACGTCTGCGGGATGGCCTCGAACAGGCTTTCCTCGAAATAGAACAGCCCGTACTTGATCTCGTCGCGCACCTGCGGTTTCTTCACCCGTACCTCGTTGGTACGCCAGAGGATCTGGATCTGTGCCTCGAGCTCCTCGATCAGCAGCCGGCGCTCGGCGCCACCGATGCGCGGCTGGTTGAGCCGGTCCGCGGTCTGGAACACGCGGCGCTGGTTCTGCATCGTGGTGCGCCGGCGCGCCTCGGTCGGGTGCGCGGTGAATACCGGCATGTAGCTCAGCCCCGACAGCAGCCGTTCCAGCTCCGCCGCCGAGACCCCTTCCTGGTGCAACTGGCGCAGGGTGCGGTCGAACGATCCGGTCCACAGCGGTTCGCCGCTGCTCACCTGGGCGCGGCGCCAGCGGTAGAAGAGATCTTCCTCGGCGATGTTGACCAGGCTGAAATAGATGCTGAAGGCCCGGATGATGCGCTCGGTCATCTCGGGGGTCTGGTGCACGATGCAGCGCATCATGCGTTCGCGCAGCCTCGGATCCTCGCGCTTGCGCAGGTTCACGAAGCCCTTGCGCAGGGCCTCGACCGCGTCCAGCACCGCTTCGCCCTCGAGCCGGCGGATCACGTTCCCGAGCAGTTCGCCAAACAGCCGGACCCGCGCGCGCAGCTCCTTGTCCTTGGGCAGAAAGCGTTCGTCTGTACGGTTCTCGGTCATGGTATCGCCTGCACGAACGAGGCCGGCATGAAGGCCGGCCTCGTCACCTGTTCGGGTTGAAAGGCTGCATTATACCCCAGGCGCTTGCGGCGCCCGGAGGATCGCGCCCTTCAGCCGCGTGGCGACCCCCGCAGGTCGCGGTAGAGCTCCAGGTATGCCGCCGAGCTCTGGCTCCAGCCGAAATCCCGCGCCATGCCCTTGCGGATCATCGTCTGCCAGCGTTCCTGACCCGGTTCGCCGAACAGGGTCAGGACGCGTTCGATCGCCTCGCCCAGCGCGGCGGCGGTTGCGGGCATGAAGCAGAAGCCCGTGGCCGTGCCATCGTCCAGGGTTGCCGGGTTGGCGTCGATCACCGTATCCGCAAGGCCCCCGGTGGCGTGCACGATCGGCGGAGTGCCGTAGCGCAGGCTGTACATCTGGTTCAGCCCGCAGGGCTCGAAGCGCGAGGGCATCAGGAAGGCGTCGGATCCGGCCTCGAGCTGGTGCGCAAGCCCTTCGTTGTAGGTGATTACGACGCTGCAGTAGTCCGGGTGGGCGCGGGCGAGGGCTCGCGCCGATTCCTCGAAGATGTGGTCGCCACTCCCGACCAGCGCGAGCTGCATCCGCCGTTCCGCCAAGAACGGCTCGCAGGCCTCGAGCAGCAGGTCGATGCCCTTTTGCACCACCATGCGTCCGACGTGTCCCAGCAGCGGCAGATCCGGGCGCACCGGGAGTTGCAGCTCCTCCTGCAGTGAGGCCTTGTTCGCGGCCTTGCCCTCGAGGTTGTCGGCGTGATAATGCGCGGTCAGGTAGCCATCCCTCTCGGGATTCCACTCGCTGTAGTCGACGCCGTTCAGGATCCCGTGGAGACGGGCCGAGCGCGCCCGCAGCACGCCGTCCAGGCCCATTCCGGCCAAGGGTGTCTGAATCTCGCGGGCGTAGGTCGGCGAAACGGTGGTGATCGCGTCGGAGAAGACCAGGCCCCCTTTCATGAACGAGAGCTGTCCGTGGAACTCGAGCGCCTCCCAGTGCCAGAGATCCTCCGGCAGGCCCAATTGGTGCCGCAGTTCGCCCGGGAACAGGCCCTGGTAGGCGAGGTTGTGGATGGTGAACAGCGTCGGCGGGCGCCGCGGATGGTGCCGCAGCAGAACCGGAACCAGCCCGGTCTGCCAGTCGTTGACGTGCAGGATCTCAGGGGCCCAGTCGAGCTGCGCCTCGTCGACGCTGATCGCGGCCACCGCCTGCGCGAATGCGGCGAACCGATGTGCATTGTCCGGCCAGTCACTGCCATCGGTGGCTCGGTACGGATCGCCATCGCGCTGGAAGTACATCGGCCAGTCGACCAGGTACACCATCACCGAGGTGCCCGGAAGATAGCCCTGGATCAGGCTCCAGGGGGCGCTGGCAGGGCCGGGCAGGCGGGTGGGATCCGCCAGCCGGCTGACCGCGCGGGGATAGGCCGGCAGCACCAGGCGCACATCCTGCCGCTGCCGTTTCAGTGCCGCCGGCAGGCTCGAACTGACATCGCCCAGCCCGCCGGTCTTGGCCAGTGGAAAGGCTTCACTGCTCGCAAAGAGGATGCGCATGGTGCGGACTCCGGGGCGCGTTGTCTGGCCGGGGCTGCCGTTGTAGTTTATGACCTCGTAGTGTAAGGCCTACGACTATTTCCTGCCCGCAGACCTCAGGAGCCCACGTGTCCCAGACCCACGCTGCATTGCCTTGGCCGCAACTGGCCGAAGCGCGCGACCGCCTCCGCCACATTCGCCTGCGTGACCTGCTGACCGGGGAGCCGGAGCGGGTCGAGCGCGACGTGCTCGATCTGGCGGGGATGCGCCTGGACTGGACCCGCCAGCGTCTGGACGGGGCGGCCTGGCAGGCGCTGTATGCGCTTGCGGATGCCGCGCGGCTGGACCAGGCGCTGGAGCGTCAGAACCGCGGGGAGCACGTGAACACCACCGAGGACCGGGCGGCGTTGCACATGGCGCTGCGCCTGCCGCGCAATGCCCAGTGCGTGATCGACGGCCGCGACGTGGTCGGGGATGTGCACGCGGTTCTCGATGCCATCGGGAATCTGGTGCAGCGGGTTCATGACGGTAGCCACGTCGGGTATTCGGGGCGCCCGGTCCGCAGCGTGGTGAATATCGGCATCGGCGGGTCCGACCTGGGTCCGCGGATGGTCTGCCGAGCACTTGCGCCGCTGGCCGTGCCCGCTGCCGATGGGCGTGTGCTGGACATGCACTTCGTCTCCAACATCGACGGTGCTGCGCTGGACGAGGTGCTCGGGCAGGTCGATCCGGAGACCACGCTGTTCATCATCGCCTCGAAGACCTTCGGCACCCAGGAAACGCTGACCAACGCCCGCTCCGCCCGATCCTGGCTGCTGCGCCACACCGATCACCCCGAGGCCGTGTCCCGGCATTTCGTGGCCGTCTCGACGCATGCCGAGCGGGTCGCGGCATTCGGCATCGACACGCGCAACATGTTCGGGTTCTGGGACTGGGTCGGCGGGCGCTACTCGGTGTGGTCGGCGATCGGCCTGCCGATCGCGCTGTACCTGGGCATGGACGGATTCCGCGCGTTCCTGGCCGGCGCACAGGCGGTGGACCAGCACGTGCTGGAGGCGCCGGCGGCTGCGAACGCGGCGATGCGCATGGCGCTGGTGGATGTCTGGAACCACAACCTGTTGGGCGCCTGCGCGCGCGTGGTGCTGCCTTACGACGAACGGCTGAAACTGCTGCCGTCGTATCTGCAGCAGGCGGAGATGGAGAGCCTGGGCAAGGGTGTGCGTCATGACGGCACTGCGCCCGAGCACGAGACCGGGTCGCTGGTCTGGGGCGCGGTGGGCACCGACGGGCAGCATGCGTTCTACCAGCTGCTGCACCAGGGTACGCGGTGGGCGCCCACCGAGTTCATCGGCGTCGCGCAACCCGAACACGGCCTGCCCGGACATCATCCGATCCTGCTCGCGAACCTCGTCGCGCAGGCCGAGGCGCTGGCCCTGGGCAAGACCGCCGTGGAGGCCTCTGCGGAGATGGCCGCGGAGGGGCTGCCCGAGGCGGAGGTGACGCGGCTGGCGCCGCATCGCAGCTTCCCGGGCAACCGGCCGAGCACGGTGATCCTGCTGGAGCGGCTGGATCCGCAGACGCTCGGCGCGCTGATCGCGCTCTACGAGCACAAGATCTACCTGCTCGCGACGCTCTGGGGCATCAATGCCTTCGACCAGTGGGGGGTCGAGCTGGGCAAGCAGCTGGCCGGCCGCGTGCTCGAGGATTTTGCCGAGCCGGGCGCGGGCCATGCGCATGATGGGGCTACGCAGGCGACCATCGATTGGTTGCGCGCGCGGCTGCCGCAGGTCTGAGCATGCAGCGGCCCTTTGCCGAATCGGCCGAGCAGAACAAGGATCCGATCCTCGCGGTGCTGCGCGAGTGGTTCCGCGCCCCGGGAAGCGTGCTCGAGATCGGCAGTGGTACCGGTCAGCATGCGGTTCATTTCGCTGCGGCCCTGCCGCACCTGGAGTGGCAGGCGAGTGATGTCGCCGCCCATGCCGCGGGCATCGAGGCCTGGCGGGTCAGCGCCGGGCTGCCGAATCTGCGCCCGGTGCGCGTGCTCGACGTGGCGACCGGCCCTTGGCCGGACGAGGTCTTCGACTATGCCTACACGGCCAATACCGCGCACATCATGCACTGGCCCGAAGTGCTCGCGATGCTCGCCGGCGTCGGACAGGTGCTACGCGGCGGCGGGCTGTTCGCGATGTACGGGCCGTTCGCGATCAGCGGCCGGCATACCGCAGCGTCGAACGCCGGCTTCGATGCGGCATTGCGCCGCAGCAATCCCGGAATGGGGGTACGCGATCTGGATCAGCTGCACGAGGCGGCTCGAGACTGCGCGCTGGAACTCGTCGACCGGATCGTGATGCCGGTCAACAACCTCACCCTGATCTGGCGCCGCCGCGACTGATCCGCGGCGTTACCGCCGCCAGTCGAAACTACGGCCCGGCGCAGGGAATTCCGGCGCGTCCGGGAAGCCGCGTGATGGCGCTTCGCGCCGGTCGCGTTGCCGCTGCTGCGAGGGGAACTCGGGCTGGGTCTGGTAACTGCCCCCGGGTGCGGTTGGCCACTGGTGTTCCCGGGTGGGTACGGGTGGGCGTTCCGGCCAGCGGGGTTCGGCCCCCGGATATTCCCCGGGGCCGGTCGGCGGGGGCGTGCGCTCGCGCGGGTCCGGCATGCGCCCCCGGTCGCCGGGGAAACCGCCAGGCCGGAAAGGGGCACCGTAGTCGCCGCGCCGCGGCATCGTGCCGGGGGTGGCGGGCGCGCTGCCGCGCCCGGTCACCGAACCGAAATCGGTACGGGGCGTTTCCGTACGCCCGGTCACGCCGCCGGGAAGGCTGCGGCCGTAGCCGCCGGGTGCGAATTCCGGGGCCGCTTGCCCGGGGTCTACGCTGCGCGGGTCGAATCGCTGGCCGGAATCGCGTTCCGCCCGCTGGGTCTGGCGATCCTGCCCTTCTTCGAAGTCGGCCAGGTAGTCGGGTGGCGGATACTCCGGCTGGCCCCGAAAGGTGCTGCGCGGGGCACGCGGATCCTGCTGCGCGAGCATCGGGAACCCGGTGTCGTCGGCGCTCGCGCCGCGATTCAGTTCTTGTTCCCACTCGGACAACGTGGTCTGGCTCGCGCCCAGTGCCAGCACTGCAAGCGCGAGCGGGCCGAAACCCCTGATGCTGATCATGTTCACTCGTCTGTCGTTTCGCTATCGGTGTTCTGAACACTAAGGATAGGCCACGCTGGCGCCATTTCCAGCTGTCCCCCAAGGGGCGGTGCCTTTTGACCGCGAGCCACGCTTCGTGCTCAAGTACGCTCGGGCCGGTGCCTGCCGGTCACGGGAGAGCGTCGGGGGGATCACTATGGCGGAGCATGACGGAGCGAACGGCACGACTTCGAAGGGGAGTCCGCCGTGGATCCAGATGAACCCGCCGGTATTCATCGTCTCGGCGGTCCTGACCCTGGTCTTCGTGCTGCTCGCGGCGGTATTCACCGAGACTGCGGGGATCCTGTTCGACGCGGTGCAGGGATGGATCACCGACTCCGCCGGCTGGTTCTACGTGCTGGCCGTCGCCGGGTTCATCGTGTTCGTGATCGCGCTGGCCCTCTCGGGTTTCGGGCGCATCAAGCTCGGCCCGGACCACAGCGAGCCGGACTATAGCTACGGATCCTGGTTCGCAATGCTGTTTTCCGCCGGGATGGGCATCGGCCTGATGTTTTTCGGGGTCGCGGAACCGGTGATGCACTACGTGACACCGCCGGTCGGCGATCCAGAGACCGTGGAGGCCGCGCGGCAGTCGATGCGCATCACGTTCTTCCACTGGGGCGTGCACGCCTGGGCGATCTACGCGGTGGTGGCCTTGGCGCTCGCGTATTTCGCGTTCCGGCACGGTCTGCCGCTGACCATCCGTTCCTCGCTGTATCCGCTGATCGGAGAGCGCATTTACGGGCCGATCGGTCACGTCGTCGACATCTTCGCGGTGCTGGGGACGATCTTCGGAGTGGCCACCTCGCTCGGTTTCGGCGTGATCCAGATCAACTCCGGGCTCGAATACCTGTTTGGAGTGCCCAGCACCGTGACGATCCAGGTGATCCTGATCGCGGCGATCACCGCGATCGCGACGGTCTCGGTGGCCCTCGGTCTCGATGCCGGGATTCGCCGCATCTCGCTGCTGAACATGATCCTGGCCGGCGGCCTGCTGGCTTTCGTGCTGATCGCCGGGCCGACCGTGCTCCTGCTCCAGACGCTGGTCCAGAACACCGGCAACTACGTCTCCAACCTGTTCCACATGACTTTCAACCTCTACGCCTACGAGCCGACCAGCTGGATCGGTGGCTGGACCCTGTTCTACTGGGGGTGGTGGATCGCCTGGGCGCCGTTCGTCGGCATGTTCATCGCGCGGGTTTCGCGCGGGCGCACGATCCGCGAGTTCGTGGTCGGCGTGCTGCTGGTGCCCCTGGGTTTCACGCTGATGTGGATGACCTTCTTCGGCAACACCGCGCTGCACATGATCATGGTGCAGGGCATCACCGAACTGGCGGACGCGGTGGCGGCCGACACTTCGGTGGCACTGTTCCAGTTCTTCGAACACCTGCCGCTGTCGGGGCTGATGGCGCTGATCGCGACGACCCTGGTGGTGACTTTCTTCGTGACTTCTTCGGACTCGGGCTCGCTCGTGGTGGATATTCTGACGTCCGGGGGCCGGGACGATTCCCGCACCTGGCAGCGCATTTTCTGGGCGATCGTCGAGGGTATCGTTGCCGCGGCACTGCTGATCGCCGGGGGGCTTGCAGCCTTGCAGACCGCGACGATCGCCAGCGCGCTCCCGTTCACGATCGTGATGATCCTGATGTGCTGGGGACTGCTCAGCGCGTTGCGCATCGAGGGCGTGAAACGCATCAGCCTGCGCGAGGCGCGGGTGATGCCCAGCGGCCCGCATGCCGCTCGCAACTGGCGCAACCGGCTGCACGCGATGATTCACCAGCCCAAGCGCAAGGAAGTGCTCCGCTACATCTCCGAGTCGGTCAAGCCGGCGTTGACCGAGGTTGCCCACGAACTGCGCAAGCAGAACCTGGCCGCGGAGGTGGGCGAAGGCGAGGATGGCCGCGTGTGGGTGGAGGTGCGCCACGGCGACGAGATCGATTTCTTCTACTCGGTGCGCCCCCGCGCCTACGAGCCTCCGACCTTCGTGATGCGCGACACCCGCGACAAGCGGCTGGAAACGCTCAAGTACTACCGCGCCGAGGTCCACCTGAAGGAGGGCGGCCAGGACTACGACGTGATGGGCTGGGCGCGGGAGGACGTGATCAACGACGTGCTCGAACAGTACGAACGGCACATGCATTTCCTCGCCGCGATGCGCTGACGCTCACGCTGTGGCCGCTTGCGGGCACTGCGCGTTTCCTCGGCCACCGGTGCTCCGCGGTAAGTGCGGCCGCGGCCGCTGCGTCCGGGGGCGTGAACCGGCGGAGGATCAAAGCGCCCCGGACCGTTCCAGCAATTCGTGAATGCGTTCGGCCAGCACGCGGTAGCCTGCGGCATTCGGGTGGATCGGGTCGGCCTTCAGCGCGTCCCGGGACAGGATGTGTGCCAGGGCCCCGTCCTCGAGCGGAATGCGGAATTCGTCGGCGATCCCGGCGTAGATCGGTTCGCTGCGCAGCCGCAGCAGGGTCGGCGCCGGCACGGCCACCAGCAGCACGTCGACGCCCTGCGAGCGCGCCAGGCGCACCATCTCCGCGACGTTGTCCCGCGTCTGGTCGGTGTCCATACGCCGCAGCAGGTCGTTACCACCGTGGGTCAGGATCAGCAGGTCGGGCCGGTGTTCGTCGAGCAGCGTTGGCAGACGGGCCAGGCCCTCGGCCGAGCGTTCGCCCGGGTGCCCGGCATTGATGACCCTGCGCCCGGTCAGTTGCTCGAGCGCCGCCGGAAACGAAGCGCCGGCATCGGCACCGGTACCCGCGGTGAGACTGTCCCCGAAGGCCAGGATCACCGCGTCGGCACCCAGCGGTGACAGGGGTTCCGGCCCCGGCGAGCAGGCGGCCAGCAGGCTCAGAATCAGCAGCAGGATCGCCGCTGATCCGCGGCTGACGGAGACTTGCGGCGGGCGGGGCTGGCGGGCGGACGGCGGCATCGTGAGGCTTTCTCCCCGTGCGGAGTTGCGGCCCGACGATCGTACTCGTACGGCCGGCGGTGTCTGCGTGAGGAGACCAGGGTATCACCCCACCGGCCGGGTTCGGATTGACCTTCCCGAACGGGCGTGGCAGCGTGGCGGCCTTCCGCTCGCATCCTGCTGGGGACGACTGCGCGGCGGGCGACCGGATCGCGTCCCCCTTCGCCCAACCGATAAGGAACCATGCCATGCTCTGTCGCAGCCTCCTCGCAGCCGCCCTGCTCGCACTGCCCCTGGCGGTATCGGCCACGCAGCCCAATCTGCAGCCCGGCGAGTGGGAAATGGTCACGACCACGACATTCGCGGGCGGGATGATGCCCGAGCAGCGCGAGACCAGTCGCGAGTGCGTGACCGCCGAGGATCTGTCCGACGGGCAGTTGTTCGACGTCGATGTCGAGGAATGCGAGATCACCTCCCAGGACGTTCGCGCCGACGGGATGAATTACACCATGAGCTGCCAGCACGAGGACGGCATGGACATGACGATGGACGCCGAGATGCATTTTCTCGGTGATCGTGCCGAGGGCACGATGTCCGCGCGGATGAACACCCCGATGGGACCGATGCAGATGGAGATCGTGCTCGAAGGGCGCCGCCTCGGCGACTGCTGAGTCTGCGGGGCGTTCCGGTGCCGGCCCGATGGGGGCCGGCACCGGTTCGGGTGTCCCGGCCCGCCGGAGCCGGCCGGGATCGCGCGATCAGAACCGGTAGCCGAAGGCCTCGTGGAAGCGCTCGGCGAATTCGTCGCGCGTGAAGTGGTGGTTCTGGGTTCCGGCGGTCGCGATCTTGATGGACCCGAGCAGCGAGGCGATCCGGCCCGTCGTCTCCCAGTCCATGCCGTTCTCCAGCCCGTAGAGCAGTCCCGCGCGGTAGGCGTCGCCGCAGCCGGTGGGGTCGACCACCGCAGTCGGTTGCACTGCGGGGATGGTGATGCGCTGGCCGGCGGTGTAGATGTCCGATCCCTCGCCGCCGCGGGTCACGATCATCGCATCCACACGCTCGGCCATCTGTTCCAGCGTCAGGCCGGTGCGTTCGGCCGTCAGCTGAGCCTCGTAGTCGTTGAAGGCGGCGTACGTCGCCTGCTCCAGGAAGCGCGTCAGGTCGTCGCCGCTGAACAGCGGCAGTCCCTGCCCGACGTCGAAAAAGAACGGGATGCCGGCCTCGGCGAACTGGGCGGCATGCTGGATCATGCCGTCGCGGCCGTCGGGGGAGACGATTCCCAGGCGGACGCCCTCGGCATCCTGCACCCGGTTGTGATGCGAGAAGTTCATCGCGCCCGGATGGAACGCGGTGATCTGGTTGTCGTCCTGGTCGGTGGTGATGAACGCCTGGCCCGTGAAGCTGCCGTCGATGGTGCGTACGTGGCGGCGGTCGATTCCCTGCTGGTCCAGCCATTCCGCGTACACGCCGAAGTCCGAGCCGACGGTGGCCATCGGGACGGGTTCGCCGCCGAGCAGTTTCAGGTTGTAGGCGATGTTGCCGGCGCAGCCGCCAAACTCCCGGCGCATCTCCGGTACCAGGAAGGAGACGTTGAGGATATGCACCTTGTCCGGCAGGATGTGGTTCTTGAAGCGATCGGGAAAGACCATGATGGTGTCGAAGGCGATGGAACCGCAGATCAGGGCGGACATGGAGACTCCTTGGCTGTTGGTGAACGGATTCGCCGATCAGCAGCGAACACGGCGCGATGCCGCTGTCCCGCGGATGCGAAGACATCGCGGCGGGCCTGGCCGGGGCCGCGATGTGCGGACCCCGAACCCGGGGGATTCATGCCCGGGCGAGACCGCCGGCCGCAGGGCGACCCGGTACGGGAAGGCGCATAGCCTAAGGATTTCTGGCGCCGACAACAAACCGGCACGACGCACGGCCGTGATCGCGCAGGGATCCGGGCGCCCTGTCGCGGCTGCCCGGGCAGGGGATGCCGCAAGGCACGGCCAGCGCCCCGCAACCCACCCGGTGCGAGGGTTTGCCTGCCCGCCGCGGCCGCCCCTGAATGCGTCCGACGGCGTGGCTGGGATCGCGAAACCCGCTTGCGCGGGCCCGGAGAAACCCGTATGGCGCTGATCGCGGTCGGCCCGGGCTTCGCATTGCCCGAGGAGGATCTCGAGTTCCGCTACAAGCGCTCGACCGGCCCGGGTGGCCAGCACGTGAACAAGACCGACAGCGCGGTGGAGCTTCGCTTCCGCGTGCAGACCTGTCCGGCCCTCGGGTCCGAGATCCGGGAGCGTCTGTGCCGGATCGCGCGCAAGCGCATCTCGCGCGAGGGCGTGCTGATCATCCACGCGCAGCGCTTCCGCAGCCAGGAACGCAACCGCGAGGATGCGCTCGAGCGCCTCGCGGAGCTGCTGCGCGAAGCCGAGCGGCCCCCGGCGCCGCGCATCCCGATGCGCCCGACCCGCGCCTCGCGGGAGCGTCGCCTGAGCGGCAAGAAGGCCCGCGGACAGCGCAAGCAGGGACGGGGCCGGATGCGCTTCCCGACCGACGATGGCTGATAACCGATGCTGGCTGTGATTGCCCCTGAACGCGCCTGGCAACGTTGTGGGGTTGCCGCGTTGCCGGCGCAGACTCGCGCGTGCGCGGACTGTCCGGTGCCCCGCGCCTTGCCGGACGGATCCCGCTGCCCTGCCCTGCGTTGGCGCAGGGGGTATGGTTACAGGCGCTGATTCCGACCCGCGGAGGATACCCGGATGTCGAACAAACCGTTGTTGCTGACCCTGCTGATCCTGGCCGTCGCCTTTGCGGCCCTGCAGTTCGGGCCGAATTCCTGGCTGGGCCCGGACCCGGCACCGTCCCCGGTCGAGGAGCTAGCCCCGGCGGGCGACCACGGCCTGGTGGTACCCAACGTCGAGGTGCGCGATCTGGACGGCCGGGTGGCGTGGCAGGGCGACGTCGATCTGGCGCCGGCCCTCGAGCGTATCGCCGCCGGCGAGAGTGACCCGCACCGCAACGACGGCGGCGTGTTCCACAACCGCGAGGGACTGCTGCCCGCGCGGCCGTCCGGGCATTACCGCGAATACGTGATCCGCACGCCCGGCATCTCGCATGCCGGTCCCCAGCGCCTGGTGATCGGGGAGGATGGCGAGGTCTACTACACTCACGACCATTACCGAAGTTTCCGGAGGATTCGCTGATGCCGCCCCCGGCCGACCCGTCGACGCTGCCCGACTGGCTGGCCGGCCCGGAGCCGCTGCTCGAACTTCCTGGCGGCAGCGACCCGGCTGCGGTCCTGGACGCGCTGCGGCACGGGTCTCTGGACGCGCAGCATGTGGACCTGGTCGGCGTGGCCGACAAGGCGATGCTGCTGGACAGACTCCACCAGGCGCTGGGCTTCGGTGCCTGGTTCGGCTTCAACTGGGACGCGCTGGAAGAGGCCCTGTTCGGTCCCGAGAATCGCAGCGGCCCGGAACGGGTGCTGGTCGTGACCGGTTTCGAGGGCTTCCGCGAACGCGACCCGGCGGCTGCCGAGGTCTTCGTCGACATCCTGCGTACCGTGGCCCGGACCCCCGGCAGCGGTTTGCGCGGGGCCGTGCTGGTCCACTGAAACGACTCCGGGGCCGCCTGCTTCAGCGTCCGCGGGCAGTCCCGGCCGAGCCCCCGGGATCGCTGTCCTGGGCCGGCGGATTCCGTAGAATCGAACCATGGACGTCGCCGCACCGAGTCGACCGGAAGGCCCCCGAAACCGGGAGATCGTGTTCGAAACCCGCGGTCTGACCAAGACGTACCTGATGGGCGAGGTCGAGATCCACGCGCTGCGCGGCGTGGACCTGGACCTCTACGCCGGCGAGCTGTTGGTGATGCTGGGCGCCTCGGGCTCGGGCAAGTCGACGCTGCTGAACATCATGGGCGGGCTCGATACCGCAACCGGGGGCCGCGTGCGTTACCGGAACCAGGATCTGACCCGTGCCTCGGACAAGACGCTGACCGCATTTCGGCGCGAACACGTCGGTTTCGTATTCCAGTTCTACAACCTGATCGCGAGCCTGACCGCGCGGGAGAATGTCGCGATCGTCACCGATATCGCCCGCAACCCGATGCCGGCCGAACAGGCGCTGGCTCTGGTCGGACTGGAGGCGCGGCTCGACCACTTCCCGTCGCAGCTCTCCGGCGGCGAGCAGCAGCGCGTCGCGATCGCGCGCGCGATCGCGAAGCAGCCGGCGGTTCTGCTCTGCGACGAACCCACCGGGGCACTGGACTCGAAGACCGGGATCCGGGTGCTCGAGGCGCTGGAGCACATCAACCGCGAAATCGGCACCACGGTCGCGATCATCACCCACAACGAGGTGATCGGCGAAATGGCCGACCGCGTGGTCCGGCTGCACGACGGGGAGGTGGCCGAGGTGCACGAGAACGCGCGGCGCCGCGCGCCGGGGGAACTGCGCTGGTAGCGCAGGCCTCTCGATGCGCGCCCTCGACCGCAAGCTGCTGCGCGACCTCGCGACGCTGAAGGGGCAGGTGGCGGCGATCGCGGTGGTGATCGCGGCGGGGGTGATGACGCTGATCATCGCGGTGACCACGCTGGACGCGCTGTCGCTGACCCAGGAGCGTTTCTACGAGGACCATCACTTCGCCGACGTGTTCGCGGACCTGAAACGTGCCCCCGACAGCCTGGCCGAGCGGCTTCGCGAGATCCCGGGCGTGAACGTTGCCGAGACCCGGGTACAGGCCGCGGTGCGGCTCGAGGTTCCCGACTTCGATGATCCGGTGCGCGGCCTGCTGCTGTCGATCCCGGACGGGCGCCAGCCGCTGCTGAACCAGCTCTACCTGCGCGAGGGGCGGCTGCCGGATTCGGGGCGCTCCGACCAGGTCGCGGTCAGCGACGCCTTCGCCGAGGCGCACGGGCTGCGTGCCGGCGACCCGCTGCACGCAATCATCCACGGGCGCCTGACCACGCTACGGGTCAGCGGCATCGTGCTGTCGCCGGAGTTCGTCTACCAGATCGCGCCAACCGACCTGCTGCCCGACTACGAACGCTACGGCATCCTGTGGATGAACCGGCGCGCGCTGGCCGGTGCCTACGGCATGGACGGTGCGTTCAACAATGTGGTCATGACCCTGCAGGCCGGCGCCTCCGAGGCCGCGGTGATCGAACAACTGGACCGGATTCTCGCGCGCTACGGCGGCATCGGCGCCCACGGCCGCGACGACCAGCCGTCGCACCGCTTCTTGCACGAGGAACTGCGGCAGTTGCGCGCCCAGGCCGCGATTCTGCCGACGATTTTCCTGTTGGTCTCGGCCTTTCTGCTGAACGTGGTGATGGGCCGGATCATCCGCTCGCAGCGCGAGCAGGTCGCAGTGCTGAAGGCCTTCGGCTACCGCAATCGGGATATCGCGTTCCACTACGGGATGCTCACCGGGCTGATCGTGCTGGTCGGTTGCGTGCTGGGCGTCGGGCTCGGCCTCTGGGCGGGCACCGGGCTGGCCGCGATCTACACCGAGTACTTCCGGTTTCCCGAGCTGCGCTTCCGGCTGCAGGGCTGGGTGCTGTTGCTCGCGGTCGCGGTTGCCTTCGGCGCCGCGCTGCTTGGAACGCTGCGCTCGGTCTGGCGCGCGGTCAGTCTGCCGCCCGCCGAGGCGATGCGTCCGGAACCGCCCGCGAGGTTCCGCAAGGGCTGGATCGAGCGCGCCGTTCCCGACCGCTGGCTGGATCAGGGCGCGCGGATCGTATTGCGCAACATCGGCCGCCACCCGGTGAAGGCAGGCCTGTCGGTGCTCGGCATCGCGATGTCGGTGGGGCTGCTGGTGATGGGCGCCTACCAGCTCAACGCGGTCGATCACATGCTCGACACCCAGTACCGGCTGGTATTGCGGATGGACGTGCATCTGACCTTCACCGATCCGACTCCGGCACGGGTCCACGGCGAACTGCGCCACCAGCCCGGGGTGCTCGCGGTCGAAACCTACCGCAGCGTGCCGGTGCGGCTTCTGGCCGGGCACCGCGACTACCGCACCGCGATCCTCGGGCTGGACGAGGAACCGCAACTGCGCCAGTTGCTCGACGGCCGGCAGCGACCCCAGCGCCTGCCACCCGAGGGGTTGCTGCTGACCGATTACCTTGCGGACGATCTGGGGTTGCAGGTGGGAGACCCGGTGCGTGTGGAAATCCAGGAAGGGCACCGCCGAACCGTCTCGGTGCCGCTGACCGGGGTGGTGGACGAACCGCTTGGGGTCAGCGCGTACATGCGCAGGGATGCGGTGAACCGCCTGATGCGCGAGGGCCCCGCGGTCAGCGGCGCCTGGCTGCTGGTCGATCCCGCACGCGAGACGGAGCTGTTCGACAGCTTGTGGGAGATTCCGGGCGTTGCCGCAATCGGGCAGATCTCGCAGGCCGAGCGCAACATCCGGGAATACATGGGGGATACCATCCTGATGTTCGCGCTGGTGTTCGTTTTGCTCGCGGGATCGATCGCGTTCGCGGTGGTCTACAACAACGCGCGCATCGCGTTCGCCGAACGCGCGCGCGAACTCGCGACGCTGCAGGTGCTCGGCTACTCGCGCGCCGAGGTGAGTGCGATCCTGGTCGGCGAGATCCTGGCACTGACGGTGGTCGCGCTGCCGGTCGGCTGGCTGATCGGAACCGGGTTCGCCTGGGCATTGAACCAGGCATTCAGCATGGACATGTTCCGGGTGCCGCTGGTACTGACGCCGGCGGCCTACGGCTTTGCCACCGCGGCGGTGCTGGCTGCTTCGGCGGTCGCGGCAGTGTTTGTGGTAAGGCGCTTGCACCGGCTGGACAAGGTCTCGGTGCTGAAGGCGGTGGAGTGAGAGCGCGTGATTGCGAATGCTTCCTTCCGCCTCCCGCGAGTGGGGCGAATCCGCCTGGAGCGGATTTCGACGGCCGGACGCGGGCGAGGGGTAGAGGCAGGATGCCTGGAGTGAAGGGGGAGCGGGGTTAGTGCACTGCGGTTGGACCGTGTATTTCCCCCTCTCCGGCCTCTCCACCGTGACCGGGGGAGGGGCCTTGGGGGGGTCGGCCGGAAGGCGATGGCATGGCGGTGGACTCGAGGAGCACGGCTGAATGAAATGGCGGAAGAAGACTCTATGGGCGCTGGTGCTGCTGGCGGCGGCGGGATTGCTCGCCTGGGCGCTGATGCCGGCACCGGTACCGGTGAGCGCTACGGAGGTGCGCTCCGGAGCCTTCGTCGAATCGGTCGAAGAGGAGGGGCGCACCCGCCTGCGCGACACCTTCACCGTGTCCGCGCCGATCGCAGGCTACCTGCAGCGGGTCGCGTTGGAGGCCGGGGATCCGGTGGAACTGGCGCAGGTCGTGTTCCGGATGGAACCGCTTCCCGCGCCGGCGCTCGATGCCCGCAGCCTCGAACAGGCGCGCGAGAACCTGTCCGCGGCGCGGGCGCGGCTCGAGACCGCGCGGGCGAACCTCGAGACCGAGCGCGCCGAGGCCAGTTTCGCGGAATCCGAGTTTGAGCGCTACCGGCAACTGCGCGAGCGCGAGCTGGTGTCCGCAACGGAAATGGAACGGGCGCGCAGTGCGCGGGATCGCCAGCGGGCCGTGGTTCGGGCGGCCGAGCACTCGGTCCAGGTCGCACGCTCCGAGGTCGAGAGTGCGCGGGCGGTGCTCGACATCGCCAGCGGAACGCGACCAGGCGAAGATCAGCCGCTGCTCGAAGTGCGGTCGCCGTCGGCGGGCGTGGTGCTGCACCGCCATCGTTGTTGCGAGGGCGCGATCCAGGCCGGTGAGCCCGTGCTCGAGGTCGGGGACCTCGCGGACCTCGAGATCCAGGTGGACCTGCTGTCGATGGACGCGGTGCGCGTTCGCTCCGGCATGCGCGTAACGATCGGGGGCTGGGGCGGCGACGAGCTGCTCCAGGGACGGGTGCGGCGGGTCGAGCCGGCCGGCTTCACGCGGGTGTCCGCGTTGGGCGTGGACGAGCAGCGGGTGCCCGTGATCGTCGATTTTGCCGACGTGCAGCAAGCGGCCGAACGACTGGGCGTGGGCTTCCGCGTCGAGGCGGAATTCGTGTTGTGGGAGGGGGAAGATGTGACCCAGGTGCCGACCAGTGCGCTGTTTCGGGTCGATGGCCGCTGGGCGGTGTTCGTGGTCACGGAGGGCCGTGCGCGGGAGCGGTCGGTGCAGCCCGGACGGCGCAGCGGCATGATCTCGCAGATCGTCGACGGCCTGAGTCCCGGGGAAACGGTGGTGACGCATCCCGGCGACCGGGTGCGCGACGGCGTCCGCGTGCAGCCGCAGCGCGGCGGCTGATCGGGCGCAAGCGCCCATCCCCGATCCATGAACGAAGTGCGCCCGCGATCGGGCAGGGCATCGCCGGACAGCACCCGGTCATCGGCTGGTGCCGCGGCCGGGGCAGCAAGCGACCGCCCTCGTAGCGGTAGGCGGCGACGGTCTACCGGGCGTGGCCGAGCCAGTAGAAGCGATAGGGGGGGATCACGAGCCGGTCGTTGAACAGCCGGGGGATCTCGCCGGTGTGCAGATCCTGCAGCGTACCGCGCAGGTACAGGCTGCGGTAGCGGATCTGGTTCAGCTCGAGATACTGCGGGTTCGCGTCGAAGTTCGCGACCACCAGCACTGCACACGACTGCTGCTGTTCCGGGTGTGTGCGCAGGTACGCGAACAGGTGCGGATTGTCGAGATCGATCAGTTCACGGTTGTTGAAATCCGCGAACGCCGGAATGCCCTTGCGCGCCGCGATCATCTTGCGGATGCCGTCGAAGATGCGCTGCTCGACGGTTCCGTGCTGGTGTCGGCGTTCGGCTTTCTCCCAGTCGATGCGCGGGCGGTTCATCCAGCGGCTGTCGCCGGCCTTGTTCGGATCCCGAAGATAGCTGTAGTCGCTGAGCGTGCCGATATCGTCACCGTAGTACAGCAGCGGGATACCGCCGAACGACATGATCATTCCGTGCAGCAGCAGGATGCGCTGGATCGCGCGGTCGATCGCCTTCTCGTCGCCGGCCTCGAGCGCATTCTCGAGGCCGGCGAGCGACGCCAGCGAACCGGAGATGCGCGCATCGCCGGTTTTCTCGTTGCGGCCGAAGGGCTGGCCGCGGGCGTCCGAACCCTCGTACTGGCCGGTGAAGTAGTCGACCAGGAACTTGCGGTGGGCGAAGGGCTCGTAGCCGGCGGCCACGATGTCGCGGTCGTCGAACCCGAGCCCGATGTCGTCGTGGCAGCGCACGTAGTTCAGCCAGGTCGCGCGGTCGAGCTTGTTCGGCAGGCTCTTGATGCCGAGGTTCAGCAGGCGCGCGTTGCGTGTCGCCATCGCGTCCCAGAGCAGGGCCATGAAAGTGGCGTTGTATGCGATCTCGCATTCCTTCGCGATCACCGCGTCCTCGCCGAAGTACTTGATGATCTCGAGCGGAGCGACGATCGCCTCGGCGATGAACAGCACGCCCGGTGCGGTGACCTGACAGCAGTCCTTCATCAGCTGCAGGATCAGGTGCGCCTCGCGCTCGTTCTGGCTGGTGGTGCCAATCTTCTTCCAGAGGAACGCGACCGCGTCGAGGCGCAGGATGTCGGCTCCCTGGTTGGCCCAGAACAACAGCACGTCGAGCATCTCGATGAAGACGTCGGGGTTGCTGTAGTTCAGGTCCCACTGGAACGAGTTGAAGACCGTCATCACCCACTGGCCCATTTCCTCGTCGTAGGTGAAGTTACCGGGCGAGGTTTCCGGAAAGATCTCGGGCATGGTCTCCTCGAACATGTCCGGGATGTCGCGGTTGGGGAAGATGTAGTAGTAGTCCTGGTATTTCTTGTCCCCGGCGCGCGCTTTCTGTGCCCATTCGTGCTCGTCGGAAGTGTGGTTCACGACCACGTCCAGCGTCAGCAGCATGCCGCGCTTGCGCATCGACGCCCCCAGTTGCTGCAGTTCTTCGAGGCTGCCCACTCGGGGATCGATCCGGCGAAAGTCACTGACCGCATAGCCGCCGTCGCTGGCGTCCTCGGGGCAGAGCAACATCGGCATGATGTGCAGCATGTTCACGCCGAGTTCCTGCAGGTAGTAAATGCGGGAACAGAGACCGTCGAGGTTGCCTGCAAAGCCGTCGGCGTACAGTGCCATCGCGACCCACTCCTGGTTCAGGAACCAGTTGTGGTTGAGTTCCCGCTCCTTGTCCTGCGCCTCCAGTTCGGCGGAGCGCTCGATGTAGCGGCTTGCCATCACCTCGACCAGCTTGATGGCCTTCTCCCTGAAATCCTCGCGTGTGCCGTACAGCGCGTGGAACAACGAGTAGATCGCGTAGAAGTTCGCACCCAGACGCGTATAGAAATAGCGCAGATCCTGGCGCCGGATCTCCGGCTTCAGTTCGTCGAGGATCTCGTTCAGCAGCGAGTGGGAGACTTGTTCGTACATGGGATCCGTCGCAGGCGTCGGGTACAGTGGGCCCTGAGCCGGTCGGCGCCCGGGGCATGGAGGCGCTCATCATCGGCAACCGGGCGCAGGATCGCAAACCGCCCGGCATCCGGTGCCGCGTGCACCGAAGGCCTGTGGAACCGGGTAACGGGGGGCGGTCTCGATGCGGGTGCGTCGGGCGCGCCGTACCCGTTGGAGGGGCGCGCAAAATCGTTGTGGCCGTGGGCCCCGCGAAGCCTCAGCGCTGGCGCGTATGCGGGGGTGCCTGTCGCGCGATGCGCACCAGTGTGGTGCCGGAGAGCCAGTCGTGGAGCATCAGGCGGCGAGGGTGCAGCTGGCTGAGCCCGATGCCGATCAGCAGCAGCGCAGTGACGGTGATGCTGGCCACCGCGCCGTACTCGCGTGCCAGGTGTACCGCGAACAGCAAGAGCAGCCACTGTGCCAGCGCCACCAGGTAGCGCAGCGTCGCCTTCCACAGGTGTACCCGCCCGCCGTGCTCGCCATGCAGCTGCACGTTCCAGGCCTGCATGCCCAGCGTCTGCCCGGTTCGCGTCCAGAACCAGGTGAAAAAGGCCCAGGCCGCGACGAGTTGGGCGGCCAGCAGCACCGGAACGGGGGGCGGCCCGGTCAGCGTGCCGATGGCCAGGAACGATAGCCCGAGCACCAACCACACCGCGAGAACGAGCAAGCCATCGTAGAACATCGCGGCGAAACGGCGCAGCAGGCCGACCGGATCCCCGGAGGCCGTTGGGTCCGCCATCAGCGGCAGGAGGCCGGGTACCGGGGCACCGGGGGGCGCAGGGCCGGCGCGGAACAGCACGCTCGCACGGTTAGAACACCGAATGGAACGGGATCACGTCCACCTGCTCGCCTGCCTCCGCGCCGCGGCTTTCGCGAGGCAGCACGATGTAGGCATTGGCGAGGCTCATCGAGCGCAGCTGGTGCGAACCCTGGCCGCCGGTGGAACGCACGACCCATTCGCCATCCCGCCGTTCCAGCACCCCGCGCTGGAAGTCGGTGCGCCCGGAGTGCTTGCGCAGATTCTCCAGCAGGCGGGCACGCAGCGTCCATGGCGGCGCCGGTTCGGTACCACACAGCCGGAGCAGCGCGGGACGGACGAACAGCGAAAAGGTCGCCATCGCCGAGACCGGGTTTCCGGGAAGTCCCAGGAACAGGGCCTGGCCGAAGCGGCCGAAGGCAAGCGGCCGCCCAGGCTTCATCGCGACCTTCCAGAAACCGACCTCGCCTTCGCGCTGCAGCAGGCGGGTCACGAAGTCGGCATCGCCAACCGAGACGCCGCCAGTGGTCAGGATCAGGTCCGCGCTCTCCCCGGCGCGGGTCAGGGCCGAGCGTACCGCTTCCTCGGTGTCGGCGATCACGCCCAGGTCCTCGAACACCACCGGGTAGCGGCTCAGCAGCGCGCGCAGGGTATGCCGGTTGCTGTCGTGGATCTGGCCCGGTTTCAGCGGCTGCCCGATCGGCGCCAGCTCGTCCCCGGTGGTGAAGAAGGCCACCCGCGGTCGGCGCACCACCGGAACCTCGCCGATACCCTGGGAGGCCAGCAGCCCGATATCCGCCGGGGTCAGCCGGCGCCCGGTGTCGAGGATTACGGTGCCGGCCCGCGTGTCCTCGCCGGGATTGCGGACGTTGGCACCGCGCCGGGCATCGGTGGCCAGGGTGATGTGGTCCCCATCCACGGTCACGTGCTCCTGCATCACCACCGTATCGGCGCTGTCGGGAACCACGGCACCGGTCAGGATGCGGATGCATTCGCCGGCGCCCAGGGCGCCGTCCCACGGATGCCCGGCGGCCGATATGCCCGCGATGCGCAGCCGGCTTCCGGCGTCGCCGTCTGCAGCGGCGAGCGCGTAGCCGTCCATCGCCGCGTTGCGTGCCGGAGGGACGTCGATCCGCGCTGCCACCGGTTCGGCCAGGATGCGGTCGAGCGCATCCGGCAATGCGACCGCCTCGGAGCCGGTCACCCGTTCGGTGGTTGCCAGGATCCGTTCCAGCGCCTGTTCGACGGTTAGCGCGTTCGGGTCGGATTCGTCCATGCAGGTCTCCTCCACGGTCATGGCGCGGTTGGATGTGCGAAGCCCGGCAGCTGGAACCGCTTGCCGATGAATGCAGCGATCTCCCCGACTGCGTCTAGCGCCAGCACCGGGATGCCTTCGGGTACGGCTTCAGGCCGATCGGTCGCCACCGCGATGATGTTCGGATCGCCGGTGCACAGCAGCGGCCTGCCCAGCGCCGGGCGATGGATCTCGATCTTCGGGATCGGCTCGCGCTTGAAACCCTCGACCAGGATCAGATCGGCGCGGCGCGGGTCGATTCGCGCCACCAGATCGTCCAGCACCGGGTCGATCTCCCGCTCCGGGGGGTTCTCGACCATCAGCGCCCAGCGGCGGCTGGACGCGACCAGCATCTGCGAGGCACCGGCCTTGCGCAGCACGTGGCTGTCCTTGCCCGGATGGTCGATGTCGAAATCGTGGTGGGCATGCTTGATCATCGCGATCTCGAGACCGCCGCTGCGCAGAACCGGCAACAGCCGCGTGAGCAGCGTGGTCTTCCCGGCGCCGCTCCAGGCGGCGAATCCGAGCAGAGGCGGCGGGTGTTTGTCTGAGTCCATGATCGTTTCCACGGTCCGGTTCATGGGGCGCCGGGGTTCGTTTCCCGGCGTTCGAGGATACCCGAGCGCCGGCCCGTTGGCACCCGGGGTACAGGGCCGGGTTCGAGGCTTGTGAAACCCTTGGCGTGAGCGAACCCGCTGCTCCCGCCTCGGGCGATCCGTAAATGCGCCGTCATCCGTCATCCGTCATCCGTCGAACGCCGTGGGCGGGTCAGGCGCGGCGGGCTTTCCAGGGCGGCGGGTGGCCACACTTCGTTGCGCCTGGCGGACCGCGGCGCCGGGGTTGTCGGTGACGCGGGCGGAAGAGCGCAGCGCCCCCGTCTCCCACCTGCCGTCAGGAACCGATCGCGAACAGCCGGAAGGAAGCGCCAGCGACGGGGAACGGTCATCGCGTTCGCGTGCCGCGCTCGAGATCCTCGGGGCGGTTCAGGTTGACGAAAGCTTCGGGCTGGTCCGAGAAGTCGACGACCCGGTGCCGGCGCGAGCAGAGCCAGGCGCCGGCCGCCAGCGGCCCCGCGTCCAGATCGCGGGCCAGATCGGTGGCGAGAGTACCCCCGGGCGTGGCGCGCAGCAGCACGAACAGTGGTTGCAGGCGTGTGCCGTCGTGAGCCATCGCCACCTCGGCGCCGCCGTCCCTCAGTGCTGCGGCCAGGCGTTCGGCGAGGTCGCGCGGGAGCTGTGGTGCATCCACCGGTACGCACAGCAGGCCGTACCCCGGATAGCGGGCGAGTGCCGCGGCAATCCCGGCCAGCGGACCGCGGTAATCGGCGTGCCGGTCGCGGAGTACCGGAAACCCCAGATTCCGGTACTGGTCCACAGCAGTGTTGCTGCTGATCGCGAGGCGGTGGACTTGCGGCCCCAGACGCTCGATAGCGTGTAGGATGAGGGGGCGGCCGTGCCAGACGAGCCAGCCCTTGTTGGCCCCGCCCATGCGGCGGCCCTGCCCGCCGGCCAGAATCAGGCCGACGGAACGCTCGCCGTTGCCGGCTTCATTCGTGACGTTCAGGATTTCGACCATGCGCGTGCTGAAAAAGACCCCAATTCTTCGCTGGATCCTCTGGGCGACCTGCCTGGCATTCGCGGCCGGCTGGCTGCTGGCGGCCTCGGGGGACGAGGAGGATCGCCCGCAGGCCCTGTTGCTGACCGTGGCCGACTCGATCGGACCGGCCACCGGCGACTACATCATACGCGGCATTGCGCGCGCGGAGCGGGAAGACGCCGAGCTGATGGTGCTGCAACTCGACACCCCCGGCGGGCTGGATTCGTCGATGCGCGACATCGTGAAGGCGATGCTGGCCGCGGACGTGCCGGTGGTGACCTACGTGCATCCGGCCGGCGCACGCGCCGCGAGTGCCGGTACCTACATGATGTACGGATCCCACGTCGCGGCGATGACGCCGGCCACAAACTTGGGTTCGGCCACGCCGGTGCAGATGGGCGGCGGGGGGTTCCCGGGCATGGACGACGGCGGCAGCCGGCCGTCGCGCGGCGATGACCGCGGCAACGGGAACGACGACGCAACGAACGGCGACGATGCGCAGGAGACCGACGCCAACGGCGCGGAGGCGAACGACGAGGAGGTCGACGAGGACAAACCGCGCCGCGGCGAGACCGCGATGGAGCGCAAGGTGCTCGAGGATGCGGTCGCGTACATTCGGGGACTCGCCGAGCGCTTCGACCGCAACGCGGACTGGGCCGAACTCGCGGTGCGCGAGGGGGTGAACCTGACCGCGCGCGAGGCCCTGGAAAAGAACGTGATCGAATTCGTCGCGGACAATCTCGATGACCTGCTGGAGCAACTGCATGGGCACAGCGTCCGCATGCCCTGGGGCGATCGGGTGCTGAACACCGAGAACATCGAGGTGATCACGGTCGATCCGGACTGGCGCACCAACCTGCTGGCGGTGATCACCAGCCCGAACATCGCCTATATCCTGATGCTGATCGGAATTTACGGGATCATTTTCGAGCTCTCGAACCCGGGATCGATCTACCCCGGCGTGATCGGCGCGATCTCGCTGGTGCTGGCGTTCTATGCATTGCAGGTGATGCCGGTAAACTACGCGGGGCTCGCACTGATCCTGCTGGGCCTGATCTTCATGGTCGCCGAGGCGTTTCTGCCGAGTTTCGGGGTGCTGGGCATCGGTGGCATCATTGCATTCATCACGGGGTCCATCATCTTGTGGGACGATCCGAATCTGAACATTTCGCTGCCGCTGGTCGTGGGGACGGCGCTGGTCGTTGCCGTGTTCTCCATCTGGGTGCTCGGGCGCCTGTTCCGCCTGCGCCGGGTCCGGCCGACGATCGGTCGGGATCACATGGTGGGTATGGTCGGCGAGGCACGCGAGGACTTCGACCACAGCGGACGGGTGTTCGTCCATAGCGAGTTGTGGACCGCGGAGACCACCGCGCCGGTGGAACGGGGGCAGAAGGTCCGCGTCGTTGCCGTCGAGGGGCTCCGGCTGAAGGTCGAGCCGGTTGCCGAGGAGTCCGCCGACGCCGCCCGACCGGCGTCCTGACATCGCGCGCCCGGTCGCCACCGCGGCCGGGCGCGCCCAGAACAACCCAAGTGAAGGAGTACACGCAATGACCGGTGCATATCTGTTCCCACTGGTGATCGTCGTCGCGCTGATCGCGATGTCCATCAAGGTGCTGCGCGAGTACGAGCGTGGCGTGGTCTTCTTCCTCGGACGTTTCCAGTCGGTGAAGGGGCCGGGCCTGATCATCATCATCCCGGGCATCCAGCAGATGGTGAAGGTAGACCTGCGCATCATTACCCTCGACGTGCCCAGCCAGGACGTGATCTCGCAGGACAACGTGACGGTGCGGGTGAACGCGGTGCTCTACTTCCGCGTGGTCGATTCGGCCAAGTCGGTGATCCAGGTCGAGGACTATTTCGCGGCCACGAGCCAGTTGGCGCAGACCACGCTGCGCTCGGTACTGGGCAAGCACGACCTCGACGAAATGCTCTCCGAACGGGACAAGCTCAACACCGACATCCAGGAGATTCTCGATGCCCAGACCGACTCCTGGGGCATCAAGGTCACCAACGTCGAGATCAAGCACGTGGACCTGAACGAGTCCATGATCCGCGCGATTGCGCGCCAGGCCGAGGCCGAGCGCGAGCGGCGCGCGAAGGTCATTCACGCCGAGGGCGAGCTGCAGGCGGCCGAGAAACTGTCGCAGGCGGCGAACATCATCAGCCAGAACCCGGCAGCGCTGCAGCTGCGCTATCTGCAGACGATGGCCGACATGTCCAACAGCGGCCAGAGCAATACGATCTTCTTCCCGCTGCCGATGGAACTGACCAAGGTCTTCGATGCCATCGCCGCGAAGTTCGGAGCCCACGGCACCGCGGCCGGTGCCGCGAAGGACTGAGGCCAATCCGGCAGGGCACGGGCCCGGGCCCTTGCGCCCGGACCCGGCCCTCGACCGGTTTCTTGACGAACTCTGGGCGGTCGAGGGCCTGGCGCGCCTGACCCTCGATGCCTACCGACGCGACCTGACCGCGCTGGCCCGGTGGCTGCACCCGCGCGGGGTGGGCCTGGCCGACGCCAGCCGGTCGGATCTGCTCGACTTCCTCGGCGCGCGCATGCGCGCGGGTGCCCGTCCGCGCTCGGTTGCGCGCTGGCTGTCCAGTCTGCGCCGCTTCTATCGCTTTCTCACCGCCTCCGGCCTGCGTCGAGACGACCCGACTGCGCGCATCGACGCGCCGCGCCTGGGACGGCCGTTGCCCGGGAGCATCTCCGAGATCCAGGTCGAGGCCCTGCTGGCGGCGCCCGATCCGGAGGATCCGCTGGGACGGCGCGACCGGGCAATGCTCGAGCTCCTGTACGCGACCGGGCTACGCGTGTCCGAGCTCGTCGCGCTGGAACAATCGCAGGTGAATCCCAGGCAGGGCGTGCTACGCGTCACCGGCAAGGGATTGCGCGAACGGCTGGTGCCGCTGGGAGAGGTCGCCGGGGACTGGCTGGCAGACTACCTGGAGCGCGGCCGCCCGGCGCTGATGCAGGGCCATCCGCCGGCCGAGGCGGTGTTCGTGACGCGGCGCGGCCGTGCCATGACGCGGCAGGCGTTCTGGTACCGCATCAAGGCCTACGCGGCGGCTGCCGGGATCACGTCTGAGCTGTCGCCACACACGCTGCGTCACGCGTTTGCGACGCATTTGCTCGATCATGGCGCCGACTTGCGCGTGGTGCAGATGCTGCTCGGCCACAGCAGCCTGTCGACCACGCAGATCTACACGCACGTCGCCCGGGCGCGCCTGCAGGCGCTGCACGCCCGTCACCACCCGCGCGGTTGACATGCGATTGCAACTACGGGTTGCCACGCAGGTCGAAGCGCGCATCGGCAGTGGTACACTGCCGCCCGTTTTCACCCAACCGACGAGACCCCCATGCTACGACCCCGCAGACTCCTGATTCCGCTGTTGACCCTGCTGATCGCGGCCCCGGCCGCCGCCAGCGACGCGATCGAGCAGCGCCTGGCCGAGGTGGTGCCGACGGACGCGCCCGACGCGATCGAGCCCACCGCCATCCCGGGCGTGTTCGAGGTGCGCTACGGGGCAGACGTGTTCTACGTATCCGAGGATGGCCGGTACCTGATCCAGGGCAGCCTGATCGATCTGGAGACCCGGAGGAATCTGACCGAGGAGACGCGCGAGCAGGCCCGTGCCGCCATGTTCTCGGAGATCCCTGATTCCGAACTCACCGTCTACGTTCCCGAGCGGGAAGTGCGGTACGTGATGAACGTGTTCACGGACCCCAACTGCCCGTACTGCCGGCGCCAGCACCAGGAGATGCAGACTTACCTGGATGCCGGGGTGAAGGTCCGCTACTTCATGTACCCGGTGCTGGGGCGGGAATCCCCCGACGTGATGCGCAATATCTGGTGTTCGGACGACCGCAACGCCGCGATGGATCTCGCGAAGGAAGGCAAGCCGGTCCCCGAGGCACACTGCGACACGCCGGCCGACGAGCATTTGGCCCTAGGGCGGGAACTGGGGATCAGCGGAACCCCGGCAACCATCACCAGCGGCGGCCACCAGATCTCCGGGTATCGGCCGGCGATCGAGATCATCCAGACGCTGAACAGCGCGCGGTAAGCGACGCTCCGGCACACCGCCCCCGGGGCTGCGCGCCCTGAGGGCGGTTTTGACCGGCTCAGTACAGGAGCGAGACCATTCGGCGCCGGTACTGACCGACCAGTTCATGTCGCGGCCCCAGCACCTCGAATGCCGCGAGCAGGCCCTTCTGTCCCGCGTTGTCGTTGTAGCTCCGGTGGCGCTGCATCAATTTCAGGTACAGGTCCATGGCCTCCTGGCTGCGTCCTGCAACCATGTAGGCGGCGGCCAGCCGCTCCAGCGCCTCGGGGTCGTCGGCGTGGTCGCGTACCGCCTGCTCCAGCGTGGCCAGGTCGGTGCCGTTTGCGTTCTTCGCGAACACGAGCCGGGCGCGTAGCTGTTTCACCGCATCCTGTTCGTGCACGTCCATCGGCAGCAGGTTCAGCTGCTGCTCGGCGCCCTGTGCATCCCCCGCCTGCACCAGCGCGCGTGCCAGATCGATCTTCAGGTCGTGATGCTCGGGGTCGGTCGCCACCGCGGCGCGCAGGTTTTCCACTGCACCGGCGACATCGCCGGCTTCCAGCCGCGCCAGCGCCTGTTCTCGGATCCGGTCGGACGGGCGTTCGAGGTATTTGTCGATGATCGCGCGGATCGCGGATTCGGGCTGTACGCCCATGAACTGGTCGACCGGCTTGCCGTTGCGGAAGCACATCACCGTGGGCAGGCTGCGTACTCCGAACTGGCTGGCGAGACCCTGCTGTTCGTCGCTGTTCACCTTCGCCAGGCGGAACTTGCCCGCGTATTCGTCGACCAGTTTGGCCAGCACGGGCATCAGCATCTGGCAGGGGCTGCACCAGTCGGCCCAGAAATCGACCAGTACCGGGCGCCGGAAGGATTCCTCGATCACCGCCGCCTCGAAGTCACCGGCGGTGACTTCGACTAGGTCGTTCGTTGCTTCTACCATGTAAAGACTCCGGAATCTGAATGGGTGCAATTCGGCAATGCTGCACATTGTCGGGCCAAATGCCCCGAATTCAAGCGCCCGGGTGCAGTGGGGGAGGGGGATCGTGCGCCGATTTGCCGGGGCACACTACACTACGGCCTGCCGAATCCCACAGGAAGCCCGCCGGTGAGTTATTCCGCGTCCGACATCGAAGTACTCGAAGGCCTCGACCCGGTGCGCAAGCGCCCGGGCATGTACACCGACACCTCGCGGCCGAATCACCTGGCGCAGGAGGTGGTCGACAACTCGGTGGACGAGGCCATCAGCGGCTACGCCAAGCGCATCGACGTGGTGCTGCATCACGATGGATCCCTGTCGGTGACCGACGACGGCCGCGGGATGCCGGTCGACGAGCACCCCCGCGAGAAGCGGCCTGGTGTCGAGGTCATCCTCGGGCGGTTGCATGCGGGGGGCAAGTTCTCCGACAAGAACTACCAGTACTCGGGTGGCCTGCACGGCGTCGGGGTGTCGGTGGTGAACGCGCTGTCCCGGCACCTCGAGGTTTGGATCCGGCGCGACGGCAAGGAATACAACATGGCCTTCGCCGGCGGTCACAAGGTCTCCGATCTGGAGGTGGTCGGGGACGTGCCCCGGCGCAGCACCGGGACACGCTTGCAGTTCTGGCCCGATCCGCGCTATTTCGACAGCCCGAAGTTCTCGGTGCCCCGGCTCAAGCACGTGCTGCGCGCGAAGGCCGTGCTCTGTCCGGGGCTCGCGGTGAGTTTCCAGGACGAGGTGACCGGAGAGCAGTGCCGGTGGTGCTATGCCGACGGCCTGAAGGACTACCTCGTCGAGGCGCTGCAAGGGCTGGAACGGCTTCCCGACGAGCCGTTCATGGGGTCGGTCGCCGGAGACCGCGAGGGGGTCGACTGGGCCGTTCTCTGGCTCCCTGAAGGCGGCGAGGGCCTGGCAGAGAGCTACGCGAATCTGATCCCCACCCCGCAGGGTGGCACTCACGTGAACGGCCTGCGCACCGGACTCACCGAGGCGGTGCGCGAGTTCTGCGAGTTTCGCAACCTGCTTCCGCGGGGGATCAAGCTCGCGCCGGACGATGTCTGGGAACGGGTCGCGTACGTGGTGTCATTCAAGATGCAGGATCCCCAGTTCGCCGGCCAGACCAAGGAACGGCTGGGGTCGCGCGAGGCGGCGCCGTTCGTCGCCGGGGTGGTGAAGGACGGTTTCAGCCTGTGGCTGAATCGGCATCCCTCGGTCGGCGAGCGCATCGCGGAACTCGCGATCCAGAATGCACAGCGCCGCCAGCGGGCAGGGCGCAAGGTGGTGCGCAAGAAGCTGACTCAGGGGCCGACGCTGCCGGGAAAGCTGGCCGACTGCGCGAGCCAGGATCTGTCGCGCACCGAGCTGTTCCTGGTCGAGGGAGACTCGGCCGGCGGGTCCGCCAAGCAGGCCCGCGACCGGGAGTTCCAGGCGATCATGCCGCTCCGTGGCAAGATCCTGAACGCATGGGAAGTGGATCCCGACCAAGTGCTGGGCTCGCAGGAGATCCACGACATCAGCGTAGCGCTCGGCGTGGACCCGGGCGGAACGCAGCTTGACGGACTGCGTTACGGCAAGGTCTGTGTCCTCGCCGACGCCGACTCCGACGGCGCACACATCGCCACCTTGCTGTGTGCACTGTTCGTGCGCCACTTCCGGCCGCTGGTCGAGGGCGGGCACGTCTATGTCGCGATGCCGCCGCTGTTCCGGGTCGATGTGGGCAAGGAGGTCTATTATGCGCTCGACGATGCCGAGCGTCAGGGCATCCTGGATCGGATCGCGGCCGAGAAGCGCCGCGGTAAAGTGACCGTCACCCGTTTCAAAGGCCTCGGCGAGATGAACCCGCTGCAGCTGCGCGAGACGACGATGAACCCGGATACCCGCCGGCTCGTGCGCCTGACGCTCGATCCCGGTGACGACACCATGGGCCTGCTGGATATGCTGCTCGCCAAGAAGCGCGCGACCGACCGCAAGCAGTGGCTGGAGGGGAAGGGCCACCTTGCCGAGGTCTGACGCACGAGCAGACTGCCGCGCCGGGTGGTGACTCCGGCGCTGGTCCGCCCTTCTCCTCGATCTCGTTCCCGCCGCCCCGAGGTATTGCCGTCAGGCACGACGCCTCGGCCCCGGTCCCCGCCGCAGGCGTTCGAGCGCCCACCCGACGTGCTCGCGAACCAACGCGGACGGGTGCCCAGCCCGGCGCTCGAGCGCCGCGATCGCCTCGGGTGTCGCCGGGCCGTTGCCCAGTGCCACCGCGAGGTTGCGCAGCCAGCGTTCGTGGCCGATGCGCCGGATCGCCATACCGGCGGTCCGTTCCAGGAATCGGGCTTCGTCCCATGCAAACAGATCGATCAGCCCCGCCGCATCCAGCCCGTGCCGTGCGGCGAAATCCGGCTCGACGCTGAGACCCGCGAAGCGATTCCAGGGGCAGACCAGCTGACAGTCGTCGCAGCCGTAGACGCGGTTGCCCAGCATCGGCCTCAGCGATTCCGGGATCGCGCCCGGATGTTCGATCGTCAGGTAGGAGATGCAGCGGCGGGCATCCAGATCGTACGGCCCGCGGAAGGCCTGCGTTGGACAGATGTCGAGGCAGGCCCGGCAGCTGCCGCAGTGCGCCTCGGACGGGTCATCGATCGGCAGCGGCAGGTCGGTGAACAGCTCGCCGAGGAAGAACCACGAACCCGCCTCCCGCGCCAGCAGGTTGGTGTGCTTGCCGATCCAGCCCAACCCGGCCCGCTCGGCGAGGGCCTTCTCCAGAACCGGTGCGCTGTCGGTGAACGCGCGGTAGCCGAATGGACCGACCTCGGTTTCGATCCAGTCGGCGAGCGTCTGGATCCGCCTGCGGATCAGCTTGTGGTAGTCGCGCCCGAGCGCGTAGCGCGAGACGTAGGCCCGGTCCGGATCGGCGAGAATCGCCTCGGGGCGCGCGGTGGCCGGCGGCAGATAATCCATGCGCAGGCTGACGATGCGTTGCACGCCGGGTACGAGCCGCGCGGGGTCGCGCCGCAGCTCGGCGCGGTCGGCCATCCAGCGCATCTCGCCATGTGAACCCTGCGCGAGCCAGGCATCGAGGCGCTCCGCGTGGATGCCGACCGACGCCCGGGTGATGCCCACGGCCCGGAAGCCGAGTTCATGCCCCCAGTCACGGATCCGGCCGGCCAGGTCGAGGCATTGGCTTGGAGTTAGGGTTTGCGGCACGATCGGCGAACAGCCCATTTCGGAGGTGCGGACAGCGTGAATGATGACCCGACTGCGGTGCCCATTGCCAACCGCCTCTACGATGAGTCCGGAATGCGCGAACTCGACCGCAGGGCGATGGCCCGGCCGGGGGTGGGTGGCGGGGCATTGATGGAACGCGCCGGCGCGGCGTTGCTCCAGGCCCTGGAGGAGACCTTCCCGGACGCGCGCCGCCTCGGCGTGCTCTGCGGTCCCGGCAACAACGGCGGTGACGGCTACGTGCTGGCCCGGCTCGCCGGCGCCTCGGGCTGGACGGTGAAAGTCCACGGCAGTGCCGGCGGGACAGGGACAGCCAGCGATGGTACGCGCGCGGCCGAGGCGTGGCGCGCGGTCGGCGGCTCCGTCGATCCGCTGGAGGACTTTGCACCGGAGGCCGCCGATGTCTGGGCCGACTGCCTGTTCGGCATCGGGCTCGGGCGGCCGATCGACGGGGCATTGGCCGCTCTGATCGAACATCTGAACGCTACCGGGCGGCCGGTATTGGCCGCGGACGTGCCGTCCGGTATCGACGTGAACACCGGCTCGGTGCAGGGGGTAGCGGTCCGGGCAGCGCTGACCGTGACCATGATCGCGGACAAGCTGGGCCTGCATACCGGCCCCGCGGTGGATTATGTCGGCGCGGTCCGGGTGGCCGGTCTGGACGTGCCGGACGAGGTGTTTCGGGATATCCCGTTTGCGGCGGTGCGCTGGCGGCCGGAGGCGGTGTCACGCTGGCTTCCGGTGCGCCGTCCCGGCGCGCACAAGGGCAATTGCGGGCATGTCGTCGTGATCGGCGGGGCGCCGGGCTACTCCGGTGCCGGGCGCCTGGCGGGTATGGCGGCACTGCGTGCCGGGGCGGGACGGGTGACGCTGGTCACCCACCCGGAGCATGCGGCGCTGGCGAACCTCGAGCGACCCGAACTGATGGTGCGGCCGGCCGAATCGGCGCGGGATCTGCAAACCCTGCTGGCCGGGGCCGATGCCGTCGCGGTCGGGCCGGGTCTCGGGCAGCAGGCCTGGGGCCGCGCGCTTTGGCCGGCGGTCGCGGACTGGACGGGGCCGCTGGTGGTCGATGCCGATGCCCTGAATCTGCTCGCGCAGGCACCCCGGCGGCGCGACGACTGGGTGCTGACGCCGCATCCCGGCGAGGCGGCGCGGCTGCTTGCGGTCACGACCGGGGAAGTGACCGCGGATCGTGTCGCCGCGGTTGATGCGATCCGCCGGCGCTTCGGCGGTGTGGTGCTGTTGAAGGGGGCGGGGACGCTGGTGGCCCCGGCTCCAGGAGGGGGGATGGCCTGCATTACCGGCGGCCATCCGGGGATGGCCAGCGCCGGGATGGGCGACGTGCTGACCGGCGTGATGGCGGCCCTTCGGGCACAGGGGCTCGGGCCTGGCGAGGCGGCGGCAGCAGGGGCGGCCTGGCACGTCGCGGCCGCCCGGCTGGCGGCCCGCCGGATCGGTGCCGAACGCGGGATGCTCGCGGGCGACGTGATCGATGCCCTGCCGCAGAGCGGCGCCGGTGGTGGGTCATGAGCGACGCGGGCCTGTTTCTGCCCGATGCCGACGCCACCGAGCGGGCCGGTGCGGCGCTGGCACGCTGTCCGGCGTTGGCGCAGCTGCGGCAGATCCACCTCCGCGGTGATCTCGGTGCGGGCAAGACGACGCTGGTGCGCGGGTTGCTGCGGGCGCTGGGGCATCGCGGCGCGGTGCGCAGCCCCACCTACACGCTGCTCGAGCCCTACGAGTTCGCCGGTCTGACGGTACTGCATTTCGACCTGTACCGAGTCGGGGATCCGGAGGAACTCGAGTACCTCGGAGTGCGGGAACAGAGCGACGGCCGCACCCTCTGGCTGGTCGAGTGGCCGGACCACGGTGCGGGTTGGCTGCCGCCGCCGGAACTGGTCGCGACCCTGGTGCAGGAAGGTGCGGGACGCCGGCTGCTGTGGTCCGGGCCGCTGGCCGCGGCGATCTCCAGTCAAATGAGGGACTTGTGAGGGTGGAGTCAGAACATCCTGTATCTCGCTCAAAAGAAAGCATTTCTGTCTTGCATTTTCATGCGAAAGGTCCACAATGTAAGCAGAGCCCCTGATCAAAAAGGGAATGCCCGTGGCCGGAATTCATCAGCCCGATCTGCGCCGTCGCCGGTTCCTGCAAGGCCTCGCCGGACTGGGTCTGGGGGCTGCGCCTTTCACGCTGTGGGCGCGCCCCGGGGTGCAGCGGCTGCGCATGTCCGTGGATGGATCCACCACGCGGCTGGTGTTCGACATGGACGGCCCCGCCGACTACGACATCTTTCCCCTCGATTCGCCGCACCGTGTGGTCGTCGATCTTGCCGGTGCACGCGTGCTGAACCCGCTGGAGGTTGCGTCCAACCCGCGGTCGCTGGTCGCCGGTGTGCGCTATGCCCAGCGCAATGGAACCGACCTGCGGGTGGTGCTGGATCTGCGCGCCCCGGTCGACCCGCATAGTTTCGTACTGTTGCCGGCGCAGGGCTCGCCGCACCGGCTGGTGCTGGATCTGACCGAGCGCGCCGCACCGGTTCCGGTGGCGCGGATCGCGCCGGAGACGTTCGCGGAGCCGGCGGAGAGACTGCGTGAGCCCCTGCGCGAGGTCATCGTCGCGATCGACCCGGGCCATGGCGGTCACGATCCGGGCGCGATCGGCCCCGGCGGCACCCGTGAGAAGGACGTAGTGCTACAGATCGCGCGACGCCTGGCCGAACGCGTCGAGCGCGAGCCGGGGATGCGCCCGGTAATGATCCGCACCGGCGACTACTTCCTCCCGCTGCGTGAGCGTATCGACCGCGCCCGGGCGGCCCAGGCCGACGTCTTCCTCTCGATTCATGCGGATGCGATCCACGATCGCCGGGTGCAGGGGTCGTCGGTCTACATCCTGTCCGACCGCGGCGCTTCCAGCGAGGCCGCGCGCTTCCTGGCGCAGCGCGAGAACAGCGCCGACCTGCGCCTCGGGGGCGTGCCGATCGAAAGCAAGGACGAATCGCTGACCAGCGTACTGCTGGATCTCGCGCAAAGCGGCACGCTCGAGGCCAGCCATTCGCTTGCGCAGCGGCTGATTTCCGAAATGCACCGGGTGGGCAAGGTGCGCAAGCCGGAGGTCGAGCGTGCCAGTTTCGCGGTGCTGCGTTCGCCGGACGTGCCCTCGGTGCTGGTCGAGGCAGCCTTCATCTCGAATCCGTCGGAGGAACGCAAGCTGCGCACCCAGAGCTTCCAGAACTCGCTCGCTGATGCGATTCTCACCGGCCTGCGCGCCTATTTCTCGACCCACGCTCCGCCGGGAACCCTGATCGCCGAGGGCCGCCGCGACCGGCACATCATCCGGCCCGGCGAGACGCTGTCCGCGATCGCGGAGCGGTACCGGATGTCGGTGGCCGATCTCAGGGCGGTCAACGATCTGCCCAACGACCGGATCTTTGCGGGCCAGGTTCTGCAGATCCCCTACCGGGGCAGTTGAGCCTTCGGCATCGGGGCCTTCCGGTCGCACGCGCTTCTGGGCTAGGCTGCGGCCTTTATCCAGCCGCCCACGCCCGTGCCGATCCAGAGACTCCCACCGCAACTGATCAGCCAGATCGCCGCAGGCGAGGTCATCGAGCGCCCGGCCTCGGTGATCAAGGAACTGATCGAGAACAGCATCGATGCCGGGGCGCAGCGCGTCCAGGTCGATCTCGAGCAGGGCGGGATGCGCCTGATCCGGGTGGCCGACGACGGTTCCGGCATCGCGCGCGACGAACTGCCGCTGGCGTTGTCGCGCCACGCGACCAGCAAGGTGGCCGGGCTGCGCGATCTCGAGGCGCTGCAGACGCTCGGGTTTCGCGGCGAGGCGCTGCCGTCGATCGCATCGGTGGCCCGCCTGGTCCTGACGTCGGCGGTGGCGGGGGAGCGCAGCGGCTGGCGCCTGGCTGGCGATGGCTCGGACGAGTTCGCCGAGGTCGCGCCGGCGGCGCATCCCCGGGGGACGACCGTCGAGGTGCGCGACCTGTTCTTCAATGTCCCGGCCCGGCGCAAGTTTCTGCGCACCGAGCGCACCGAGTACCTCCATTGCGAAGACGTGGTCCGTACCCATGCGGCCGTGCGTCCGGACATCGCCTTCGAGCTTCGCCACAACGGGCGGACGGTGCTGGATCTGCCGGCCGTCGGCGCCGCGGCGGCGGCAGGCCGGGTTGCGGCACTGCTCGGCGAGGAGTTTCTGCGCCATGCCTTCGAGGTGGAGGAGGAAAGCTCCGGATTGCGCCTGTGCGGCTGGCTCGGGGCGCCGACGCACTCGCGCTCGCAGGCCGATCAGCAGCATTTCTTCGTAAACGGCCGGCCGGTCCGCGACCGCGTGCTCTCGGCCGCGGTGCGGCGCAGCTACCGGGATGTTCTTTACCAGGCGCGGCACCCGGTGTTCGTGCTGTTCCTGGATCTCGATCCTGCGACCGTGGACGTGAACGCTCATCCCGCCAAGCACGAGGTCCGCTTCCGCGACGGGCGGCTGGTGCACGATTTCGTGTTCCGGGCCCTGCACCGGGCGCTGGCCGACCTGCGACCCGGAGACGGGTCTGTCGGATCCGAATCCGTGGCCCTCGCCAGCGACGGTCGGTTCGGTCCGCCCCGCGCTTCCCGGGAACCGACGCAGGGAGCGGGTTCCGCCGCTCCGCGCGAACGCGATACCCGCTGGGAATTGCCGCTGCCCCGGGAGCCGGAGGCACCGGATACCGCTCCGGCGGTACGCGAGCCCGCCAGCCTCGCGTCACCGGCGGGAATGCCGCCGCTCGGGTTTGCGATCGGGCAGATTGCGGACGCCTTTGTGTTGGCCGAGAACGCGCGCGGGCTGGTGCTCGTGGATATGCATGCGGCGCACGAGCGCATTACCTACGAGCGCCTGAAGAAGGACTGGCGCGCGGCGCGGATGATCCGCCAGCCGCTGCTGGTGCCGGAGACGCTTCAGGTGACCCGGGCCGAGGCCGACCTGGCGGAAGCCTCGGCGGACCTGCTGCGCGGCCTGGGATTCGAGGTCGACCGCTCGGGGCCGGAGTCGGTCACCCTGCGCGCCGGGCCCGCGTTGCTGCAGGGCCGAGACCTGGTGCAGTTGCTGCGCGATGTGCTCGCCGACCTGCAGCACCTGGGGCATGCGGACCGGGCTGAGGCGGCGCTGGACGGGGTGCTGGGCACGATCGCGTGCCACGGCGCGATTCGTGCCGGGCGGAGGTTGACGCTGCCGGAGATGAACCGCCTGTTGCGGGACATGGAAGCCACCGAGCACAGTGGCCAGTGCAACCACGGCCGTCCGACGTATGTCGAGCTGGACCGGCAGGCGCTGGACCGGTTGTTCCTGCGCGGACGCTGAGGCCGTGCACCGGGTGATCCTGCTGATGGGGCCGACTGCAAGCGGCAAGTCGGCGCTCGCGATGGAGCTGGCCGAGGCGATCGGGGGCGAGATCATCAGCGTGGACTCGGCGCAGGTGTACCGGGGCATGGATATCGGCACCGCGAAGCCCGACGCCGCGGACCGGCAGCGGGTACCGCATCACCTGATCGACCTGCGCGATCCCGAGGAGACGTTCTCGGCGGCCGACTTTGCCGCGCTGGCCGCGCGCCGCATCCGGGAGATCAGCGCCCGCGGGCGCACGCCGCTGCTGGTCGGCGGCACCATGCTGTATTTCCGCGCGCTGCTGGAAGGGCTCGATCCGATGCCCGCGGTTGACCCCGCGGTACGGGCCGAACTGCGA
This sequence comes from Thioalkalivibrio nitratireducens DSM 14787, assembly GCF_000321415.2. NCBI lineage: Bacteria > Pseudomonadati > Pseudomonadota > Gammaproteobacteria > Chromatiales > Ectothiorhodospiraceae > Thioalkalivibrio > Thioalkalivibrio nitratireducens. The sequence continues at coordinate 2,866,145 of NC_019902.2, read as the reverse complement.
GCGCGATTGCCCGAGGTCGGCGCGCAGGGCCTGCACCGGGAGCTCGCTGCGGTCGATGCGGCTGCGGCGGCGCGCATCCACCCGAACGATCCGCAGCGCATCCTGCGTGCGCTCGAGGTCTTCCTCAGTACCGGGCGTCCGCTGTCATCGTTCCAGTCCGGCGGGCGGCGCCGTGCGCCCGCACACTGGCGCAGCCTGGCGCTGTGGCCCGAAGACAGGGCCCGGTTACGGATGCGCATCAATGAGCGCTTCGACGCGATGCTGGACGCGGGGTTTGTACAGGAACTGGAACGCCTCGCGGCCCGTCCCGGGTTGACGGCGGAACATGTATCGCAGCGCGCGGTCGGATATCGTCAGGGCTGGAAGTGGCTTTCGGGGCAGTGCAGCCTGGACGAATTCCGCCAGCGCAGTATCGATGCCACCCGGCAACTGGCCAAGCGGCAGCTGACCTGGTTGCGCGGGCAGCAGGGCATCGAACGGCTCTGCGCCGAAACCGTGGACGTCGGCGAGGTACTGGCTCGGCTGGCGCGCTGATTTCCCGTGGGTCGCGCGGAACCGGTTCGACGATATGCTAATCTTCTAAGGATACAAGGGGGCGTCGGCTCCCTGACACGACAGACAAAGGATAACCGATCATGGCAAAAGGGCAGATGCTACAAGAACCCTTCCTCAACGCGCTGCGCCGCGACCGCATACCGGTCTCGGTGTATCTTGTCAACGGCATCAAACTGCAGGGGCAGATCGAGTCCTTCGACCAGTTTGTCGTGTTGCTGAAGAGCGCGGTTTCGCAAATGGTGTACAAGCACGCGATCTCGACGATCGTTCCGGCACGGCAGGTGCGCCTGAGCATCGAGGGTGAGGAACCTGCCGAGCACAAGGATGCCTGAATTCATGAAGGAGTTGTATACGCTTGTTTGAACGTCCTGAAAGCGGGGATCGTGCCCTGCTGGTCGCGCTCGCCGTGGGCGAGCCCGCCAATATCGAGCCCCAGATCCGGGAATTCCAGGATCTGGCCGAGTCCGCCGGTGCCGAGGTAGTCGGCCTGATCTCGGGAAGCCGGCGCAACCCCGACCCCCGCTTCTTCGTTGGTTCCGGCAAGGCCGACGAGATCGCCGCCGCGGTCGAGGCCACCGGTGCCGACCTCGCGATCTTCAACCATCCGTTGTCTCCCAGCCAGGAGCGCAACCTGGAACGGCACCTGAAGTGCCGGGTCCTGGACCGTTCGGGGCTGATCCTCGACATCTTCGCCCAGCGTGCCCGGTCCCACGAGGGCAAGCTGCAGGTGGAACTGGCCCAGTTGCGGCACATGTCCACGCGCCTGGTGCGCGGCTGGACCCACCTGGAACGACAGAAGGGCGGCATTGGCCTGCGCGGGCCGGGCGAGACCCAGCTCGAAACCGACCGGCGCCTGCTGGCCGCGCGGATCAAGCACATCGAGCGGCGCCTGGAAAAGGTCCAGCGCGCCCGGGAACAGGGCCGGCAGGCCCGGCGGCGTAACGAGACGCCGACGGTGGCGCTGGTGGGGTACACCAACGCTGGCAAGTCGACCCTGTTCAATCGCCTGACTGAGGCGCAGGTCTATGCGGCCGACCAGTTGTTCGCCACGCTGGATCCCACCCTGCGCCGGCTCGATCTGGCCCCGCACCAGTCGGTGATCCTGGCCGATACCGTCGGGTTCGTCCGCGACCTGCCGCATGAACTGATCGCGGCATTCAAGGCGACCCTGACCGAGACCCGCGAGGCCGCGCTGCTGCTGCACGTGATCGACGCCTCGGACCCGGAACGCGAGGTGCACGTCGAACAGGTCGAAAGCGTCCTGGAGGAGATCGGGGCGGGCGAGGTGCCGATCTGGTGCGTATACAACAAGATCGACTGCGTGCCGTCGGCCGACGAGGGCGGTACACCGGCCCGTTTCGAGGCCGGAGGCGATACCCTGTGGGTGTCCGCCGTGACCGGCGCGGGTGTGGAGGCGTTGCAGACACGGCTCGCAAACCACTTCACCGAGACCATGTTCCGCGGCTGGGTCGCTCTGCCCGCCGCCGCCGGCCGACTGCGCAGCCGACTGTTTGCGGAGCGGGCGGTAGAGGCCGAGCAGACCGGTGCGGACGGGCGGATGCACCTGCGCCTGAACGTTCCCGAGCGGTTGTTGCGGGCACTGCTGCGCGAAGCGGGACTGGAACCCGACCCCCACCGGCTGCGGGTGGGGGCGGCCGAGGCTCCGGTTGCCGAGCCGGCCGAACCCGATCTCGCGGAGGCCGGGCATCCCGGTTCCTGAAGTCCGGTCGCGAGCGTTCCGTTGGGGTATGTCTCCGGCACGGCGCCGCAGTGCATGCGGGTGGCCGGGCATGTGACGCGCATGCCCCGACGCAGTAAACTAAGGGGTCATGTCCAGGGCGACCGGGCGAAAGTGGCGGAACTGGTAGACGCGCTGGATTTAGGTTCCAGTGGGGTAACCCGTGAGAGTTCGAGTCTCTCCTTTCGCACCATTCCTGGCGTTTGGCGGTACAGACCCGACCTGAGAGCGCCCGGCTGGCGCAATCCCGATTTTCCGATTTTACACGAGGCCTTCTGATGCAAGTTTCTGTTGAAGCCACCGGCAGCCTGGACCGCAGGATGACGGTGCAACTCCCACGCGAGCGGGTCGATTCCGAGGTCGAGAAGCGCCTGAAGGCGCTGACCAGGCGAGTGCGGATCGACGGCTTCCGGCCCGGAAAGGTCCCGCTGAAGATCGTGCAGCAGCGCTACGGCTCGGGCGTCTACCAAGAGGTCCTCAGTGAGATGCTGCAGCAGAGCTATCGCGAGGCGATCGACCAGGAAGGTCTGGCGCCGGCGGGTGGTCCGAACATTGAACCCCGCATGATCGAGCCCGGCCAGCCGATCGAGTACGTCGCGTCGTTCCAGGTCTTCCCCGAGGTGACGGTGGCCGATCTCTCCGACGTCGAGATCGAACGCCCGGTGGCCGAGGTCGAGACGGAGAATGTGGACAAGGTGATCGAATCGCTGCGCCGGCAGCAGCGCACCTGGCACGCTGTCGAGCGTCCCGCGGCTGACGGCGACCGGGTGACCCTGGACTTTACCGGCACGCTGAACGGCGAGCCGTTCGATGGCGGCCAGGCCGAGGGCTTCGCGGTCGAAGTCGGGGCGGGGCGCCTGCTCCCGGAATTCGAATCGCAGCTCGTGGGAGTCGAGGCCGGTGCCGAGAAAGACATCGACGTCACCTTCCCGGAAGAGTACCCGGCGGAGAATCTGAAGGGTCAGACGGTCCAGTTCGCACTGACGATCCAGAAGGTCGAAGAGCCGCGCCTTCCGGAGGTCAATGCCGACTTTGTCCGCAGTTTCGGCGTCGAGGACGGCGACGTCGCGAAACTGCGTGAGGAAGTCACGGCCAACATGACGCGGGAACTCGCCCAGAACATCAAGGGCCGGGTGAAGAAGCAGGTGATGGACGCACTGGTGGCCCGGCATGACTTCGAACTCCCGAAGAGCCTGGTGCAGGCCGAGATCGACCGCCTGCGCACCGAGACCGAGAACCGTTTCGGAGGGGCGGAGAAGACGCAGCCGCTGCCGGATTCCATGTTCGAGGACGAGGCGGCCCGGCGGGTGCGCCTGGGGCTGGTCGTCCGGGCGATCGTCGATGCCGAGAAGATGGAGATCGACCGCGCGCGGGTCGACGCCGAACTCGACACGCTGGCACAGACCTACGAGGACCCTGAGGAAGTGAAACGCCACTACCGGACACACCCGCAGGCGATGGCCAGCCTCGAATCGCTGGTGCTCGAGGATCAGGTGGTCGACTGGGTGCTGGAACGGGCCCGGGTGACCGAGAAGCCGCAGACCTTCGACAACCTGATGGCGCCCAGTCAACCCAGCCCGGAGGAAGCTGCATGAACCATTTTTCCGAGGGTGCCGGGGCGCAGCACGCCCGGGCCCTGAATCTCGTGCCCATGGTCGTGGAACAGACCGCCCGGGGCGAACGCGCGTACGACATCTACTCGCGGCTGCTGAAGGATCGCGTCGTCTTCTGCGTCGGGCCGGTCGAGGACTACATGGCCAACGTGATCGTGGCCCAGTTGCTGTTCCTCGAGTCGGAGAATCCGGACAAGGAGATCAACCTGTACATCAACTCTCCGGGCGGCGCGGTGACCGCAGGCATGGCGATCTACGACACCATGCAGTTCATCAAGCCCGAGGTGAGCACCCTCTGCGTGGGGCAGGCTGCCAGCATGGGCGCCGTGTTGCTGGCCGGTGGTGCCGCCGGAAGACGCTACTGCCTGCAGCATTCCCGGGTGATGATCCATCAGCCGCTGGGAGGCTACCAGGGGCAGGCCACGGACATCGACATCCACGCGCGGGAGATCCTGAAGATCCGTGAGGAACTGAACCAGATCCTCGCGCACCACTCGGGCCAGTCGGTCGATACGATTCGCAACGACACCGAGCGCGATCGTTTCATGACCTCGCCGGAGGCCCGGGAGTACGGCCTGGTCGACCATGTCCTCGAGAAACGCGAGGTGAAATCCGGGTGACCACCGGGGGCAACCCGATGGACTGCCGGTCAGCTTGCAACCGGGTCGCAAACGGGGCATGTTGCAGATGAATCACCTTTCGCGGACCGAGGCATACGGATGAGCGACGAAAAATCCCCCCGCAACGACGGCAAGCTGCTGTACTGCTCGTTTTGCGGCAAGAGCCAGCACGAGGTGCGCAAGCTGATCGCTGGCCCTTCCGTGTTCATCTGCGATGAATGCGTGGAGCTGTGCAACGACATCATCCGCGAGGAGATGCAGGAGGCCGGCCACGCAGAACGCGACTCGCTGCCGAAGCCGCGGGAGATCCGGGGGATCCTCGACGAGTACGTGATCGGCCAGGACTCGGCGAAGAAGATCCTGTCCGTGGCCGTGTACAACCACTACAAGCGGCTCGAGGCGAAGTCCGGAAAGGACGACGTCGAACTCTCGAAATCGAACATCCTGCTGATCGGCCCGACCGGTTCGGGCAAGACGCTGCTGGCCGAAACGCTGGCGCGGGTATTGAACGTTCCGTTCACCATCGCCGATGCGACCACGCTGACCGAGGCGGGTTACGTGGGCGAGGATGTCGAGAACATCATCCAGAAGCTGCTTCAGAAGAGCGACTACGATGTCGATAAAGCGGAGACTGGTATCGTCTACATCGACGAGATCGACAAGATCTCGCGCAAGTCCGACAACCCGTCGATCACCCGCGATGTCTCGGGTGAGGGCGTGCAGCAGGCCTTGCTGAAGCTGATCGAAGGGACGACAGCCTCCGTGCCCCCCCAGGGGGGGCGCAAGCACCCGCAGCAGGAATTCCTGCAGGTCGATACACGCAATATCCTGTTCATCTGCGGCGGTGCGTTCTCCGGGCTGGAGAAGGTCATCCAGCAACGTTCGGAGAAAGGTGGCATCGGGTTTTCCGCCGAGGTCCGATCGAAGGACAAGGACCGGTCCGGCAGCGCCTGGTTGCAGCGCCTCGAGGCCGAGGATCTGGTGCGCTACGGCCTGATCCCCGAGTTCGTCGGTCGCCTGCCGGTGCAGGCGACCCTGGAAGAGCTCGACGAGGCCGCGCTGGTCACTATCCTGACCCAGCCACGCAACGCGCTGGTGAAGCAGTACCACCGCCTGTTCGAAATGGAGGGGGTGGAGCTTGAGTTCCGCGACGATGCGCTCAGCGCGATCGCGCGCAAGGCGATGAGCCGCAAGACCGGTGCGCGCGGCCTGCGCTCGATCATGGAGAACATCCTGCTGGATACCATGTACGAGCTTCCGTCGATGGAGAACGTCAGCAAGGTGGTGATCGACGAGGCGGTGATCCGCGGCGACGCCGAGCCCTACCTGATCTACGAGAACACCAATTTTGCGAAGCAGGCGGCCTCCGATTCCTGAACACCGGCAAGCGGGTGCCTGCCCGCGTCCTGCGAATACCGGCAGTGCGCCCCGCTCCACATGGTGAAGCGGCCCCCTGCGCCCGCGTGCCCCGGAAAAAGCTTGAAAAAGCCGCAACTGCCCCAACCTCTTTGCAAATCCATTGATCGCTGACCCTCGAGAGGGCCCCATGACCCAGAAGACCAGTTCTTCCCAGAACGACGTGGAATCGCCGGTGAAGCGCGTTGCCGTCCTGCCGCTGCGCGATGTTGTCGTGTACCCGCACATGGTGATCCCGCTGTTCGTCGGCCGCGAGAAGTCGATCCGTGCGCTGGATTCGGCAATGGCCGAGAACAAGCAGGTGCTGCTGGTCGCCCAGAAAAGCGCCGAGATCGACGAACCCAGCGCCAAGGATCTGCACGACATCGGCACGCTGGGCAACATCCTGCAGCTGCTGCGCCTGCCCGACGGTACCATCAAGGTGCTGGTCGAGGGTGCTCAGCGCGCCCAGGTGATCGATCTGGGTGATCAGGACGAGCATTTCGTTGCGCAGATTCGCCTGGTCGATGAAGAGGCCGGCGCCGAGGAGCGCGAAATGGAGGTGCTCGGCCGCTCCGCGTTGAACCTGTTCGAGCAGTACATCAAGCTGAACAAGAAGGTGCCGCCAGAGATCCTGACCTCGCTGGCGGGCATCGACGATGCCTCGCGGCTGGCCGACACCATTGCCGCGCACATGTCGCTGAAGCTGGATGAAAAACAGAAAGTACTCGAGATCGCCAGCGTCAAGGAGCGCCTGGAGCACCTGATCGCCCAGATCGAAGGCGAGATGGACGTGCTGCAGATCGAGAAGCGCATCCGCGGCCGCGTGAAGCAGCAGATGGAGAAATCGCAGCGCGAGTACTACCTGAACGAGCAGATGAAGGCGATCCAGAAGGAACTGGGCGACCTGGAGGACGCGCCGAACGAGGCTGAGGAACTCGCGCAGAAGATCGAAAAGGCCGGCATGCCGCGCGAGGCCAAGAAGAAGGCTCAGGCCGAGCTGAACAAGCTGAAGATGATGTCGCCGATGTCCGCTGAGGCGACGGTCGTGCGCAGCTACATCGACTGGCTGGTCAACGTGCCGTGGAAGAAGCGAACCAAGGTCAGCCAGGACCTGACTGCGGCGGAGAAGGTGCTGAACGAAGATCACTATGGTCTGGAAGAGGTCAAGGAACGGATCCTCGAGTACCTGGCGGTGCAGTCCCGGGTGCGCAAGATGAAGGGCCCGATCCTGTGCCTGGTGGGCCCGCCCGGTGTCGGCAAAACGTCGCTGGGGCAGTCGATCGCGCGCGCGACCAACCGGAAGTTCACCCGGATGGCGCTGGGCGGCGTGCGTGACGAGGCCGAGATCCGCGGCCACCGGCGTACCTATATCGGCTCGCTGCCGGGCAAGATCGTCCAGAACCTGTCCAAGGTCGGGGTTCGCAACCCGCTGTTCCTGCTCGACGAGATCGACAAGATGGCGATGGATTTCCGCGGTGACCCGGCATCGGCGCTGCTGGAGGTGCTGGATCCCGAGCAGAACCATACCTTCAGCGACCACTACCTCGAGGTCGATTTCGACCTGTCTGACACCCTGTTCGTCGCGACCGCGAACAGCATGAACATCCCCGGTCCGCTGCTCGACCGGATGGAGGTCATCCGGCTGTCCGGGTACACCGAGGATGAAAAGGTTCATATCGCTCGCAACTACCTGATCAAGAAGCAGATCGAGGCCAACGGCCTGAGCGACGACGAGATCCAGATCAGCGACGCGGTGGTGCGCGACATCGTCCGCTACTACACCCGCGAGGCGGGTGTGCGGGCGCTGGAGCGCGAGATCGCGAAGATCTGCCGCAAGGTCGTGAAGCTGCGCCTGCTGGGCAAGGACAAGGCCAAGGTTACGCAGGTGACACCGAAGAGCCTCGATCGCTACCTCGGCGTGCGCCGTTTCCGGTTCGGGCTCGCGGAGGAGAGCGATCGCGTGGGCCAGGTGACCGGCCTGGCCTGGACCGAGGTGGGGGGAGAACTGCTCACCATCGAGGCCACCGTGGTGCCGGGCAAGGGCAAGACCATGCAGACCGGGAAGCTCGGTGACGTGATGCAGGAATCCATTCACGCCGCGATGACCGTGGTTCGCAGCCGTGCTGCGTCACTGGGGATCGACGAGAACTTCCACGAGAAGAAGGATCTGCACGTTCACGTGCCGGAGGGTGCAACGCCGAAGGACGGCCCCAGTGCGGGCATTGGCATGTGCACTGCGATCGTTTCGGCGCTGACCGGTATTCCGGTGCGGGCGGACGTTGCGATGACCGGAGAGATCACCCTGCGCGGACAGGTTCTGCCGATCGGAGGCCTGAAGGAAAAGCTGCTGGCGGCACACCGTGGCGGCATCCGCACCGTGCTGATTCCTGAGGAGAACGAGAAGGATCTGGTGGATATCCCCAAGAACATCAAGGCCAAGCTGGATATCCGCCCGGTGCGCTGGATCGACGAGGTGCTGTCGGTGGCGCTGACGCACATGCCGGAGGCCTCGGCGACGCCAGACGCAACGCCGAAGGTCGCATCCTCCACCAAGCGTGGCGGGGAACCCCGGCGCAGGAACGTGCGGCACCATTAGCGTGAAAATACGCCGCCCTAGAATCGTATGTCTCTGATTTATAATCGTATTTCATCCTTCGGGGTGCCTCGCGGCCGAGGGCATGACAGTTAGCGTGAAAGAACCTGACGTTGGGCGAGCGAGATTCTGGCGTGACGCATGCCGGTGCGCAAATGCCTGCTTGCGGGACTCGAAGAGCCTGTGTGGCGGCTCAGGTGGCGGTGAGATAGCCGTGCTTTTCCAGCATCTTCAGCCAGCGCGGCGCGTTGCGCTGCACGACGAGAGCCTCGTAATCGACGGTGCGATCCTGGTAGGGGCCGCGATGATTGAGCATGGCGTAGACGATGCGCAGGAGCTTGTGCGCCAGGGCCACGATGGAGCGCTTGTGTCCCTTGCGGATGGACAAGGCCGAAAACTTGTCCTTGAGCGCACAGCGGGTGCGGGAGGCGGCTTGCGCGAACTCGCACAGCAGGCGACGGACCCAGGCGTTGCCCTTGCGCGTGCGTCCGCTTTTAGCGTTTGCCGGCGCTCTCGTGGTTGCCGGGCAGATGCCGACCCAGGACGCGAGGCGTTCGGCGCTGCCGAAGCTCGCCATGTCGGTACCGATTTCGACGAGCAGCATGGCGGCGCCAATGCGGTCGATGCCGGGCACGGTTTCCAGCAGGCACACCTGCGGCTCCCAGGGGCCAGACCCGCAAGCAGTTCCTGTTCGAAGCGGGCGATCATGGCCTCGAGGTACTCGATGTGCGCCAGAACCTCGTTGAGCACGAAGCGGTGCCTGGTGCTCAGTTCCTCCGGTTGCAGGGCTTCGAACAGTTCTTCGCGGGAAGCCCGCAGGCGGCCGGCGAGGTCGAGGATTGCGTGCATGGGGGCATCGGCGAGCAGGGCCTTGATCATGGCCCGTGCCGACGCGCCGTGTACGTCGGAGACCAGCACGTTCAGGCGAATCCCGGCATCGGTCAGCACCTTGTGCAGCCGGTTCTTCTCCGCGGCCAGCATCCGACCAGCTTCTGGCGCTGCCGGCGATCAGGCGCAGATGGCGGATCTCGGCCGGAGGAATGAACGAAGCCCGCAGCAGACCGGCACGGGCCAGCGTGGCCAGCCACTGGGCATCGGAGAGGTCGGTCTTGCGGCCAGGCACGTTTCGGGCGTGACGGGCATTGACCACCCAGGCCATGACGCCCACACGCTCAAGGGCCGCATAGGGGCTCTTCCAGTAGATCCCAGTGCTCTCCATCACCACGACCTCGGGGTCGAATCCGCGAACCCACTCGGCCAACGCCCGCCGATCGCGCTTGAAGCCCCCGAATTCCCGGTGCTCCACCGCCACGCTGCCATCGGGCTGCTCGATCAGCGCACAGGCCGTGATCTTGCTCTGGTGCACATCCAGACCGACAACGCGCCGGTGAATCGGGGTGATGTCCATGCTGACCTCCTCGGGCAAACGCACTATCCTTCACGATGTGCTGTCGCCAAGGGCGCCGTCCTTCAACGGCCTGTCGGGACTCGACGGCTCTTTTTAGCGTGCGCTGTCCATGACCCTTCCAGGCCATGCCAGGCAATCCGGGGTACGAGTGAAGGACGGCGGGTCGAGTTAGCGTGCGCGGTCCGGCGCCATCAAGAATTATCGCGACCTCAGCCCGACGCGACAGCACGCCCATTATCTTTCATCATCGGGGGTGCCGCGCGCCCGGCGGCATGACAGTTAGCGTGAAAGTCGCGCATAGCGCGCACGAAATTCCCCCTCTCCTGCTTGCGGGAGAGGGATGGCGAGAGGGAACAATCACGGCGACGCGCGACCGATTTTCAGGGTTCGTGGGAGGGTGGACATCGCCGTGATCGTTGACGCAAGTGGATCCTGTGCGCGCGTCCCGGCCGCAGACGACCCGTGCTTCGTCTGCGGCCGTTTTTTGGTATCGTATGCGGTCCGTGCATCGGCGCTTGCCAATTCCATGGGCAAGATATAAGAATAGGCAGTAACACGGCGAAAGACCCGGTTTATTGCATTGCGCCACGCCGTTCGTCCTCGTGATGGGGCAGCCTGGCCACCCTCCGACCAGTCACGAACAACAAGGAATCCGTGCATGAACAAATCCGAACTGATTGAAGCGATTGCCGAAAGGGCAGATGTCCCGAAGGCGCAGGCCGGGCGCGTGATCGATGCGCTAACCGATGTGGTGGGCGATGCGCTGGCAGACGGGAGCCAGGTATCCCTGGTGGGTTTCGGTACCTTCCTGACCCGGGAGCGGCCGGCGCGCAGCGGACGCAACCCGCGCACCGGCGAAACCATCCAGATTGCGGCCTCGCGGACGCCGTCGTTCAAGGCTGGCAAAGCCCTCAAGGATCGAGTAAACTAGCGAACTTTCGCAGGGTGCTTAGCTCAGCTGGTAGAGCGTCGCCCTTACAAGGCGAATGTCGGCGGTTCGATCCCGTCAGCACCCACCAGCAAGCATCACGATTTCTGGAGCGGTAGTTCAGTTGGTTAGAATACCGGCCTGTCACGCCGGGGGTCGCGGGTTCGAGTCCCGTCCGCTCCGCCAGCCTCTCGAAGGGCGCCTCCGGGCGCCCTTCGGCTTTTGTGGGGTCTGTCGTCCCAAGTGGATATCGGAAACTCGGGGGACTTCACCTCCCGTTCAGGAAGTTTCGACTAGGATCTCTGTCAACGACGGCGAGCGGTTTTTCGTGCGGAAACGGTATGTGTAACGAGGTGACGATATGAAACTCATTCATGCGGGAGCAGTGGCAGTACTCGCGTTGACCCTGGGCGGCTGCGCCACCCAGCCGACACAGCAGCAGACCGGGGCCGCCGTTGGCGGTGTGCTGGGCGGTTTGCTGGGGACCCAGGTGGGGGGGGGGCAGCGGTCGAACTGCGGCGATCATTGCCGGCACGCTGGCCGGTGCAATGATCGGGGGCGCCATTGGCCGCAGCATGGATGCGACCGACCAGCGCCAAGTCTACCGTACGCTGGAGACCGCTCCGGACAACCGTACCGTGGCCTGGAACAACCCGAACACTGGCCACCAGTACCAGGCAACCCCGGTGCGCACGTATCGGTCCGCAGGGCAGGATTGCCGGGAGTACCGCATCCACGGCGAGATCGATGGCCGGCCCGAAACCATCGTCGGCACCGCGTGCCGCGACGCACAGGGCCGCTGGGTCAACCAGTGAGATTCCAGGTGCGCCTGAGCGCGCCTGCGTGCTGCACAGAGACCTCCTATGGTCCGGGTGCTGGGCAGCACAGTTGTAGCGGCCAGGCGGACCGTCCCCTGCGGATCACTCACAGTCGCGGAACAAGGTCCGATGTGCGGCATCGGCAAGCGGGTTTGGCGGGCTTGCCGTGCGTCGCGCAGGTATGGCGCGCGGCGCCGCCGGGCTGGGCGCATATGGGCCTCGCTAGTGGTGGTTCACGCCGCCCGCCAGCGAATAGGCGATGGTGGCGAGCGCGACGAGCATGATCAGCAGGCCGATGGCCTGGCGTAGGTGTGGCGCCCGCGCCAGCCGGACCAGCCAGGCGGCAAAGATCCCTGCGGTCATCACGCCGGGCAGAGTGCCGGCGCCGAATGCGAGCATCAGCAGGGCCCCTTGCAGGGCGTCCGCGGTGGCCAGGGTCCAGATCAGCATCGAGTAAACCAGGCCGCATGGCAGCCAGCCCCAGGCGGCCCCGAACAGCAGCGCCTGTAGCGGCGACGACACCGGCAGCAGCCGGCGGCCCAGAGGTTCGATCCGGCGCCAGGCCGGTGCGCCCAGGCGTTCCAGCTGAGCGAACCCCGGAAACCACCCGGCAAGATACAGGCCGATGCCGGCTAGGATCGTGGCCGCGAACAGCTGGGCAACGAGGTGGAGGGCACCGGTGTCGCCGCCACCGCGCAGCAGGATGGCTCCGACCACGCCCGCAATGCCGCCTGCCAGCGCGTAGCTTCCGATGCGCCCGAGGCCGTAGGCCAGGACGAACGTGAACAGGCGCGTCCGTCGCTTGCGCACATCCTCCGGGAGGCTCAGAGTCAGCGCGCCGCTGATACCCCCGCACATGCCGACGCAGTGCAGGGTGCTGGCGAGGCCGATCAGGAACGCTATGGCGATGCTGTGTTCCAAGACTCCTTCCAATGCTTGCGGCGGGTGCCGCAGCGGGCGGGTGTGGTCCCGGGGAGAACGCTGCGGGAACCACCAAGAAGAGGTGTGCGGTGTTCGAGGCCGCGCGGTTTCTCCCGTGGCGCCATTCTAGGGGCACCGGCCGCGAGGAGACAGCCCGTCCCGGGGTGAGGCAGTGCATCCGTCACGATCCTGACGAAGTCCAGCCTGGGAGGCGCAGGCAGCTGTGTGATCTGCCGCGGCAGGGGGTGTGTGAAACCACACGATCCGCTGGCGGGCTGCCGGCAATTCATTCCCAAGTGATTGATACTGTGAAGTAATGCGAGTTGGCACGCAGCCTGCCTTACCTACGGCAATCCAGGCAAAGCGGAGGGAACACCGGCAACGACAGCGCATTCTCCAAGTGATTACCGAATTCCGCGTGCCGCTCGCATTCCGGGCCGCCTCTTTACCGGGCGGCCGAGTGGCCGCGGGCAGTGAAAGCAAGCCGATGCCATTTCGATCGGCCGATGACCGAGTAGAGAATGGACAGCACACCACCGCGATGCGGGCGATCTTCGACTTTCCGGACGCAGACCCACCGCACCAAATCGCCCGCCCCCCTTCGACCGGGCGCGTCCTCGACTGCAGGACGCGGTGTTGCAGCATCCGGGAAATGGGTTCATTCAGCGTGCCCCGACGGGGCGCAGGAGGCTAGGCGATCGCGTATTTCTTCAGACGATACTGCAGGGTATCCCGGCTCAGCCCGAGGAGCTGTGCCGCCCGCGTCCGGTTGCCCTGCGTCTTCTGCAGGGCCTGGCGGATCAGGTCGACCTCGAATGTCTCGAGGTGCACCCCCTGGTCGGGCAGTGCATAGCCGCCGGCGGCTGCGCCACCCGAGCGTTCCGTGAATTGCCGGGGCAGGTTGCTGGCGTGAACGGCTTGACCCTTCAGGAGGATCAGCGTGCGCTCGCAGAAATTGCGCAGTTCGCGCACGTTGCCTGGCCAGTGGTAGCGGGCCAGGATCTGCAGCGCATCGGTTTGGTAGATCGGGGGCGGGAGGCCGTGCTGCCGTGCCAGCGCGCGCGTCAGGTGTTCGATCAGGATCGGGACATCGCCCCGACGTTCGCGCAGTGGTGGAAGTTCGAGCGGCACCACGTGGAGCCGATAGTAGAGATCTTCCCGGAAGCGGCCTTCGCGCACCTCGGCGAGAAGATCGCGATTTGTAGCGGCGACCACGCGCACGTCGACCCTTTCTGGTTTGGGCTGGCCGATCGCCTGGCATTCGCCGGTCTCGAGGAAGCGCAGCAGCTTGGCCTGGCTCGCAAGCGGCATCTCACCGATCTCGTCGAGGAACAGCGTACCCCCGGCGGCATTGCGGATGCGTCCCGGCTGGTCACCGGTCGCGCCGGTGAAGGCGCCACGTCGATGGCCGAACAGTTCGGATTCGATCAATTGCTCCGGCAACGCGGCGCAGTTGATCGTGGCCATCGGTGCGCGGCTGCGCCGGCTGCTACCGTGGATCGCGCGCGCGAGGAGTTCCTTCCCGGTCCCGCTCTCCCCGTGAACCAGTACGGTCACATCCACCTCGGCCACGATACGGGCCGCGTTTACCACCGCCCGCAGCTCCGGGGAATCGCCAATCAGCAGATCATCGAAGTCACTGGCCATGGAATTCTCCATTTCGGTCCTCGTACAGGGCCGCGTCATGCGGTACAGCACCGCCGCGGCGCACGTTTCCGGTCCTGCGCGGCGCATCGTGCGATCGCAGGCACTCGGGGCAACAGGGTGAGCAGAGCCCCGGACCCGCTGCCACGACCCGGGACAACGGGCACTGGCTCGGGCCGCTGCCGACCCGGGGCACCGCGGTGACCCTGTCCCGAGGCACACCGGCGTATGAGAGATGTACACCGGGCGTCTGCTGGCAGGGTCTGCCGCGGCGGGCCGCTCGGCCAGAGGTCATGCAAGCGACGTGCCGGACGCGGGCGCGCGGTCCAGGGCCGATTCCCGCAGCCGCATGGCGGCGAAAGCGTTCCAGGCGCGGGACGGAACGTTCCGTTGTGAAACGTTCGGGTGCGGGGCCGCGGGACGGTCAGGAGAGCACGCCGCTGGCTATGATCCCGTCGAAGATGAACTGGACCGCCAGTGCGGCCAGCAGCACACCGAGTATCCGGGTGAGCACCTGGGCACCGATAATGCCGAGAAACCGCTGGATGCGCACGGCGGCCAGCAGGCAGACTAGGGTAAGCAGCAACACCAGCAGCAGCATGGCCAGCACCGTGGCTTGGTGCCGCCAGTCGGCGGCGCCGGCCATCAGCAGGATCGCTGCGCCCATGGCGCCCGGGCCTGCGATCAGTGGTGTGGCCAGGGGAAACACCGAGATATCGGTTCGCCGCGAGGCCTCCCGGGTTTCGCTAGGCGTTGCGGAAACACCGCCGGACTGGCGCGCGAAGACCATGTCGATCCCGATCAGCAGCAACAGAATGCCGCCCGCGGTGCGCAGTGCCGGCAGCGAGATCCCCAGCCAGCCGAGCAGTGTCTCACCGACCAGCGCAAAGGCGAGCAGGATACCGGTCGCCACCAGCGTCGCGCGAATGGCCATGGTCCGCCGCGCGGACTCCGGGTGATGCGGGGTCAGCGCGGCGTAGACGACCGCCACATCTACCGGCCCCACCGTCACGAAGAAGGTGGCGAAGGCGACGATGGCGACTTCGATCATCGCGGGATCGGCATCCGTGCGGGACGTCGCTGGGCCGCCCCCTGGATCCGCGCAGCATCCCGGGGACGGCTTCAGGGGAGCGGCAGGTCAGGGACGATCGCCAGCCCGGCCCGGCGCATCGGCACCGGCCTGGGCGAGGGCCACCGGGCGTGCCGTGTCGTCGCCTTTCGTTTCCTGCTCGGTGGCCAGGGAGTCCGGGCCGTCTTCCTGTTCCTTCACCGACTTGCGGAAGTTACGCAGGGCACTGCCCAGATCGCCGCCGACGTTGCGCAGCTTCTTGGTGCCGAACAGAAGCACCACGATCGCGAGGATGATGACTAGTTGCCAGATGCTGATACCGCCGATTCCCATAGTGGATTCTCCAGAATGTCAGAGGGTTGGCTTGCAGTAGTGGATGCCGGGGGCGCCCGCAGGATCCCGAGTCTAACCCATGAACGGTGGCCGCGGCTGCCCTGACCGACGGGCTGCGGCATCGCGGCGCGTCCCGGGTGGTGGAAATCCTGCAACTCGCGTGCCGGTCTTCAGCCGCGCTGGCTGCGTTCTCCCACCACGGCTCACGGCCGCGCATCCAGGAACAACAGCATGGTTTCGTCGCCCACCTGCAACCGGGCCTGCCAGCGGCCAGGCATCGTGAACACGTCACGGGCGCGGTACTGGCCGGGACCGATCCGTTCCACCGCGGGACGCAGCGGCACCATGCGATGGTCCGTCATGTCCAGCACCAGGTGCACGCCGGGGTCTGTGGCCAGCGGCACGGCTTCCAGGTCGGTGACGTCCAGCTGCAGACGGAAGCCCGGGTCGGCCGGAACAAAGGCGACATCGATTCGATAGGGTCCGAGCTGCTCCGCCAGTTCCACCGGATCAAGCAGCGATGACGGCGCCCCCGGCGGCGACCGCGTCACGTAGTAGCCGGCGGCGACCAGCGCCAGGATCAGCAATCCCGCTTCGACCCGGATCGACCACCCGAGCCGAGTCGCGGTGCCGGTGCGCGCAGCCCCCGGAACCAGTGCCCAGCGGTTGAGTGCGGCGATCCCGAGGATCAGCGCGACCAGGAACAGCTTCAACAGCAGCGCCTGGCCATAGGGCGTGCCCAGCACCTGCGCCGGGCTCCAGAAGTGGGACCAGATCCCATACGTTCCCGTGACCAGGATCGCGATGACCCCGGCCAGGCCGACGGCCGAGGTCCTGCGCATGGCTTCCGGCAGCCAGGCCGGTGCGGGTTTGCGGTTCCAAACGGGCATCAGTGCCAGGCAAACCACGGTCCCGACCCACGCAGCGACCGCCGCGAGATGGACCGCGTCGGCTGCCACCAGCAGGTGACGGCCGTCGCCGGCTGCGTGGCTGGTGAGGCTGACGCTCAGAACCAGGGCTGCGCCGAAAAACGCGTGGGCGGCCCAGCCGGCGCGCCGAGGCAGCAACCGCCATGCAGCGAGAAAAGCGACGAGCAACCCCAGGCGGGACAGGCTGATCCGGCCGTGCCGGGTTTCGGTCAAATAGGCCGAGGTCATCTCGGGGTCGAGCGTGCCGAGCGCAGTCCAGATGACCTGCAGCACGTCGCCCACGGTGCCCGCTGCGAGCATCCCGACGCCGGCCCAGGGCAACAGCCGGCGGCCGCCAATGATCGGGTCCGGTGCAGCGGACGGAAGGATTGCGTAGCGCACGAACCCCGGTGCCAGCAGGAACACGAGTCCCGCAAGCACCAGGGTCGTCCAGAAGAACTCCACGGGTCAGTGGCCCGAGGCGGTCCCACCCGCGTGCACGAAGGCATGAAAGCCGGTGGTCGTGTGCCCGTCCACGGAAAGCACCCGCCAGACCACCGCGTAGGCCCCCGCGGGCAGCGGTTCATCGCTATGCAGGGTGACCTCGGCCGACTGCGAGGACAGGTCGCTCTCCAGTTCCACTTCGTGGTGGACGCTCTCCTCGGTGTCGACCTCCAGCTCCGAGGCGAGCGTATTGAGCTGGGTCAGATTGCGGATGCCGTTCTCGGGAAGGCTCAGGCGAAACGCCCGGAACGTGCTGAAGCGACCCACCACGGGCTCGCTGAAGACCAGGCGGATTTCCCGGAGTCCGGCGGCATCGACGATCGCCTCGGGCGGTTCAGCCGCGCGCAGGTGTGCGTGTGCGTCGGCCGTGCCGGGTGCCGCGACGAACACCGCTGCGGCCAGCACTGCGAATGCCAGACGCGCGAGTCTTGGTTTGGTTGCGTACATCGCTTGCCTCCGTTGGTTGTGGGTCGATCAGGTCCGCGGCGCCGCGGCCGTCCGTGCGGAGAGCTGGCTGGGGGCGAAGACCCTCCGGCGCATCGGGCCCCGGCGTCGCGGATGGAGCACCCTCATGCGAAAAGCGTGCCGGACCGGAGCGGCCCTCTGTCGCAGCTGCCGGGGCCGTGCGTTTGGTCACGGCGTTGCGCCGAGAGGCGTTTCACCGGCCCGGAACGGAACAGGCTGTTTCAGGCTGGAACGCGCCGATGTCGGCTGGCTCCGGAAATTCCGCCCCACGACGCGCCGCAGCTGTGCTGGCACGGATCTCGCTACGTCCTGGTCACCGCGACGAACGCGGTTTGCTGGTCGCCGATTGCCCGGAATGCGAAACGGCCGCCAGTGCTTTTCCGTAGCACATTATCCACTTGGAGGAGTCAGCAATGAACAATTCCGACCATACCGACGGCAAGGATCTGTCCGAGCCGAACATCGCCGCGGAGGCCACCGAGGGTAGCGTGGAGGACACGGGCGCATCGGAGTCCCGGCGCAAGTTCCTGAAGACCGTCGGCATCGGTACTGGCGCCGCGTTCGCCGCCACCGCCGCCGCCCCGTTCATGCCCGAGAGCGTCCGCGGCCTGGTGACCCAGGACGCCCAGGCCCAGCTGTTCGGCCGCAGCGGCAGCAAGTACGTCAAGATCCAGGACTTCTACGACCAGCTCGGCAAGTACGTGCTGGTGGCCCCGGGCAAGTTCTCCGGCACGGTCGCTGCGACCGACCTCAGCACCGGCTGGACGATGGCCTGGCTGGCCGCGTGGAACTACGGCGACACCTGCCCGATCATGCACCACATGGCGGCCTTCCCGTCCCCGGACCCCTACAAGGAGTTCGAGTTCGTGGTGAATACCCAGGGCGGCAAGAACCTGTTCATCTACGGTGTGCCGGCCACGGTGGAAGACCCGGGCGAGGGCATGAAGATCTACCGCATCAAGTACGACGGCACGCGCATGAACATGCAGCGCGATGCCGCCGAGGTCAGCGGTCTGGGGCTGGGTGTGCACGTGACGATCACCCCCGAAGCCGACGGCTATGCGGTAGGCGACGGCCAGAAGGACATCTGCGCCGAGTTCGACCGCGAGACCGACAAGGTCCGGTACGCCTGGTTCTTCGACTGGGACGCCAACGTCAAGGATTTGAAGCGCGCCTGGCTCGATGGTGGTGTGATGACCATCAAGCGCCTGAAGCCGACGCTGGCCGACGGTCGTTACGACCTGCAGGGATCGAAGGGCAACAAGATCGACTGGGAACTGGTGCCGGGTGGTGAGCTCGCGATCGAGGACGGCAAGGTCTCCGGTGAGCGTACGCTCAATGCCTGCGCAAACGATGCGCTGGTGTTCGACCCGCGCGGCAAGTGGGCGGTCGCTTCCATGCGGCTGACCGGTGTCTGCGTCGTCTTCGACCGCGAGAACCAGATGCCGGTGGCGGTCCTCGCCGGGCCGAAGGGCACCCCTTCGCAGTTCCCGCTGGTCAAGGTCGACGACGACACCTGGACCGTGGAGATCCCCGAGGTGATCAGTGCCGGTCACCAGGCGGGCTTCTCGCCCGACGGTAAGAGCTTCCTGTTCATGAACAGCCTGCGCCAGAACAATATCATGGTCTGGGACAGCTCCAACTTCGAAGATCCCAGCAAATGGGAAAAGAAGGCCGTCGTCGAGAGCCCCGACTGGCGCGGCGCCTACCCGAACACCTTCCACATGGTGTTCACGCCGGACTCCAAGAAGATTTACGTCACGATGTGGTGGCCGTCGCCGACCCCGAACGGGATCGCGGTCATCGACGCGGAAAACTGGCAGGTGCTGAAGGAGGTCGATCTCGGCCCCGACATGCATACGCTGGCGATGACCTACGACGGGAAGTTCGTCGTCGGCACGCTCTCCGGTTACCAGAACACGGCGTCCGCGATCGTGATCATGGAAACCGAGACCGACGAGGTCCTTGGCTTCCTGCCCAGCCCGATGGGTCATCACGACAATGTGATCGTGCCCCGCACGCTGGAGGACCTGCGCATCAGCCGTTCCACCACGACCTGACATCGTCGTGCGCATTGGGGCCGCCGTCCGGCGGCCCCTCTTTTGATGCTCGGGGGGCGGAATGAATCTCTTTACGCTGGCAGCACACAACCTTTTTCGCAAGCCGTTTCGTACGGCCGCACTCGTGCTCGCGGTCGGGATCGCGACCGCAGCGGTGTTTGCCACCGCGACGCTGATGCACGGCATCGAGCGGAGCGTGGATCACGGATTCTCGAAGCTCGGGGCCGACCTGATGGTCGTGCCGCGAGGCACCATGGTCGGCATGGAGCGCGCGCTGCTCACCGGCGAGCCGTCGACCTTCTACATGCAGGCGGATCTGGCCGAGGAGGTGAGCGCGCTGCAGGGCGTGAACACCGTGGCCTCGCAACTCTTTCTCACCACGGCCGATGCCGAGCACTGCATCGTCGGTGATGCGTTCCTGGTCGGTTTCGACCGGGAGAGCGACTTCACCGTGATGCCCTGGGTCAACGAACGTCTGAACCGCGAGATGCAGCCCGGGGACGTGGTCGTCGGCGGTGCCAGCCAGTTCGAGCTGGGTGAGAGTGTCTATTACTACGGGCGCTACTTCACGGTGTACGGAAAGCTCGACCGGACCGGCATCGGCCTGTCCGACAACGCGATCTTCCTGGATCTTGCCGACGCCTACGCGTTGGCCGATGCGTCGCGCGACTACGACGACGTCGAACTCGGCTTCGGGCGGGGCGACATCTCCGCGGTGCTGGTTCGGCTCGAGGGCGGGGCGAATGCGGACCACGTGCGTTTCGCGCTGGCGCAGAACCCGAACATCTCCGTGGTCACCGCCGGCAACGTGGTGACCGGCGTGCGCCAGAACGTGGTCGCGCTGTTCGCCGGCACCGCGCTGCTCACAGGCGTGCTGATCGTAGGCAATGTCCTGATGATCAGCGCGATTTTCTCCACCATCATCAACGAACGCCGGCGCGAGCTCGGTCTGCTGCGGGCGATCGGCGCGCGCAAGGGCCGGGTGTTCAACCTGGTGCTCACCGAGTCGGCGATGCTCGGGGCCGCGGGCGGGCTGGCCGGGGTCGCGCTCGGGCTGGTTCTGCTGCGAATGTTCAGCCGCACGATCGTGTTCCACCTCGAGCTGCTGAACATCCCGTTCCTCTGGCCGCCGGTCGAGAACATCGCGCTGATGGGCGGTGCGGCGGTCGCGATGGCGCTGCTGGTGGCGACGCTGGGCGCGAGCTACCCGGCGGTCTCGGGCGCACGACTTGAACCCTACGACGCGATTCGGGCAGGTGAATGATGTTGTTGCGTGGCGAAGAACTGTCGAAGTCCTATGTGATCGGGGACCAGCGCATCCACGCGGTCCACACCGTCTCGGTTGATATCGTGCCGGGTGAGTTCGTCGCGGTGATCGGGCACTCCGGCAGCGGGAAGTCGACCCTGCTGAGCATGCTCGGAGGGCTCACGCGGCCCACCTCGGGAACGGTCTATTTCGAGAATGAATCGCTGTGGGGGCAGCGGGATTCGCGCCGGTCGCTGATGCGCAACGAACGGATCGGGTTCGTGTTCCAGTTTTCGAGCCTGATCCCGACCCTGACCGCGCTCGACAACGTGGTTCTGCCGCGAATGTTCGGGCGGGAACGCGTCTCGGCTGACGTCTATTCCCAGGCCGAGGCGTTGCTCGACACCGTCGGGCTGACGGAGAAGATCCACTGCTACCCCAGCGAGTTGTCAGGCGGGCAGCAGCGGCGCGTCGCAATCGCCCGTTCGCTGATCAACCGGCCGAAGCTGCTGTTCGCCGACGAACCGACCGGCGACCTCGACGAGCAGACCGAGGCCGAAGTCATGGACCTGCTGCTGCAGACGCTGAACCAGGATGGCACCGCACTGCTGATGGTCACGCACAACAACGCGCTCGCCGAGCGGGCCGATCGTGTGCTGAAAATGAAAGATGGGAGACTCCTATGAACATCATCCAGATCGCACTGCGCGAGGTGAGCCGCCGGAAAATGCGGACGCTCTACACGGCTTCGGGCATCGCCCTCGCGGTCGCGTTGCTGATCGCGACCATCACCGTGGGTGGCGGCGGATACCAGGAATTGAGCCAGACCATCAACCGCTACGGCCACCAGCTCACGATTCTTCCTGCGACCACGAATGAAACCAGCCTGCAGGGATTCGGTATCGGCGGCGAGCACTACATCCCGGAGGATGCGATTCCGCACATTCGGGAAGTCTACGACCAGGCGATCATCGAGGGCTGGCGTGCGCGCGACGCACTGATCCTGATCGAGGGCTTCATGGGCGATCAGGAACAGGTCGACCCGCCGACGTTCGCGCCCCGGGTCTATGCCGAGACGCAGTTGGAGGGACGGGACATCGTGTTTGCCGGGATCGAGCCGCGCAACGAGTACATTGCGAAGTTCTGGTGGGAAGTCGATGTCGGCGATCTGCTGCGGCGCGACGACGAGATCATGCTGGGCAAGATCCTCGCGTCGGCGACCCGGACCCAGGCCGGCGATGAAGTCGAGATTGCGGGGCAGACGTTCCGGGTAGCGGGGATTCTGCAGGAAACCAACTCGCCCGACGACTACATGGCCTTCGGCACCTTGCCGACGGTGCAGCGGGCGTTCAACCGGGAAGGACAGGTTTCGCTGATCAACGTGCGCGCGATGTGCAACTACTGTCCGGTCGGTGAAGCGGAGCTCGCGATCAACCAGGGTGTGGTCGGGGTGCGTGCCACCTCGCAGCGCGACGTCGCCGCAGCCCAGGCGGCGATCTTCAGTAACGTGTTCGCCACCGTGGTGGGGTTCGTGGTCATGGCGTTCGTGATCGCCTGCATGGCGGTATTCAACATGATCATGGGTTCGCTGCATGCGCGTATCCGCGAGGTCGGCCTGCTGAAGGTGCTTGGCGCGTCGCACGCACAGCTGGTTCGGTTGTTCATGTACGAGGCGGCGCTGATCGGCGTGGTGGGCGGCCTGCTCGGTTACCTGCTCGGCGCGGGCATCGCTCACCTGCTGGGCCCGGTGGTGATGCCCGACGTGGTGATCCGGTGGCAGTGGGAACACGTGGCGCTTGCCGTCGGATCGGCGCTGGTGGCCAGTTTGCTCGCGACGCTTTATCCGGCCTTCCGTGCCTGCAAGGCGCGTCCTGTCGAGGCCTTCCGGGCCCTCTGAAACCAGCAGAATCCAGGAGGTCAACGTGGATCCGATCGTACAACTGAGGGGTGTCTCCAAGAGCTACAAGACCGGCGAGGAACGAGTAGCCGCGCTCGAGGATGTCGACCTTGAGATCGTCCGTAACGAGTACGTCGCGATCATGGGGCCGAGCGGCTCGGGCAAGTCGACGCTGTTGAACCTGATGGGCGGAATCGACCGCCCGACCAGCGGGGAGGTCTGGCTCGCCGGCCAGCGCATCGACCAGCTGTCCGAGCGGCAGCTGCTGGAGGTGCGCCGCCGGCGGGTTGCCTACGTGTTCCAGGATGCCCGGTTGATGCCGTCGCTGACCGCCATCGAAAACGTGATGCTGCCGCGCGCGTTCAGTGCGCGCAGCCGCGGTGATCGTGCGGCGGCGCTCGAATGCCTCGAACGCGTGGGATTGCGGAAACGGGCGGAGCACATGGTGCACGAGCTCAGCGGCGGCGAGGCGCAACGGGTTAGTATTGCCCGGACGCTGATGAAGGAACCCGACCTGATCCTCGCGGACGAGCCCACGGGGAACCTGGACCGGAAGTCGCGCATGGACATCGTGCATCTGTTCGAGGAGCTGAACTCGATGGGCAACACCATCGTGCTGGTCACGCACGACCAGGAGATCGGTGACCGTACCCGGCGCTGCATCCGGATCGACGACGGGCGTCCGCTCGAGGAGGCCGCGTGATGAGCGCCGCTACCACGACCGCGGGCAAGATCCCGCCGCACAACCGGGTACGCAAGCGCCGGCACGGTTGGAAGCGGATTCTCGGCAAGTTGCTTTTCTGGATCGCGATCGTCGCCGGCTCCCTGACATTGCTCGACTGGGGAGTCGGCGCGTATCAGGCCGGCCTGGTCGAGGCGCGCGAGCAGCGCATGGAGGAGCTGCAGCGAATGGCCTGGCGCCATCTGCGCGCGGATCTCGACGAGGTCACGATGAACCCCGACGGACGCTATCGCGTGACCATCTGGATGGAGAACCTCTACCCGGAACACGACATGTACTTCATGGTGCCGTCGGTCCGCGGCTACCTGCAGGTGGGGCCACGCTGGGAGCAGATACCGGTGGTGGCGGCCGAGGACGGCAATTCCAGGGTGCCCGGCTCGGTCATCAACCTGTCCGACCGCATCCATCTCGACCTGTTGATGGAGGCGGACGGCTATGACGAGTACTACGAGATGCTCGAAGGCTACATGCACATCCGTTTCGACAACACCATGTACCTGAGCCCCGAAGCCGAGCCGCAGGAGGACATCGTCGAGCGCACGGACTGGTACTATGTCCACCTCCGTCCACCGGACGCGGATGTCGAAGCACTCGCCCGCAGGCATCGGTTCGGGGGAGACGGCGCGCCGCTGTTCATCCCGATGCCGCCGCACTGATGATCGTGGTCGGCATCAGCATTCGGCTTCTGGCGCGGGCACTGCTGCTGGCCGGCGTGCTGCTGGTCGGTTGCGGGCAGGGTGACGGTCCACTGGAACTCGAGGTGGACGCGGTGGAGGAAGTTTTCGTCGGGGAAGGGAGCACCGACGGCCTGCTCGCCGTCACCGTGACATTGGAAAACCGCGGACCCCGGGCGGTGCACGTCTTCTACAACGGGATCCGCCTCGTTCCGGAGGGCGCGGATCCCACGGGGTATGGCGAGTTCATCCGCGACCTCGGACCGCTCGTCGCGCAGGATCCGGTACCGGCGGAGCACGCAGAGTTGCGGGTGACGCTGGACGCGCTGGGCTTCGACCGCGCCTGGGCACGCGCAACGGTCCGGAACGAGCGCGCGATCGAGCCTGGGGAATCGGTTCGGGAACGGTTCGGCTTCAGGGTCGACGGACCCACGGGCTGGGGTACGCTGGAACTGCGTTACCATGATGACGCGACGGACCGCTTCGAACGTATGCAGCGGCCGGTGCGCGTTGTCTCCGACTCGAGGTGACCACTGCGCGAGGCGCGGGCGTTCCGGCATGCCGGGGCGCGCGTTTCCCCGGCCCGAATCCGGGCCGTCGGGCCCGCCGAGCGGGGGAGCGAGTTGGAACAAGGCCAGGTATCGACGCAGCCCGGGAGCGGGTTGATCAGCGCAGGAACGGAAGCGGTGGGCGGACCCGCCTCGGGTGTGCCGTTCGGGCAACTCGGGATCGCCGTGCTGGTCGTGCTGCTGCCACCGGTCGCGGTGCTCGCGCAGCACTTCCTGTTGCCCGTTGCCGCGGATGTGCACCACCACAACATCGGTGCCCATCTGCTGCTGGAACTGTTCTACGGCTTCATGGCCCTCGTGGTCGCAGTCATCCTGTTCCAGGAATCTCGTCGCTATCGCAATGCGCGACTGGCGGTGATGGCATATGCGTTCATCGCGATGGGAGTGTTCGCGCTCGCTCATGCAGCGGCGCCGCCGGGCTCGGTGCTGTTCGTCTGGTTCCACTCGGTATCGGCGCTTTCAGGGGCGCTGCTGCTGGCGCTGTCGCTCGTGGTCGCAAGGTTCGGCTGGTGCCGGCCAGGGTCCGCAGCGCCGTTGGCAGGCGTGTTTCTGGCCACGATGCTGGTGGTGTTCGTGTCCGCGCAGTTCAGCGAACGGGTGCCCGCGATGCTGATCGATGGCGAGTTCGCGCCGCTGGCCGTCGCGATGAACCTGGTGGCCGGTGCGCTGTTCCTCGTGGTCGGGGTTGCGTTACTGGCCGATTTCCTGCGCGCGCGCGAGCCGGTGTTCCTGGTGTTCGCGGTGGTGGTGCTGCTCCTGGCCCAGAGCGAGTTCATGTTTCCGTATTCGAGCCTGTGGGACGTGAACTGGTGGATCTGGCACGGCGTCCGCGTGGGGGTGGTGGCCGTGCTGATCGTGATGCTCGCGATAGAGTTCGTGAAGGGGTTCCGGCAACTCGAGTTTTATCACGAGCGGCTGCTCGGCGCGATGCAGTCGGTCGAGCACAGCAACCGCCGGATCCGTGACGACAACCAGATGCTGGCGGCGCATGCGGCGATTCTCGAGGACATCAGCCGGTCGCTGGACACCCGGGCCGTGCTGGAATCGATCCTGAATGCAGCGCGGCGCCTGCCGGGTGTCGTCAGTGTCGAGATCGTGCAGGACCAAGGCCCCGGCCGGTCCGCCCTGCCGGAGGCCGGGGACACCACGCCCGGCGGTGGATACCCGGGTCGAGGGAATCTGCGGCTGATGCATCCGCTGGTCGGGCGCGACCGTGTGCTGGGCAGCATCCGCTTCGACTACCGCGAAGATTATCTTCCGGTGGCCGAGGATTCGGTGCGCTTGCAGGTGTTTGCCAACCAGGCAGCCGTGGCGCTGGAGAGGGCGCGATTGCACGAGGAACTGGTGAAGCGGCACCGGCACCTGATGGCGATGTACGAAACCCTCAGAGAGGTGACCTCGAGCATCGACCTCGACCGGATCCTGGAGATCTTGCTACTGCGCGAGCTCCAGGTGCTGGAGGCGCGTCGGGCGCTGGCCTATCTGCTCTCGGAGGACGGTAGGCTCGCGACGGTTGCGGCCGAGCACGCGGCGCAGGGGCAACTCGGGCTCCGGGGTGCCGTGTTCCAGATCGCCACGCATCCCGCGCTGCACCCCTGCGTAAGCGAGCGGCGGACCGTCGACATTGCGCTGCAGTCGGATGGCGCACCCCGTTTCCCGGAACCGGTGATCCAGTCGGGCATCGACGCCGGTGAGCTGGGAGAGGCACTTTTCATCCCGCTGCTGGTCGAACGGCGGGTAATCGGCTGTGTCGCGCTGCTGCTGGGCCCCGCGCAGCGACTGGGCCGCGACGAAGTGGCGTTGGCGCGCGCCCTTGCCGGCCAGGCCGCGTTTGCGATTCATCATGGGCGCCTGTTCCGGGAGAGCCAGTGTTCGGCGCAGTTCCGCACCGGACTCAGCGAGACGATGCTGGCGATGGTCGCGGCTCGGGATCTCGACACGGTGCTCGCGGTGGTCTGCCGCGGGGCGATGAATCTGCTCAAGTGTTCGCCGGCATTGCTCTGTCTGTTCGAGCGCGAGTCGAGCAGGCTCCACGGTTGCCTGGTACGGGCCGAGTCGACCCACCAGCCGCAGCGCTTCCAGCGGAACCTGGCCGCAGGAGAGGATTCGATCCAGCGGCTGCTGCGCGACCGTGTGCCGCTGTGCCTGGCCGCCGGACAACTCGCGGAACTCGGCCTCGGTGGGCTCGAACCCGGGCTGGAGGCGATGCCGGTGCTGCTGTCCCCGTTCAGTGCCCGGGAGCGGCTGGTGGGCTTCATGATCCTGCCCGTGCCGAGGCAGGAGACGCTCGGGCGCGACTTCGTCGAACAGACGATGCTGTTCGCCCAGCAGGCCGCGCTGGCGATCGAGACCGCGGCGCTGATCCAGGATCTGAAGCAGGCCTATATCGCGCTGGAGAATGCCCAGGAAAGCCTGGTGGAGTCGGAGCGTCTGGCGTCGCTGGGCGAGATGGCGGCATCGCTGTCGCACGAGATTCGCAACCCGCTGGGTGCGATCACCAGTGCGCTGGGGCTGTTGCAGTCCGAGCGCATGGACGGCGCAGAGCAGCGGGAACTGCTGGAATTGATGGAGGCGGAAGTCAACCGCCTGAACCACCTGGTGTCCGACACCCTCGACTACGCGCGTCCGGCGCGTGTCCGCGAACAACATTTCGAGTTGGGCCCGCTGATCGACCAGATCGCGAGGATCGCGTTGGTGCGCTTTCCGGAGCTGGTCGTGCACAAGGAGATTCCTGACGACCTGCCGGTTCTGAACGGGGAGGCGGCCGAGGTCCAGCAGGTCCTCGCCAACTTGCTAGACAATGCTGCGGCTGCGACCGATGGTCAAGGGCCGGTGGCCCTGCGGGTGCGTCCGGAAGCGGACCGGTTGTGGTTGGAGGTGTCGGACTCGGGTCCGGGAGTCGCCTCGGAGATGCGCGACCGGATTTTCGAGCCGTTCCAGACGACCAAGCCGGACGGCGTGGGGCTGGGGCTGGTGATCGTGCGCCGGATCGTTTCGAACTGGGGCGGAACCGTGGAACTGGAGAGTGAACCCGGAAAGGGGACACGGGTGGCAGTCTGCCTGCCATTGACCGGCGGCCCCGAAACACCGAACGGAGTGGAGCGATGACGGCAAGGGTACTGATCGTGGACGATGAGCGGGGTCTTCGGCGCACATTGGAGTTCCTGCTCTCGAAGGAGGGTTTCGACGTGAGCCTCGCGCAGAGCGGCGAGGAGGCGGTCGCGCGATTCGACGAACAGCCCGCCGACCTCGTGCTGACGGATCTGCGCATGGAGGGTATGTCGGGTCTGGACGTGGTGCGCGAGATCAAGCGGCGGGTGCCCGAGACGGAGGTTCTCGTGATGACCGCGTACGGGAGTATCGACACCGCGGTCGAGGCGATGAAGCTCGGTGCAACGGACTACATCACCAAGCCGGCGAGGAACGACGAGATCCTGCTGAAGGTGCGCAAGGCGCTCGACGGGCGCTCGCTGCGCAGCGAGGTGGCGCAGCTCCGGACCGAGGTCAGCGGCGGCATCGGGCTGGGTGCGCTGGTCGCGAAGAGCCCTGCGATGCGCGAGGTGCTGGCAAGGATCCACAAGGTCGCGCCGACACACCTGACGATCCTGATTACCGGCGAGACCGGGACCGGAAAGAGCTGCATCGCCCGGGCCATCCACCATCACAGCCAACGGTCCGACGGGCAATTCGTGTCCGTGAACTGCGCGGCGCTTCCCGAGCCGTTGCTGGAAAGCGAACTGTTCGGCCACGCGAAAGGTGCTTTCACCGGGGCGACACAGGCGCGGCGAGGCCTGTTCGAGGAGGCCCACAACGGCACGCTGTTCCTGGACGAGATCGGCACACTGCCCGCGAACATGCAGGCGAAGCTGCTGGGTGCGTTGCAGGATCGCGAGGTCCGGCGCGTGGGTAGTAACACCACCCAGGCGGTGGACGTGCGCGTGATCGCGGCCACCAACGCGGATCTGGAAGAAGCGGTCGCACGCGAGGAGTTCCGCGAGGATCTGTTTTACCGGCTGAATGTCGCGCGGCTTCAGGTGCCGCCGCTGCGTGAGCGCAGGGAAGATATCCCGGTGCTGGTGCGGCGCATCCTGGAGCGCCTGCCGGCCGGTGACGGCTGCGATGGGTTCACGGTGGATGACGAGGCCATGTCGGCGCTGTGCAATGCCGAGTACCCGGGCAACGTGCGCGAACTGGAGAATGCGCTGGAATGGGCGGCGGCAGTCTGCCGGGGGCGCCGGATCACCGTCGCCGACATTCCCGAGACCCTCCAGCGGCCTGCGCGCACCGCGTCCGCACCGGCAGCGGTGCACGAGGAGGCAGCGCCGGCAGATGGCAGCCTGGCGCGTCACGAGCGTCAGATCATCGAGGAAAGCATCGTGCGCTGCCGATGGAACCTGACCGCTGCGGCCAAGTCGCTCGGCATCGGCCGGACAACGCTCTGGCGCAAGATGCGCCAGTACAACATCGGGCGGGATCCGGCCTCGTCCTGAGGGAATCGCTGCGATCCGGTCCCCCGGGGGGCCGGATCGCAGTCCATCGCTAGTGATGGTGATCGCCGTGATGGTGATCGCCGTCAGCGTGGTCATGGGAATGACCGTCGGTTTCGGCAAGCGCCGCACCCTGGGCTCGGTCCCGCATGAAGTTCACCAGATCCCAGATGTCACGCTCGTCGAGTGCGTCCCCGAAACCTGGCATCGGACCGCGCCCGATCCGCACGCGGTAGGCGAGATCGCCGTCGGTGTGATGGGGCGCGTGCTCGACCAGATCGGCGACCGGCGGGTCGAGATCGTGCGCGTCGGGTCCGTCGCCGCGCAGCGTTTCACCGTGGCAGCGCACGCAGTGTTCCGCGTACAGCACCCCGCCTTGGTCGAGTGAGCGCGCATCGGGGGGGATCGGGTTCTCGCGCTGGATCTCCGCCTCCGGAACTTTCCAGCCGCTGCCATGGCCATGGTGGTGGGGCGGATGAGCGAGCACTGCGCCGGCTGCGGCGAGACCCGCGGCCAGCGCAACGAGCATGCTGCCGGATTTCAGATCGCGTTGCATCGGGTACCTCCTAGCCGTACATCTCGGCGGTGATGTTGTCGTACCAGCCGCGCGCGTAAACGGCCTCCAGCTGGCGGAAGTTGTCGTCCGCCTGCCCGGGGCTGACCCCGGCACCCTCGGAGGCCACGATGCTGCCGCCGTCGAACCGATAGACTGCGGAGACCGAGATGCCGTATTCCGGGCCGACGAGGCTGTAGCAGGTCGAAGACCACGAAGGCTCGGCGGGATCGAAGCCGCGCAGTGCGGCGACCACGGCGGCCGCGCAGACCTTCGCCTGACTGTTCGCGGCGAAGCCGGCCTTCGGCATTGCGCCCGCGATGCTGGCGTCGCCGATCACATGGATATGCGGGATCTGTCGTGACTCGAACGTCTGCTGGTTCACGGGGCACCAGCCGCTCTCATCGGTCAGGCCGGTATTGCGCGCGATTGCACCTGCGTGCTGTGGCGGGATGAGGTTCACCACATCGCCGCGGTAGCGGCCGGAGGGGGTGAACACCTCCCGGGTGGCGGTATCCACGCGTTCCACGGTGCCGCCCTCGATGCCGGGTACCCACTCGATCATTCCGGGATAAAGCGTTTCCCAGCCGGCCTGGAACAGCCCCTGTTTCGCAAACGCGTTCTTCGCGTCGAGGATCAGGATCTTGGACCGGGGCTTGTGGTGCTTCAGGTAGTGCGCGATCAGCGATGCCCGCTCGTAGGGCCCCGGCGGGCAGCGGAAGGGGTTTGCCGGAGGTGCGATCACCACTACGCCACCGTCGGACATCGCCTCGAGCTGGCGGCGCAGCAGCAGGGTCTGCTCGCCCGGACGCCAGGCGTGGGGCATCGCCTCCTGTGCGGCCTGGTCGTAGCCCTCGACCGCGTCCCAGCGCAGATCGATTCCCGGTGACACGACCAGCCGGTCGTAACCGATCGCGCTGCCGTCGTCGAGCAACACACGATGGCCGTCGGGGTCGATCGCCTCGACCCAGCGCTGTACGAGCCGAACGCCGTGGTGGTGCTCCAGGTGGGAGAGGTCGTGCGTGATCGACGCGAGATCCCGTTCCCCTCCCAGCACGAGGTTGCTGAAGGGGCAGGTGGTGTAGGTGTCGGACGGGTTGATCAGCGTGACCTCGAGATCCGGGTCGAAGTGGCGCAGGTAGCGGGCGCAGGTGCTGCCTCCGAACCCGCCCCCGATCACGACGACACGATGCGCCTTGTTTCCGCTGTCGTGCATCGCATGGCCGTAGGCGAGGGACGAGGCGGCCGTGGCCGCGCCTGCACCGAAGAGTTGAAGAAAGCGTCGACGATTGATGGCATTCATGTCCGGGGCTCCGCGGTTAGTGGTGGGCGATGTGCTGGGCGATCGAGGCGATTTCGTCCTCGCTGTAGCCGCGCGCCTGGCGCTGCATTACCGTGCTCTCGCGGGCTCCCGAGCGAAATTCGAGCATCGTCTGCGCGATCTGGTCGGCATCGAGGCCGGAGAGCGACGGAATTCCCCCCTGGCTGTCACCGTTCGGACCGTGCCAGCCGTAGCAGTTGCCTGCGAGCAGCGACCCCCGCAGGTCGTTGGCGCCGGCACTGCCGGCGATGCCGACGACGACCAGCGCGAGGGCTGGCAGCAGCGCGTACCTGAAACGTCGATTCATCGTTCTTCCTCCTGGTTCGGTCGTGGACGGGGGAGCCAGCGATGTGGCTCGCGTTCGGTTCCCGCCGGGAACAGCAGCAAGGGCCAGGCCAGCGTACGCCAGGAAGGTCTCGCGACTCATGAAACATCAAATAAAACAAAAAGATCTGTCCGGAAGGCGTGGTCTGGCGAGGAACCCGGATGTTTCACGCTGGTTCGATCTGGAACGGGATGGTTCGCCTGGAAACGGCGCCTGCCGATGCGCCGCGACGGTCGGCTCGGCAACTGCGCGGCACCGGCTCGGCTGCCACTGTGTGATCTGCCCCTGCGGTTGGGGCATCTCACCCGGAAAATTCCGATTCCGACAGGGACGGCTGAGTGCAGGGCATTGAGACAAGGGGATATTCAGGTTCTGGCATAAGGGTTGCGTACGGGCCGGTCCCCGCACTTCCAAGGAGATGTCTGCTCATGCCACGCCATTGCAAGCGCATCCGGCCCGGCTGGATCATGCTCGGCCTGACGGTGCCCTGGATTCCCCAGGCGATCGCAGGTGAACGGCTCGACGAGGTTACCGTTACCGGCACGCGTGAGGCACAGGCGGTGGAGGAAACCCCGGCCGCGGTCTCGGTGATCGATGCCAGCGAAATCGCTGAAGCGCGCCCGACGCATCCATCCGAGCTGATGAGCCGTGTGCCGGGAGTCCACGTCAACGTGACCGGGGGCGAGGGGCACATGACCGCGATCCGGCAGCCCATCACTACCGCGCCGGTTTACCTGTTTCTCGAGGACGGGATCCCGACGCGTTCGACCGGGTTTTTCAACCACAATGCGCTGTACGAGGTCAACCTGCCGCAGGCCGGGGGCGTCGAAGTGCTTCGTGGGCCGGGAACCGCCCTCTACGGATCCGATGCGATTGGCGGGGTGGTGAACGTGCTGACCCGTCCGGCGCCGCTGCATCCAGAAGCGGAGGTTCAGCTGGATGTGGGCGAACACGGATACACGCGGCTGATGGGCAGTGCCGGCAATACCTGGGACAGCGACGGTCTGCGAGCGGACCTGAACCTGACCCGGACCGATGGCTGGCGCGACGGTACCGGATATGATCGCCAGAGCCTGAATCTGCGCTGGGACCGCTTTCTGGACAGCGGCGCAGTATTGAAGACGGTCATTGCAGGATCGAGGATCGACCAGGACACCGCCGGTTCTTCGCGCCTGTCCCGCGAGGACTACGAGCAGAGGCCGACCCGCAACTACACCCCGATCTCGTTCCGAAAGGTCGGGGCCTTGCGGGCCTCTACAGCCTACGAAAGGGAGACCGCCGACAGCCTGCTGAGCGTCACGTCCTATCTGCGCCAAAACACGATGGACCTGATGCCGAACTGGACGCTGAACTTCGATCCATACGTATCCGAGACGGAGAACCTGTCCGCAGGGCTCTTGCTGCGGCACCGGCGCGACTTCGAACCGATGCGGACTCGCGTGATCGTGGGTGCGGACTTCGACTATAGCCCCGGGAGTCGGGT
Organism: Thioalkalivibrio nitratireducens DSM 14787; assembly: GCF_000321415.2. Taxonomy (NCBI): domain Bacteria; kingdom Pseudomonadati; phylum Pseudomonadota; class Gammaproteobacteria; order Chromatiales; family Ectothiorhodospiraceae; genus Thioalkalivibrio; species Thioalkalivibrio nitratireducens. Next base: position 2,833,273 of record NC_019902.2, on the reverse strand, counting down.
CGAGCGGCGCATCGAGACGACCCGCGATGGCCGGGTGTTCACGGACTACACGGTGGGTGAGCGGATCTATGACTACGACGTGACGTTCATGAGCGCGTCGCCCTACGTCCACCTCGAGTCCTCGCCGAGCGAGCACCTGCGTCTGAGCGCCGGCCTGCGCTACGACCGCATGCGTTACGACTACAAGGACCGGCTCGACACACCACCGAGCGAACGGCATCGGAGGCCCGAGAGCACCCAGGTCGATTTCGAGAGCTGGAGCCCGAAGCTGGGCGCGACCTACGCGTTCCACCCGCGGCTGAGTGGTTTCGCCGCCTACCGCCATGCCTTCCGCGCCCCCTCCGAGGGCCAGTTGTTCCGGCCCGGGACAGCGGTCGGGAGCGTCGACCTCGATCCCGTCAAGGCCGACAGTTACGAACTGGGACTGCGTGGCCGCATCGGCGAGGGCATGGATTTCGAATTCACCCTGTACCAGCTCGATAAGCGCGACGACATCGTACGGTTTACCGACACGGCCACGGGGGTGCCAGAAACCACGAATGCGGGACGGACGCGGCACCGCGGCGTCGAGGTCGGCGTGGGTTCCGACCTCGGGCAGGCGCTGCGGCTGGACGTGGCTCTCAGCCATTCGCGCCATACCTTCGAGGAATGGAGTCCGCGGACCGGGCTCGATTTCGCCGGCAACGAGATGAGTTCTGCCCCCCGCCTGGTGGCCAGCACGCGGCTGGGGTACCGACCTGCCTGGCTGCAAGGCCTGCACGGCGAACTGGAATGGGAGCGCGTTGGGCGCTACTGGATGGACGACGAGAACACGACGCGTTACCGCGGGCACGACCTGGTGCACCTGCGCATGGCCTACCGGATCGGCGACGACCTCGAGGTCTTCGGGCGTGTGCACAACCTGACCGACGAACGGTACGCGACCGCCTCGGCCTTTACCCAGGCCCGTGGCGAAGAACTGGCCCCCGGGCTTCCCCGTACCGTCTATGCCGGCGTTCGGTACCGATTCCAGTGAGGGGGCGAGCGATGGTGCAGAATCCGATGAGGGTCGCCGTGCTGGCGGCAGTGGTCTGCGTGTTCACGCCACTGCCGGCCGATGCCACCGACGGCGGGACGACCGACACGTCTCGTCACCCCGACTGCCGCAACGACCCGGCCCCGCTCTCGGTACACTGCGGGCACACACCGACCCCGGTGATCGACGGAGAGGGGCGGCTACGGGTCGCCTGGGTACAGCGGGACCGGGTGCTGGTGGCCGCGTCCGACGATCGGGGCCAGACCTTCGACGCACCGGTCGCGATCAATCCGGAGCCCGAACCGATCGACCATAACGGCGAGAACCGTCCCAAGCTGGCGCTGGGTCCCGCCGGCGAATTGTATGTGTCGTACACGCGGCGGTTGGAGCGCCGTTTCAGCGGGGATATCCGCTTCAGTCGCTCCCTCGACGGCGGTACCCGTTTTTCCAACCCGGTTACGGTCAACGACAATCGCGAGCCGATCAGCCACCGGTTCGATGCCCTCGGTGTCGATGGCGAGGGCGCGGTGTTCCTCGCCTGGCTGGACGCGCGCGATGCCGCTGCTGCCGACCGTGTCGGCCATCGCTACCCGGGGTCGGCCCTCTACTACGCCCGGTCCACGGACGGCGGCCGGAGCTTCTCGGTCAACCGCAAGCTCGCAGACCACAGCTGTCAGTGTTGTCGAATTGCCCTGGACATGGATCCGGACGGTCTGCCCGTGCTGATCTGGCGCCACGTCTTCGGAACGAGTACCCGAGACCACGCGCTGCTGGCCTTTCGCGGCCACGGCAGGCCCGGGGAACTGCGCCGAGCCAGCGAGGACGGATGGGAAATCGACGCCTGTCCGCACCACGGTCCCGGCCTGTCGATACACGACGACGGTGTATACCACATGGTCTGGTTCACCAATGCCAGCGAGCAGCGGCGCGGACCGTATTATGCCCACTCGACGGATGCAGGCCGGGCTTTCTCGGACCCCTTGCCGGTGGGTCGACGTGACCGGTCGGCGAGCCATCCGGATGTACTGTCCCTCGGTGCACGCGTGGCGATCGCATGGACCGAGGTCGACGGTGACGACACGATCCTCAAGGTGATGCAATCGGCCGATGGCGGCCGGCGCTGGGGTGCCCCGTTTGAACAGGCGCGAATGCCAGGTCCGGCGGACCATCCGCTGTGGCTGGAGAGCAGGGGCGAGGCCCTGCTGTCCTGGCACGGGCCTGCGGCCGGATACCAGCTCTTCCAGGTTTCGGCGCCATGACCTGGCGACCGGCCTTCGTCCGGGCACAGGCTATGCTGACGGTCCCGGTGCTGTGCTCAGGGGCATGGGCGGCTGACGCCGGGTTACGCCCGTTCGTGCAGGACAGCATCGACGAGATCGAGGACAGCCATGCTGGCGGGCCATTCATCCTGAAACTGTGGTCCCTCGACTGCGGACCGTGCCGGGCCGAGTTGCCGCACTGGTCCGACCTGGCCCGCCGGTTCCCCGACCTTGCGCTCGTTCTCGTCTCCGTCGACCCCTATGAAGACCGGCACCAGGTCGAGACATTTCTGACTGACCACGGACTCGATGGCCAGGAGCGCTGGATCTTCGCCGATCCGTTCGTGCAACGCCTGCGAGTCGCGATCGACCCCGGCTGGTACGGCGAGCTGCCGCGAACGTATTTCTATCCACAAGGCCATGAGCGCCAAGCGGTCAGTGGGCGTCTGTCGCTGGATCGTGTCGAGCGGTGGATCTGCCTGAACGTGGCAACACACTCCGGTGCATCGAGTCCATCCTGGAATGGCGGCCCCTGCTGAACCGATTTCCGTCCCGTGCGTCGTGGGACAGGCCGCCGCGCTTGCGGTTGCGCTCGGGCTCCATGCCGCAATGGTGGCCATGCTCGGCTGGTCCGGAGAGGACCCCGAGCAGCCGCCAGCCGTGGTGACCGGGTTCGAAATGGTTCGTCTGGCCGCTCCCGCACCGGAGCTCCCGGCCGGGACGCCCGAGCCGGAACCCGAGCCGGAACCCGAGCCGGAACCCGAGCCGGAACCCGAGCCGGAACCCGAGCCGGAAACCCAAACCGGAACCCAAACCGGAACCCAAACCGGAACCCAAACCGGAACCCAAACCGGAACCCAAACCGGAACCCGAATCGGAACCCGAACCGGAACTCAGGCCGGAACCCAGGCCCGTTCGGGACGCCGAGCCGCCGGGGCGCACGGCCGCGGAGGACACCGATGCCGGGCCGCCCGAACCTCCGGCGTTCGTGCCGCCGTCGAGCCAGGCGGCCTACCTGAACAACCCAGAGCCCGTGTATCCGGCCGCTGCGCGCAGCCGCGGAATGGAAGGGCTGGTATTGCTCGAGGTCGAGGTGGGAGCCGATGGTCGGGTGCTCTCGGTGACCGTGCACTCGGGCTCGGGATTCCGGGTGCTGGATGCCGCTGCGCAGGATGCCGTCCGGCGCTGGCATTTCGAGCCGGCCCGACGCGAGGGCCGCCCGGTGGTGGCGACGGTGGAGGTGCCGATCCGTTTTCGGCTGGCGGACGGCTAGACGAGACCTGGCATCAGGCAATGCTGCGCGTCGCTGCAGCGGGGTGCCGTATCACGAGACCTTGAGCGAGGAGAGAACGATGGATGGTGACCTTTGGCTGGGTTGGTGGGGGCACGCCGACCTGGTGGTACGCGGCGTCTTCCTGCTGCTGGTGGCGCTGTCGGTGTTGAGTTGGACCGTGATCCTGTACAAGGGCGTGCAGTTGCGGCGCGTTTTCACGATCGAGCAGCGCGGCGCGGCAGCCTTGAGCGAGTGGTCTTCCGAGGGACTCGGAAACGTGTTGAGACCGGGTTCACCGTCGAGCCGGGTCTTCGCGGACTTAAGGTGGGCCCACCTCCGGGGAACGGACCGCGACGACCTACGGGACCTGGTGGCCCACCGGGTACGGTCCCAGCGTGCACGCCTCGAAACCGGGCTGGTCGCACTCGCGACGACCGGAAACACGGCTCCGTTCATTGGTCTGCTCGGGACGGTATGGGGCATCATGCATGCCCTGCAGGCTCTGGGCGGGGCCGGGGGGGCGATCTCGATGGATTTGATCGCCGGACCGGTGGCCGAGGCGCTGGTCGCGACCGCAGCCGGCCTGTTCACCGCGATCCCGGCGGTCGTCGGTTACAACCTGCTGCTGCGTCGGTTGCGGCGTATCATGGGAGTGCTGGAGGGCAACGCCCTGCAGATGCTGGCCTGCAGCGGGGTCCCAGGAGATGGCATGGCTGCACCGGCCGCGCCGCTGCGACCGGGGAGGGTCGTCTGATGGCCGGGGGGTTGCTGGGCGACGAGGATCAACCGCTGTCGGAAATCAATGTGGTTCCGCTGGTGGACGTGATGCTGGTCTTGCTGGTGATGTTCATCATCGCAGCCCCCGTGTTCGCCCAGGCCCTTGGCGTGGATCTGCCACGGGTGGAGGCGCCTGCAGACGCCGAGCCTACGGTGGTGACCTTGGTGCTGCATGGCGATGGCCGGTTACTGCTGGACGATGTGCCAGTGCAGCGTGAGGCACTTGCGGGCTTGTTGGAAGAGTACGTCGGCAAGGAGCCTCGTGTGGTGGTCCGGCTGGGTGCGGACGCGTCGGTCCCCTACCAGAAGGTCGCCGAGCTGGTAAGCGTGGTGCAACACAGCGGCGTTGAACGTCTCGCGTTCGCGACCCGCAATCCCTGACGTGGGGGTTCGAGGGATGGCGGCCGCGCTGACGCGGCCGCCATCCGGGCAGTGCTGAACTCCCGAAAGAACCGTCTTTCGGGTCAAAGACCACGGAGTGGACGTGTCTGCTGCCAGACCAGGCCGATTCCGAAGCGGTTGCTGCGGTCGGGGAGCGACTGGTCGCGGGTCCATTCGACCCGGACTGCGAGACCGTGGTCGAAGCGATAACGCCAGGCGATCCCGAGACGTTCTGGGTCGTCGTCATTGAGCAGGTTGGCATCCTCCGCGAGTCCCGGCGCGGCGGCCCCGTGCAATTCGTTCTTGAGCTCCAGTCGCTCATATCGAAGCCCCAGCGTGTGCCGGCCCCAGTGCAATTCGGGCTGGATCCAGCCGCCCCGGTAGTCACCGGTGTAGTCGGCCCGGCGCAGGGCATCCGACAGCGCTCCGTCGCTGCGGGCGTCCAGGAACTCGCCGCTGACGCCAATCGCCAGGTCCGGACGAACGAAGTGGCGGACGCTGCCGTGCAGTCCAGTCAGCCGGGTGTCGCCGGTGAAGCGGATGTCCGGCGGCATTTCCTCGTTCGGAAGCCCGTGGCTGTGGCCTTCCTGGTAACGCGCATCGGGGCGGAGCCGGGCATCGGCATGCAGGTGCCAGAGTCCGACGTCTGCCTGCTGACGGTGGCCGGACCAGCGGTAGGTAGCGAACAGATCCCAGGCGCCGCCGCCGGAGCCGCTGGTGGCGGGAAAGTTCGAACCCCGCCAGAGCTCGACACCGGCCGAGAGTCCGTCGGGGTCTGAACGCATCAGCAGGATCCCTTCGTCGTGGTAATGACGGCCCAGGAACACGTCCATCGCCAGTGGCGCTTCGCTGAACAGCCGGGTGGACGGGTGTTCGGCAACTGCCGGCGAGAAGCGCGGCGACATTCGCCCCGCCTCGAACAGTACGGGCTGGTGCGCGAGTTCGTGCGAGAAGCCCACAAACGCATGCTCGAGCTCGATGTCCACGTCCCCGCTGTCGCCCCCGTGGCCGTGGGCGGCGATCTTCGCACCTACGTGCAGCCGATCGCTCAAAGGGTGTCGGATCCCCAGGAAGGCATCATCGAGCTCCAGGCCTTCCTGGGCCGGCAGCGCGTGGCCGCCCATCAGGGCGCCAGGGATGCGCCAGGGCAGACCGTCGTCAACTACGCCCTGGGATCGCCAGGTCAGAGACAATCCGGCACTGACCTCGGTCTTCGCCGGTGCCGAGACCGGTGCATGGGCGTGGCCCGGACGCGCGGTCAGGGCCAGGGATGCGGCGACGGCGGCTGCGAGGAGGGCGATGGGAACGCCGGGAACCATGTTCCCGCGGTCGATGCATGCGGTCGGTTTCATTCCTGTTCTTCCCAGGGGTTGCTGAAGCGTGGATTGGTGGTTACGGATTCGTCGGTCAACGCGTGCAGGAAATCGAGCACCGCCTGGAGTTCGGCGTCCGAGAGCTGGAAGCCGACCACGAAACCGTCCTTCAACGGGTTCATCCGGCCATCGCCGACATGCGGGCCGGTGGTGACATTGCGACCGCCCGCGGCGTAGGTCTGGATCACCTCTTCCAGGGTTTCGATGGACCCGTCGTGCATGTAGGGTGCGGTCAGTGCCACGTTGCGCAGGCTGGGGGCCCGAAACCGGCCCATGTCGCCCGGCCGCCCGGTGATCTCGTGAACACCGGTGTTGGGTTCCGGGTAGCCGCCCAGCCCGTCGATGTTGAACAGGCCGGTGTTGTGGAACGGCATCTCGCGGAAGAAATGGCTGCGGTCGTAGACCGAATTCGTGAAGTTGTACCCGCCGTGGCAATGGAAGCATTCCATCCGCTCGCTGAAAAACAGTTCCATGCCCTGTCGCTCGCTGGCGGTCAGAGCGTCGCGGTCGCCTTCCTGGTAGCGGTCGAAGCGGGAACTGAACGCCGTGATGCCGCGTACGAAGCTGGCCAGTGCCTGCACCACCCGGTGGAAGGTGAAGGGCTGGTCGTCGTCGGGAAACGCGTCGGCGAACAGGCGCTGGTAGACCGGATCGGTCTCCAGTTCGTACAGGATCTGATCCCGGTTGCTGTCGTTGATGCCGTGTTCGACCGGTTCCTCGCCGAAGAGTGGGATCATGATCTGCTGCTCGATGGTCAGCAGGACCGGGTTGGCCCAGGTCAGCGATGGGAAGTAGGCGGCGTTGACCAGCCCCTGCGAATTGCGGGGGTGCACTTCGCCGGTCGCGCCGACCGGCAGGGCGCGACCGTCCGCGAAGGCCTTGTCCTGGTGGTGGCACGACGCGCAGGCGATCGTCCCATTGGCCGAAAGGCGCGTGTCGAAGAACAGGTGCCGGCCGAGCTGGAACTTCTCCTCGGTCATCGGATTGCCCTCGGGTTCGACGGGCAGCGGAATCCGTTCGGGCACGTCGTACTCGAAGGCGCTGAGTCGGGCGCCGTGGTCGTCGACGAAGGTCTCGCTGCCGCAGCCGGGCAACAGCAAGAGAAGCGCCAGTCCGGTCGCGGCCACCCCCCATGCGCCGGATTCTCGGATCCGGTGCAGCCTGCCGGGCTGAGGTAGCGGGCGCATGGGGCGCGAGACGCGGTGGTGGATGGAATCAGGCCATGCGCTACATGAAGGCCGATGCTGGGGAGCACGGGTGCGTGTCACGGGAGTTCTCCGGGAGATGCGGGCAGAACGAGGCCGTGACGCCGGCGGGGCGCGCCGGCGTCACGTTGTGCTCTGGGAGGGTCGGCTTCGGGTCAGTTCTGGCCGACGGTGAACACGGCTTGCGGCAGCGACGGCTCTGGGCCGTCCCCGAGCGCGATGCCGAGCTGCTGGAACACGGGGCCACACTCGGGGTCGCCCGTTCCGGACATGCAGCCGGCGGCGCCGCCGTCGTCGATGCCGAGGTTGCTCGACTCGACCAGCCGGGCGTAATCGATGTTCACGTGGCTTTGTTCCGGGTAGAAGCCGTCCAGCGCGACGTCCACGCGGTTCGGGTGCAGGCAGGACACCGTCTCGCCGACGGCCGGATCGCCAGTGCAGCCGGTGCTGCCGAGGTGGAAGTTCCAGCGAGAACCCGAGAACTCCGGATCCGACGGTCGCAGGATCCCGCCGACCGGTTCGACATCGAAGCGCATGAATTTGTAGCCGCCCTGCCAGTTCCAGAACATCGGGGTCCGGTTCAACGGGCTCGGCGCGGTCGACGCGTCGATGTGATTCAAGTCGTGCGGCACGCCGACGGTGAAACGCAGCCCGGCGATGGTCGTGGCGGCGGAGTCGTAGGCGGCGGTGCCGCGCACCTCGTGGTTCATCGGCTTGTCCGCGCCGAGGCAGAAGTCGCCACGGTTCTGGAAGTCCAGCAGCGCCACGTTCTCGAACTGCCACGGGCTCTGTTCGAGTTCCAGCTGGATCTCGGTGCCATCGTCTGCAACCAGGCGCACATCGTGCACGAACAGGGCGAAATCCGTAAGCCGTGCCTCGGTGCCCGAGAGGCCCAGACCATACAGGGGCTGGTCGCAGGCAATGGCCGTTCCGGCTGCGTGGGCCTGGAACGGGATGACCACCTCCTGCGAGGTCGGGTTCAGCCCCTCCTGGCCGGGATCCCCGGTCCCGGTGCTGGAGCCGGAACCTCCGCAGGCGGCGGTGAATGCGCTGGCGACGGCGAGCGTGAGCAAGCGATGGGTGTTATGCATGGATCTGTCCTCTCCTCTGGTATGTCCCCGCTGGTCGAGCGGTCCGCGGGTTCTCTGTCTTGTCCGGCCGCGCTGGCGCACGACGGCCGGGCAGGGCTTCGGTCAACCCCGCGTTCAGATAAAGGCAATCGTCATGCCAAAATATATTGTTCTGGAAAACAGCGGTTTGGGTACCGGGGAGGGAGAGAGATGGGGCATTTGCCCCACCCCTGGGGCAAATGCCCGCACGGCACGGTGCCGCGACCCACGGCGCAGGCTTGGGGAGGAGCCGGTCTATGGTTCCTTGCGGCCGATATCGGCCAGTGCGCGTTGCGCGCACGGAGGCATCGGTTTGCGCTGCTGCCGGTTGCGTGCCCCTGCGGGAACCAATACAACCCCACAATCGCCATAGGAGTAGGTTCTGAGTTCACGGCTGCCGCTGAATGCCATGGCCCCGGCGGTGGCGTCGGCCAGCGGAGCCAGGTACACCGACCGCGGAGGTCCGATATGACATCCGTCATCCGCATCCTGATCTGGGGGCTCCTGGCCGGGTCGCTGGCCGGTCCGGCGCTGGCACAGGACGGACGTTTCGAAAGCGAGCGCGAGCGCATGGTCGCCACCCAGGTCGAGGCGCGTGACATCCGGCATCCCGCGACTCTCGAGGCATTGCGCCGGGTGCCGCGTCACCTGTTCGTGCCGGAGGATCGGCGCCGCCATGCCTACCAGGATCGGCCGGTTCCGATCGGCTATGGCCAGACGATTTCGCAGCCCTTCCTGGTGGCCTACATGACGGCACTGCTCAAGCCGCAGCCAGGGATGCGTGTGCTGGAAATCGGGACGGGTTCCGGGTACCAGGCAGCGGTGCTCGCGGAGATCCTTGACGAGGTGTTTACCGTCGAGATCATCGGCGAACTGGCGCAATGGGGTGAAGCCAACCTGCGACGGGTGGGATACGGGCACGTCCGGGTGAAACACGGCGACGGCTACCACGGCTGGGACGAGCACGCACCGTTCGACGCGATCGTCGTCACCGCTGCGGCCGACCACGTTCCGCCGCCGCTGCTCGATCAGCTGCGTCAAGGTGGCCGCATGGTCATCCCGGTGGGCTCGCCGTTTCGTACCCAGACGTTGATGCTGATCACGCGCGACGGCGACCGCACCGTGAGCGAGAGCCTGCTGCCGGTGCGCTTCGTCCCGCTGACACGCCGACAGCCGTGACGGCGGAGGTGGGGCAGACTTGGCGCAGGTCATGAGCCCCGCTCCCCGCTTCGTGTCCTGGTCCGTCGCGCTGGCGTCGGCGGCCGTGATTGCGTTCCAGCTGGTGGTGATGCAGCTACTCGCGGTGTCGCAGTGGCATCACTTCGCCTACATGGTGATCTCCACCGCCCTGCTGGGCTTCGGCGCCGCGGGGACGACGCTGGTACTGCTGCGCGAGCCGTTGAAACGCCACTACGCCACAGCACTGCCGCTGCTGTATGTCGCCACCGCGGTGACGATGGCCGCGACCGTCTGGCTCTCGGGCGTGTTCGGCGACTTCGACACGTTTCTGCTGTTCTTCGAGCCCGGGCAGGTAGGCCTGTTGGTGTTCCTGTATCTGGTCTACGCGCTGCCCTTCTTCTTTGCCGGGCTGGCGATCACGCTGGTCTTCTATCGGGAAGTGGAACGCATCGGCTGGCTCTATTTCGCGAACATGGCGGGATCGGGTGCCGGCGCGGTACTGGTGCTGGGGCTGCTGTGGGCACTGCCGCCGGAACGGCTTTCGGCGGTGCTGGCTTTGGCGCCGCTGCTGGCCGCGTGGATCACGCGACCGCGGTCGGTCCCGAAGGCGGCGGCCGTGGCAGTCGCCTCGGCTGCGCTGCTGGTGCCGCTGATCGGCCTCGTGAACCCGGCAGGGCCGCAGCCCTCGGAGTACAAGCCGATCCACGCCGCGCTGCTGCTGCCCGGCGCCGAGGTCATCCACAGCGCATCGAGCCCCTACGGCCTGCTGCAGGTCGTGCGCGCCGACGCGCAGCGCTTCGCGCCTTCGCTGAGCCTGCAATACCGCGACGAGCCCCCGGTGCGCGACGTGATGTTCAACAACGGCGAGTACTACGGCACGCTGCTCGGCCGCGCCGGGACCGGCGGGGTGTATCTGCTCGACCACACCACCCGTGGGCTGTCCTACGCGGTGCGCGACCCGGAATCGGTGCTGGTGCTCGAGGCTGGCGCGGGCGAGGACGTGGCTCATGCCCTGGGTCACGGCGCGGCAACGATCACCGCGGTCGAGCCGCATCGCCAGGCGAACCGCCTGCTGCGTGATCGGTACCCGGAGTGGATCGATTCGATCTACCGTGACCCGGCGGTGACGCTGCAGGGGACCACCGTGCGCAGCTACCTCGCCCGGCGCGTGGCGCAGGACTACGACCTGATCGTGCTGCCCACGCTCGGCGCGTTTGGTGGTACCTCGGGTGTGTATGCGCTGCGCGAGCAGTACGGGCTGACGCTGGAGGCCTTTCTCGCCATGTGGGACGCACTGGGCGAGCGGGGCATGATCGCGGTCACGGTCTGGCAGGACGAGCCCCCACGCAAACCCCTGCGGCTGCTCGCGACCTGGCGCACGCTGCTGGAGCGGGAGGGCATCGGGCACGCGCCGGCGCACGTGGCGGCAGTGCGCAGTTGGGGTACGACCACCTATCTGCTGAGCCGGACCGCGTTCTCGGCCACCGAGCGCGGGCATATCCGCGAATTCGCACAAAACCTGGCATTCGACCTTCTGCTGCTGGAGGACGTGCAGTCCGGCGAGCGCGATCGATTCAACCGGCTGCCCGATCGCTCCTTTCTGGAACACGTCGATATCCTGCTGCACGGCGACCCGGCAGCGTTGTTCGACAACTACCTGTTCGACATCGGTCCGGCCACCGACGACCGCCCCTTCTTCGGCCAGTTCATCCGCCTGTCCGGCATTCTCGAACTGCAGGCGATCTACGGTACCCGGGAGCTGCCGTACATGGAACTCGGGCTGGTGCTGGCCGCGGTGACCCTTCTCCAGATCGTGCTCGCCGCGGTGATCCTGATCGTGCTCCCCCTGTTCCGGGTCGGCTGGCAGGGCACCCGCCGGCGGTGGACCTTGCTGTACTTCTCCGCCACCGGCATCGGCTTCATGTTCTTCGAGATCGTGCTGATCCAGAAGCTGGTGCTCTATCTGGGGCAGCCGGTCTACGCCACCGCCGCGGTGTTGGGCACGCTGCTCGTCTGCTCCGGGGTCGGCAGCCTGTTGTCGTCACGTATCGCGGCGACCCGGCGCAACCTCGTGGTCACCGGCGTAGCGATCGCCGGGCTGATCCTGGTCTACGCGCATGGGCTGATGCCGGTGCTCGAGCTGTCGATGAGCGCGCCGATGACGGCGAGGGCCGTTGTCGTGTTCCTGCTGCTCGCGCCGCCGGCCGTGCTGATGGGCATGATGTTTCCCTTTGGCCTGCGCCGCCTTGCGGGCAGCGACGAAACCCACATCCCCTGGGCCTGTGGCATCGACAGCTGCCTGTCGGTCTCCGCCACCGCGCTGGCCACGCTGATCGCGCTGGGCACGGGTTTGGCCTTCGTGATGCAGGGAGCGGCGGTCGCCTACCTGGTGGTCGCGCTGGCCAGTCTGCGCCTGGGCCGGGCGTTATGACCGCGGCAACGCGCGGCAGCAACGTGCCGCAATCCTGCGGATGACGACAGCCGGCGCATCCGCCGGATCTTCCTTGACTTCGAGGTCAAGCCGTTCGACTGTAAGCGATTGCTCCGGATCTCGCGGTGAAGCGGTCTGGCCGAACAGGACGCTTCACTCTACACCAGGGCCAGCGATCGACTGACACCACCACTCGCCGACGGGGAACTGTCGCCCGGCACATGCGGCCGTCTTGCAGCAGCCCATGATTCGAAGTCTGATCTACGACACGCTGATCCTCAGGCTCACCTCTTGCTGGTACGCCGAGGTGTTGAGGCGCGTTCCTGAGGGTGCCGCGCTGCTGGACGTCGGTATCGGCACGGCGGGTGCGCTGCTGGCGAATGCCGATCGGGTGAAGCGGAAATGCCTGCGCGTGACCGGTATCGACACCGATGGCGATTACATCGACCGTGCGCGGCGCAGGCTTCGGAAATCCCCGCTGGCCGATCGCGTCGGGGTTCGGCTCGAATCCGTCTACGATCACCAGGGCGGACCTTATGACGCTGTGTATTTCTCCGCAAGCTTCATGCTCCTGCCCGAACCCGAACGGGCGCTGCGGCATTGCCGTGCGCTGCTGAATCCGGGCGGACGCATCTTCTTCACCCAGACCATCCAGCAACAGCGTGTCCGCTGGATGGAAATCCTCAAGCCGATGCTGAAACGTGTCACGAGCATCGATTTCGGCCGTGTGACCTACGAAGACGAGTTCAAGGCGCAGGTCCGCGCCGCCGGCCTTGAAGTCGAGGAGTTCACCATCCTGGCACGCCACGGGAGTCGGGCCTCGTGCATTGCCGTGGCAATGCCTGCGAATCGGCATCGAGAGTAGGAATAGAGTCGCCCGAGCGTGAAAGCCACAACGTTCTTGCAGTTCGTATGGCTGGTGGAGCGGAGGAGCGCAGCGCCATCCGGCTTTCGGCACTTGCGCTGACCCGGCGCCCACCGCAACCCCGGGGCCAGGATGCTACGAGGGGGAACTGGCGCCGCCCGTGCCGAGCATTCGGTGTGCGAGTTCCGCGTCCACCGGGGCGTAGTGCAGTGGCTCCATCGTGAATAGGGCCCGCCCCTGGCTGGCCGAGCGCAGGGCGGAGGCGAAACCGAACATCTCGGCCAGCGGTACATGCCCGCGCACGGCCTCAGCGCCGCCGGGACCCGCTTCCAGTCCCACGACATCGCAGCGGCGCGCGGCGAGCAGTGCCATCACGTCGCCCAGATATTCCTCCGGCACCAGCACCTCGAGCTGTCCGATCGGCTCGAGCAGGACTGGTGCGCCCTGGCGCAGGCCCTCTTCGAAGGCCACGCGTGCCGCGGTGCGAAAGGCGAGATCGGTCGAGTCCACGTCATGATGGGAGCCATCGAGCAGCCGCACCTGCACGTCGGTGACCGGGTACCCTGCCAGCGCCCCCGCCTGGGCTGCATCGTGCACGCCGCGTTCGATCGCCGGCAGGAACTGCTTGGGTATCGCGCCGCCGCTGATCGCGCTCTCGAATACGATGCCCGAGCCGTGCGGCCCCGGCGCGAGGGCCAGGATCACGTGTCCGTACTGTCCGTGGCCGCCGGTCTGGTGGATGTGCCGACCCTCGACGTGCGGAACCTCGCGGCCGATCGTCTCCTTGTGCGCCACGCGCGGCCGGCCGACGTTGACACCGACATGGAACTCGCTGCGTACCCGCTCGAGCAGTACCTCCAGGTGCAGTTCGCCCATGCCCGCCACCAGCATCTGGGCGGTGGCCTCGTCGTGGCGCACGCGGAACGTGGGATCCTCTTCGGCCAGCGTGTGCAGGGCGGTCGCGAGTGCGTCCTGGTCGGCCGCGCCGCGCGGCTCGACCGCGACCCAGACGACCGGCTCGGGGAAGGCGATGGTCTCGAGCAGCACCGGGTGCTCGGGGGCGCAGAGCGTGTCGCCGGTCCGTGTTCCCTTGCTGCCGAGCATCGCGGCGATGTCGCCGGCACCGATTTCCTCGATGTCCTCGCGCTGGTCGGCGTACATTCGCACCAGTCTGCCCACACGCTCGCGGCGCGCGCTCCGGGCGTTGTGCACGGTCATGCCGGTGCGCAGGCAGCCCGAATAAACACGCACATACGTCAGCCGTCCGGAATAGGGGTCGGCCGCGACCTTGAACGCCAGCGCGGTCAGCGGTTCCTTCGCGTCGGGTTGGCGCTCGACCTTCTGGTCTGTGCGCGGGTCCACGCCGTGCACCGGGCCGATGTCCAGCGGCGAAGGCAAAAGGTCGACCACCGCATCGAGCAGGGGCTGAACGCCCTTGTTGCGCAGCGCCGACCCGCAGAGGACCGGAAACAGCCGCAGATCCAGCGTCGCCCGGCGCAGCGCCGCGAGCAGTTGCTCGGGTTCCGGTTCCACGCCATCGACATACGCAGCGAGCAGCGCGTCGTCGTTCTCGGCAATCCGCTCGATCAGCTCGGCGCGGGCGGTGGCCGCGGGTTCACGAAGCGCGGATGGGATCGCATCGTACTCGCGCCGGGCGCCCAGCTCGTCGGCCCAGCGCACGGCCCGCATGGACAGCAGGTCGACGACCCCCTCGAACGAGGATTCGGCACCGATTGGAAGCTGAAGCACGGCGGGCTCGGCACCCAGACGCTCGCGCAGGGAGGCGACGGCACGATCGAAGTCCGCGCCGATGCGGTCCATCTTGTTCACGAAGCAAATCCGCGGCACGCGGTACTGGTCGGCCTGGCGCCAGACCGTCTCGCTCTGCGGCTCGACGCCCTGGACCGCGTCCAGAACCACGATGCCGCCGTCCAGTACGCGCAGCGCACGCTGGACCTCGGCGGTGAAGTCGATATGCCCCGGGGTGTCGATCAGATTGATGCGGTGGTCGCGCCACTCCGACGAGACGGCGGCCGAGACGATGGTGATGCCGCGTGCCCGTTCCTGGTCCATCCAGTCGGTGATGGCGGTGCCGGCATCGACCGAGCCGAGCGCGCGCGTGCGCCCCGTGTAATACAGAACGCGCTCGGTCGTCGTCGTCTTGCCCGCATCGATGTGCGCGATGATGCCGATGTTGCGCAGCTGCGCGAGGATGGGTTCGTGGGCGCTCATGGATTCGCTGCCGGGTCCGGGTTGGAGTTGCGCACGCCGCTGCGCGCTTGCAAGAGAATATAGCGGGAATCCGGCCCGTGGATGCGACCGCAGGGATCCACGCCTCGCGTGGAACGATCGCCAGATGTGGCATTGCCGCAGGTGCAGGCCGGGACGCCGGTCGCGATCCCGTTCTTGATCCCGGCGTCACGATGCCCTGCAGGGGGATACGCATTGCGCCAGTTGTTGTGCCGACGCAACAGGTACGGTCAGCCGGCTACTCGTGATCCGCGTGACCGGTTTGGCGCATCGAGTGGTATGCGGCGCCGGAGCGGAAATAGTCGGGGGGGCCATGCCGGAAGTGGTTGACCCGGAGCGGTTCCTGTTCGTCGGCCCAGGCCGGGCGCAGGTGCACGGTGTAGCGGTCGGAGCGCGCGATCAGGTGCTCGTCGGGTTCGGCTTCCGGGCTCATGAACATCTCGCTGCGGAAGTGGGCGTGCAGGTAGCCTGGAAAGAGCTTGCGGTACTCGGCATCCGGCGGCACATCGAGCAAGTACTGCTGGGTGATGCGCAGGTGATCGCGCAGGTTGACTACCATCCCCGGCAGCAGCCCATCCGGGCCCGGGATGTGTTCCAGCGGCAGTTCGCGCCAGCGGTAACCGACTTGGATGTAGGCACTCACGTTGGGTACGAGCAGGTAGAGGTCGTTCTCGTCGGATACGTTTTCCATCCAGAGGGTCACTTCGTAGCGGCCGTCCGGGCGGAGCCGGATGTCTTCAACGTCGGCGCGCACCATCACGAAGGCCATGCGGTTCAGCCAGGCGATCCGGGCCTGCTGACGTTCGATCAGCACCTGCTGGTAATGACCGGCGCCATAATCCAGTGCGATCAGCGCGATGGTGATCCCGACGAGCCATACGAGGATCCGGCGCCCCGCTGCCCTGCCGCCCCGGCGCCGGGGAATGACCGCTTTGTTCTGCTGCATCGCGTTCTCCGTCGTTGGAAAAGGCGATCTCGCCGCCTTCGGGAGCGCGCGCATGCATATGCAGCGGCCACGGGTCAGGCAGGTTCGGGATCAGGCGGTTTCCAGCAATGCGTGTGCCAGCTTTGAGGAAGCCGTCACCGCGGGATCCCGAGGGTGGCAGGATCCGGACGGCGGGTTCGGCCCGATTCGAAACGGAACGGGCCAACCCGTCCGGGGAACGGCACGTGCCGTTCTGAAACGGTCCGGAACGCCGTGCTACGCGCCGATCAGGTGCAGGACGATACGGCGTTCGTTCGGCGCGCGACGGTGTTCGAACAGGAAGATGCCCTGCCAGGTGCCGAGCGCGGGAGCCCCCGAGGTGACGGGGAGGCTGAGCTGGGTCTGGGTCAGCGCGCCCCGGATGTGGGCCGGCATGTCGTCCGGCCCTTCGGAACGGTGCCGGAAGGCGATCCCGGACTCGGGTACCAGGCGCGCGAAAAAGTCCTCCAGATCGCTGCGGACGTCCGGATCTGCGTTCTCCTGGATCAGCAGGCTCGCGGAGGTGTGCTGCACGAACAGCGTCAGCAGTCCTTCCCGGATGCCCGTGGCGCGTACCCAGCGCCGCACCTCGTCGGTGCACTCGTACAACCCCTGGCCGGAGCTGCGGACCAGGAGGATGTGACTTTGCTGTCGCATGGCTGTCTCCACCGCGGTGCGCCGCGGGCCGACCACGATGCGGATACCGGTGCTGTCCCGGATCCGCCGCGATTGTTGCTCTGGCGGCGTGAGGGTAGCCGGAAAATGAGTGGCTGCCAACGCGACTCGGGTGAATCAGCCTTGATGCACCGGTGCCGCATCGTGGTCCGGGGGTGGATCAATCCGGCCTACAGAAACCAAAGCCGGCCCAGAATGTCTATCAGACGAAGCTCTTGGTATCATCGGACGCTTCGCACTGTTCTCACGCTTGGCGGAATCACAATGCTGCAATCCATTCGCGACAAGGCGACCGGCTGGCTCGCCTACGTCATCATTGGCCTGATCGCCATCCCGTTCGCCCTCTGGGGCCTTGGCGAGTATTTCGGTGGTGCCGGCCCGCTGGTCGCCGCGGAAGTAAACAAAACGGAAATCCCCGTGCGCCTTGTGCACCAGGAGGCGCGGGCCCAGCGCGACCAGATCGCGCGCATGTTCGGCGGCGACGTTCCCGCCGACCTGTTCGACGAGCGCGCGATCCGCAATGCCGCGCTGGAGGCGCTGATCCAGCGGGAACTGCTGCGGCAGGCGGCCGAGGAAGCAGGGTTCCGCGCCTCGGCAACCGGCGTGGTACGGGAGATCCAGGCGATCCCGCAATTCCGCGACAACGGCCGGTTCAGTCCGGAGCGCTACCAGGCCGTGCTCCAGGCACAGCGGATGTCGCCCGGTGAGTTCGAGCGTGACGTGGCGCACCAGATCGTGTTGGCCCAGGTGCAGCAGGCGGTCGAGGCGAGCGGAGACCTGCCGATGAGCACGGTCCGGGAGTTCGCGCAACTGCGCAACCAGGTGCGCGTCGCGAGCTGGCGCATCCTCGAGGCCGACGCGTTCGACCGGCCGGAGGTCGTCGACGACGCGGCGATCGAATCCTATTACCGGGAAAACCCGGAACGGTTCACGACCGAGGAGCAGTTGCAGGTGGCCTACCTGCGACTCGACCCCGTGGCACTGGAGGCGGGCATAGCCGTTACCGAACAGGAGATCCGCGATCACTACGAGGTGAATGCGCAGCGCTATGCCGAGCCGGAATTGCGCCGCGTTCGGCAGGTGCTGATCGAACGGGACACCGAGGATGCGGAGGCGCGGATTCGCGAACTGCGGGAACGGCTCGACCAGGGCGAGGATTTTTCCGACCTGGCCCGGGAGCATTCCCAGGACCGCCTGTCCGCCGATCGGGGCGGGGACATCGGCCAGGTTGCGCGCGGCGACCTCGATTCGGTGCTCGAGACGGTGATCTTCTCGCTGCCCGCCGGGCTGGTGAGCCAGCCGGTGCAGACCCGGCTGGGTTGGCACGTGGTGGAAGTGACGGAGATACAGCCGTCGCGGCCGCGTCCGTTCGGCGAGGTGCGCGACGAGGTCGAGCGCGACCTGCGTGACCGTCGCGCCGAGCAGCGTCAGATCCGTGTGCTGGATGACCTGCTCGCCCAGTCCTTCGAATATCCCGACAGCCTGGGGCCTGCTTCCCGCGCGACCGGCCTCGAGATGCGCACCACCGACTGGTTCACGCGCGGCGAAGGCGGCGGGGTCGCCCGGTTCCCTGGCGTGCGCGAAGCGGCGTTCAGTACCGCCGTGCGCGTCGATGGCCGCAACAGCGAGGCGGTAGATCTGCCGGATGGCAGCACGCTCGTGCTGCGATTGCAGGAGCGCCAGGAGCCGCGGGTGCTGTCGCTCGACGAGGTCGCCGGCGAGATTCGCGAGTTGTTGCGCCGGGACGCGGCTGCGCAGGCCGCGCGCGAAACCGGCGAGTCGATCCTCGCGACACTCGAGGCCGGTGATGCCACGGTCGCCTCGCTGGCCGAGGAAGCTCCGGGGGCCTGGGTCCGGTCCATTCCGGTGAATCGGACCACGGGTCCCGAGGTCGAGGACGTGGAGATGCCGCCGTCCTTGGCACGGCACCTGTTCCAGATGGCGGCGCCGGTAGAGGACAGCGCGCGGCACGAGGGCGTGCGGCTGCCCGACGGCGATTTCGCGGTGCTGGTGTTGGAGTCGGTCGAGACGCTGGAACTGGATGCGGTCGCCGAAGAACTCGCACGGGTCGCCGACGACTTGCAGATCGCCTACGCCGGCGCCGAGTTTCGGGCTTACCTCGATTGGCTCGAGTCCGAGGCGAAGGTGCGCCGCTACCTCGAGAACCTGGAGTGACAGAAGCGGCGCCCGGTGGCCCGGGCGCCGCCTGAACCCCGGGGCGTGTGGTGGCGCCTAGTCGAGGCCGGCCTCGCCCGGACCCAGCCCGAGGATGTTGTAACCGGAATCCACGTACATCACCTCGCCGGTGATTCCCGCGGCCAGGTCCGAACACAGGAACGCGCCCGCGTTGCCCACCTGCTCGATCGTCACATTGCGCCTGAGCGGGGCGTTGTTCTCCACGTGGTCCAGGATGCGCCGGAAATCACCGATGCCGGCGGCGGCCAGTGTGCGGATCGGGCCTGCCGACACCGCGTTGACCCGCGTCGATTCCGGCCCCAGCGTGTACGCGAGATAGCGGACATTGGCCTCGAGGCTGGCCTTGGCGAGACCCATCACGTTGTAGCTGGGCATCGCGCGCACGGCGCCCAGGTAGCTCAGGGTGAGGATCGACGCATTGCGGTCGTTCATCATGCCGCGTCCCGCCTTGGCGAGGGCCGCGAGGCTGTAGGAACTGACATCGTGCGCGATGCGGAAGCCGTCGCGCGTGATGTTGTCGAGGAAGTCGCCCTCGAGCTGTTCCTTGGGCGCGAACGCCACTGAATGCACCAGGATGTCGAGGCCGTCCCAGTAGTCGTCCAGGCGTTCGAAGACCTGCTCGATCTCCTGGTCGCTCTCGACATTGCAGGGCACCAGGATGTCCGAGTCGAAGGTGGCGACCAGCTTCTCGACGCGCTCGCGCAGGCGTTCGTTCTGGTAGGTGAAGGCCAGTTCCGCGCCTTCGCGGCGCATGGCCTCGGCGATGCCGTAGGCAATGGAACGATTGCTCGCGACACCGACGATCAGCGCGCGCTTACCCTTCAGGAACCCCATCTAACCCTCCTCGTTTGTCTGGTCGGCGTTGTACCCGGGTGACCACGCCGCGCGGTGGTTGCAGCGGGAACCGGCAACGCGGCACGATTCGCCGCGCAGCCGGAACGCTGAAGGCCGACAGCGATCATACCGATGTGGCCGTTGTGCGACCACCGGTGTGCGGCGCAGTGATACGGATGCTGATGGCACCCGGGATCATGCGACACGGAGAACCGAGTGAGCCGTCATCTCGGATGGATCATCCGTCTGATCGTCCTCGCTGTACTGCTGCTCCTGGTGATGGAGCAGGTCGACCGGCAGTGGGAACGCCTGACCGTGCTGATGCGTGAGCAGTCGCAGGACATGCGCGCACTGCGGACCGGCATGCAGCGCCTGGAACACGAGCTCAACGTCGCGGGGTTGACCGTACCCGGTCCGTGGATTCGACCGCCACCCCCATAAGGCTTGCGGCGGTGGGCGTGTCGCGGTTCCCGCGCCGGATCAGCGGAGCACGCGGTCGATGACGTCCACGATGACCCGCGTGTAGGCGTCGACCAGCACCGCGTCGGTGCCCGCCAGGTACCAATCGTATCCCGGGTAGTACGGCAGGTCACGGGCCAGCGGGCCCCCGACGCGGTGCGCAAGCCCCGGTGGCAGCGGCTTGCCGCGCGCGAGGTTCTTGCGAATGCCGGGCGGCAGCGCGGCGCCCCGGACCGCCTGGTGATGCCCGAAGATCTGCCGGATCGCATCGTGGTAGATGTCCGGCCCCGGTTGCTGCTGCATCGGGCCGCCACCTCCCCGCACCCCGTGGGCCGGGGCATGCGCGGGAGGTTGTGCGAGCACGGACGCCGAGACCAGAAGAAGGGCGGGAAGCAAATACAGGCTGCGCATCGTGGCTCTCCCTGTGTTTCGGTTCCGGACAGAATACGCGCCGTGTTTGAACGGTGACCGAACTCTGCCCACGGTACGGGAATGGAATGCCGATGGCTGCGCCGGAACCGGCGTGCCTGCGTCGGTCGCCCGAACGCCGGGGCCGGACCGGCCCGGCCCGGATGCCGCCTCAGCCGTCGGTCAAGAGGTTCGCGGCGACATACAGAGTCAGGGTGTCGCCGGCGCGGATCTGGTAGCCGTTCAGCGAGTTCCAGCGCTGCACGTCGCTGATCTCGACCTGGAAACGGCGCGAGATCGCGTTCAGCGAGTCGCCGGGCCGGATGCGGTATTGCATGCGCTGCGTGCTGGCACTGCTGACGGTCTCGGCCACCGCAGGCAGGCGCAGTACCTGGCCAGGCTGCAGGACCGCATCGGCGCCCAGCCCGTTGTGCTCGCGCAGTGCGACGACGCTGACCGCATGCCCCCGGGCGATGCCCCAGAGGCTGTCACCGGCCTGGACGGTGTACTTGCGGGGGGCGGAGATTGCGCGCGCGGGAACGGTGACCGAGTTCGTGGCGTGGCCGGAGGCCGGAATACGCAGCGTCTGGCCGACGCGGATCAGATCGCCGTTCAGCCGGTTCTGGCCGCGCAACTCGGCCACCGAGAGGCCGTGGCGCTGCGCGATCTGCCCGAGCGTGTCGCCCGGGCGAACCTGGTAGTCGGTGTAGCGCACCAGCGGATGATCGGCACCGCGCTGGCGCAGCGCCGTCTGCAGCCGTTGCGCGGCGGGTGCCGGCAGCAGGAGATGCTGCGCGGCATGGGGGTGGGTGATGCTGCGGCGGTAACCCGGATTCAGCGTAAGCACCTCGCGCGCCTCGATCCGTGCAAGCTCGGCAACGTACTCCAGGTCTGCCTGCCGGCCGAGCTCCACGGGTTCCAGGTAGGGGCGGTTGGCGATCACCGGCAGCGTCACGTTGTGGCGGGACGGCTGCTCGAACAGCGCTCGCAGCGCGAGCAGCCGCGGCACGTAGGACATCGCCTCGCTCGACAGCCGAAGGCTCCAGTAATCCGTCGGCTGGCCGGCCGCGGTGTTTGCCGCGATGGCACGGGCAACATTACCCTGACCGAAGTTGTACGCCGCCAGCGCCAGGTACCAGTCGCCGAAGCGCGCATGCAGGCGTTCCAGGTAATCCAGTGCCGCATGGGTCGACTGGTACACGTCCCGGCGGCCGTCGTACCAGTCGTCCTGGATGAGTCCGAAATGCTCGCCGGTGCTGGGAATGAACTGCCAGATTCCGGCCGCGCGTCCGCTGGAGGTGGCCTCGGCTGCGTAGCCGCTCTCGACGATTGGCAGCAACAGCAGCTCGCCGGGGAGTCCTCGGCGTTCGATTTCGGTCAGGATGAAATGAGCGAAGGGTTTGGCGCGTGCCGAAGAGACGGCGATGATGTTCGGATTGCTGCGGTAGTGTTCGACGTAGTGCAGGACCCGCGGATCGTCCAGGTGCTCGGTGAACTCGAACGAGATCCGGGCCCGGGACCAGATGTCGGGAGCGTCCTCGGGGCGCAGTGCGGTTCGGCGCAGCGCGCGGCTGGCGTCGCGTGACAGGCTCGGTCCCCGGCGCGCCGAAGCCGCGGGCTCCCCGCCGACGGTTTCGCCCGCGGTCTCGGTGGCCGCGCCGGCTTTGGCGGAATCGTGTAGGCTGCAGCCGGTCGCGAACAGCACGGCGCCGGCAACGACGATGGAGACAGGAAGAAGTCGAGTTATCATGGACCTGAAGCATAGTCCAGAGAAGAGATTTCACCAAGCTTCTTGTGCCGATTGTCTGCGCGGCTGGTACGCTGGGCCACAGGGGCGCCGGGTACGGGAGGCGCTCGGCCGCGAGATTCGGCAGCGGCGCCCGCTGCACTTCGGCGATTCGCTGCTGGAACTGGCCCCGGTCGAGCTGGTGCACGGCGAGTGGGCGCGCATGGCCTGGATCCTGCGGATTGGATCGGAGCAGGCGCCGCTACGTACGGAGATCGACCGCCTGCCACTTTCCGGCAAGTCCTTCGAATGCGTGGTGCTGGCACATGCGGGCCATTTGACCGAAGACGTCGAGCCGTTGGTGATGGAGGCGGCTCGGGTACTGGCGCCGGAGGGCTACCTGTTCCTGCTCGACACCACCGCCTGCGCAGACTCCGGGCAGTC
Organism: Thioalkalivibrio nitratireducens DSM 14787; assembly: GCF_000321415.2. Lineage (NCBI taxonomy): Bacteria > Pseudomonadati > Pseudomonadota > Gammaproteobacteria > Chromatiales > Ectothiorhodospiraceae > Thioalkalivibrio > Thioalkalivibrio nitratireducens. The sequence goes on along the minus strand of NC_019902.2, from coordinate 2,810,450 downwards.
CCGCTGGTCGCCGGCGCTACCGGCGGGTCTGTGGCGCCGGCAGTACCTCCGGCGGCTCGAGAGCGCGGGTCTTCGGGTACGTCGGCAACAGGCGCTGAGCGTATTGCCGGCGGGCCTGCCCGGCAGCTGGCTGCGTCTGCTCGGGAGGGGCGACGTACTGGCCGCGCCTTGGCTGCCGCTGCTGGGCAGCTGCGTGCTGACGATCGCGCAACGCCGTGAAACCATCCCCCTGACGCCACGTGCGCGCTGGCGCCGGGCGCGCATGCCGGTCCGTGCCGCGGGAAGCTCGCAATGGGCGTGAACGGCGACATTGTGTACGTCTTCACCGATGGCGCCTGCCGCGGAAACCCGGGTCCGGGTGGTTGGGGTGCGGTGCTTCGTTACCGTGGTCAGGAGCGCGAGCTGCGCGGCGCCGAGCCCGAGACGACGAACAACCGGATGGAAATGACCGCCGCGATCGAAGCGCTCGAGACGCTGACCCGCACCTGCCGGGTCGAACTGCTGACCGATTCGCAATACCTGAAGCAGGGGATCACCACCTGGCTTCCGGGCTGGAAACGCCGGGGCTGGCGTGCGGCCAGCGGGAAACCGGTCAAGAACCAGGACCTCTGGCTTCGGCTCGATGCGCTGGCCGCGCGGCACGAGATCGACTGGTTCTGGGTGCGCGGCCATACCGGGCACCCGGAGAACGAGCGTGCGGACCAGCTGGCAAACCAGGCCATCGACGAGATGCTGGCGGCGCAGCGGCTGCGTGGCTGACCCGGCCGATACCAGCGGCAGCGAACGAGGAAGAGACTGATGCGGCAGATCGTACTCGACACCGAGACCACGGGGCTTGATCCCGCGAGCGGACACCGGATCATCGAGATCGGGTGCCTGGAGGTCGTGAACCGGCGCGTGACCGGTGAACGGCTGCACGAATACCTGCAGCCGGACCGCGAGATTGACCCGGGTGCGGTCGAAGTGCACGGAATCACCAACGAGTTCCTGCGCGATAAGCCGCGATTCGGCGATGTGGTGGACCGTTTCCTGGAGTTCGTCGACGGCGCGGAACTGGTGATCCACAACGCGCCGTTCGACCTGGGCTTCATCAACCACGAGCTGAAGCTGGCCGGAGCGGGGGTACCGCGCATCGAACAGATCTGCACGGTACTGGACACGCTGGTGCTTGCCCGGCAGATGCACCCCGGAACCCGTAATTCCCTGGACGCACTGTGCCGGCGCTACCAGGTCGATGCGTCGGGCCGGGTACTGCACGGGGCGGTGCTCGACGCGGAACTGCTCGCCGAGGTCTATCTCGCGATGACCGGGGGGCAGGTGGCGCTGGGGCTGGATCAGGCGGGTCCGGACACGGCCGCGGCATCGACACCGCAGCGCGCCCGCCGGTCGCAGGCACGGTTGCCGGTAATCGAACCGGGTCCGGAGGAACTCGCGGCCCACGCGGAACTGGTCGCTCTGCTGGAGAAATCGTCGGGGGAGGCCTCAACCTGGCGGCAGATCAGCGACTGAGGGTGCCGGAAACCGCCTGCTGGTTGCCACGGCGCGCGGCCAATTCCGGTCCTCCAGAATGCGTGGGCCAGAGGCGGCCGAAGGTTGTCATCCGCCGTTCCCACGGCCGGGGTTGCCTCTGGCGACAGGAGTGCCGAGCAGCGGATGACGCTGCACTGTTGTGTGTACAGCCTCTTTTCGCCGGGAACTCGGGCCCTTTCAGTTTCCGATGCCTGCGGCAGCGCGCCTGGCCATGTCCCGGTGGAGTTCATGCCCACTGCGCCGGCATCTTGGGTAGCATGCGCGCATGGAACCCCTGATCGAAGTCTTTGCGCCCGACCCCGGCGCGCTGCGGGACGCCGGGCGGCTCGGTCTGCACCCGCTGGCGGCCCGCGTGCTGGCCAATCGCGCGAGCCGCGCCGGGGTCGCGCCCGACTGGCTGTTGGATCTCTCCCTGCGTTCGCTGGATCCCCCCGACGGGCTACCCGACATCGAGGTGGCCGCGAGACGGGTTGCGCGCGCGGTGACGGACCGGGAGGTCGTCGCGCTGGTGACCGACGCCGATTCCGATGGGGTCAACGCCAGCGCGGTGCTCACCCGCGCCCTGGTCCATCATTTCGGTCATCCGGCCGACCGGGTGCGGCACTACATCGGCCTGAAGCTGACCGAGGGCTACGGGCTGTCCGATTCAGTCTGCGACCGCATCCTGGAATCCACTTCCCGCCCGGGGCTGGTAATCACCGCGGATATCGGGTCGTCGGACGGCCCCCGGATTGCCCGCCTGGCCGCGGCAGGGATCGACGTGGTCGTCACCGATCATCACGGCATCCCCCCGCAGGGCGGTCCGGACGCGGCGCTGGCGTTCGTCAATCCCCAGCGCCCGGACTCGCGCTACCCGGATCCGCTGATCGCCGGGGTCATGGTGGCCTGGCTGCTGCTCTGGGCGACGCGCCGGCAGCTGATCGCCGGCGGTCAACTGCGCGCCGACAGTCCGAGTCTGCGCGAGCTTTTCGGCTGGGTGGCCACCGGCACCGTGGCGGACGTGGTCTCACTGGCCCGCAGCCGCAACAACCGCATCGTGGTGCGCGCGGGTATCGATCAGATCGAGGCCGGAACCTACCCCTGCTGGCGAGCGCTGCGCCCGCATCTGGGTGACGCGAGCAAGCCGCTCGACGCTTCGGACCTTGCGTTCGGAATCGGCCCGCGGCTGAATGCGGCCGGGCGCCTGCACGACGCGATGGCCGGAGTGCGGTTCCTGCTCGCTCCGGACGACGCGAGCGCGGCGGATGGTGTGGCGGTGCTGAACCGGACCAACGAGGCCCGCAGGGAGATCGAGAAACGCCTGACCGCCGAGGCAATGGAAGTGGCGCGGGAACAGGCTCTGCAGGGGCGGTGCGCACTGGTGGTCTTTCTCACCGACGGCCATGCGGGCGTGCAGGGCATCGTGGCTTCGCGGATCATGCAGGCTTTCGGGCGCCCCGGCGTGTGCCTGTCGGCTCGCAGCGATGCGCCCGCGGTGCTGGCCGGATCCTGCAGGAGCATCGAAGGCCTGCCGATGCTCGAGACGTTGCAGGCCCTCGCGCACACCGATCCGGAGCTGTTCCTGGGCTACGGGGGGCATGCCGGAGCCGCGGGTCTGACCCTTCGGCACGAACGGCTCGCGGACTTCGAGGCGGCGTTCGAGGGCGAGGTGTCGCGGCGGCTGCGTGGCCAGGTGCTGCGGCCACGGATCCTGGTCGATGCCGACGTACCCCCCGATGGCCTCGACTGGGAACTGCTGGACGGGCTGGCTGCGATCGGCCCCTACGGCCGGGAGTTTTCCGAGCCGGTGTTCCGGTCGCGATTCAACGTGCTCGAGGCCCGGGAGGTGGGGGCTTCCGGCGGGCATTGGCGGTTGGCCCTGCGGCACGGCGGTGCGCGTGTAGATGGCATCTGGTTCGGTGCCGGCCGGGACGCTCCGGTTCGGCCTGGGGAGGACGTGCAGCTCGTGTTCACGCCCGAAGCAAACTGGTGGCGAGGGCAGCGCCGGATCCAAGTCCGTGCCCTCGCGTGCGACCCGGCGCCGTCCTATGTTGCGCCATCTTTATTATGCGCACCGGCGTAATAAAGCCCGGGCCATCGCCAACGCCCGCGGCGGGCCGCCCTGGGCACAACGACCGCGTGCGGTAGGGCGGAAGAGGCCGAAGGCCGTCATCCGCCATCCGGCGCAGGGGGGGCGCCGCCAGCGCCTGGGCGGTACCAACGCCATGTCGTGGAAGACGCCGCGCTCTTCCGCCCTACGGGCCGCCGGGATGCGCGGCTTTCACCCTAGTGGAAGAAGATCATGTCTTCCATCGCCGGTGCGAACACGCGGTAATACGGCGGCAGCTTCGCGAGGTGCGCCAGCACGCCCTCGTCGTGGATCCGGCGCAGTTTCGGGTTCACGCCCGTCAGCGCCAGGCCGAAGGTCAGCGCGTCCGGGCTCTCCCACTCCATGTGCACCTGGTACTCCTTTGGGCCGCCGATCGGGATCGGCGGGGACGTGTAGTCCTTGCCGAATTCGCCGAAGTTGGTGCGGCGGGATTTCGGCGGGTTGGCACCCAGCGTCTGCAGCGATTCCCAGAACGCGGGCGGTTCCAGCTGGAAGGTGCTCAGGGCGGCCTCGCCCTGTTTCTCCAGGATCATCCAGCCGATCATGCCGGGTGCGTGTTCCTGCAGCAGTTCCAGCGTCTTTACCGCGCCTTCCAGGAAGGCTTGCTCGTGGCCCTCCCGCACGTGATGCTCGCCAAGGGCGACCAGGCGGCGCATCGCGAGCCGCACCTTCGGCGGTTCCTGCTGGCGGGCAAAGGCCTGGCCCATCACGCGGGGCACGTCGGTCATCCCGATGATCGGGGGCATGTTGGCCTCGGCGATGGTGTAGACCGGTTCCCAGGGCCCGTCGACGACCATGTCGAGGCAGCCTGCGCAGAGCTCGAAGATGCGGTCGTACTGCTCGTAGTGCATGCGCTCGTGGGATTCGGCGTCCTCCCAGAGCGTGTACTGCCACAGGTTCAGCGGGTTGAGGCGCAGGTTGTGGGGTGATTCGATCACCGCCTCCAGGCTGTCGGCAGTCACCACCTGCGCGGCGCCGAAGCGCCCGCCCAGGGGGTGGGTGCCGGTCTGCAGGAACGCGTGGAAGCCCAGGAACCCGGGTTCATTGGCGGTGGTCAGGCAGACCTTGGGCCCGATGTGGCCCATCTTTTCGAAGGTCTGCGGGTCGTTGGCAACCGCGGCCTGGTTGATGGCCAGCGCTGCGCCTTTCTTCACTCCCTGGATCATCGTCGCACCTCCTTTTCCTGGTTGAGGGTAAGGTTGCGCGCCCGCGTTCCCGCGCGTGCGGGGCCATCGCCACGGGGAGGGGTTACCGGGGGTTCCGCCGTGGTGGCGGCCGCTTGAATCGGCCGGCAGATTGCGGTGACCCTGAATGTACGGAGTTTCGCGGGCCTTCCCTGTTTGCGACAGTCTCCGTCGTCGAAGTTCAGATGACCGGGCAGGGCGTCGAGATTCTCCGGACAGGATAAGCCCGCCCCGGGAGATTCCCCGGGGCGGGCTTGGTTGCTCTGGCGTGAAGGTGAAAGTCGCGCGTCGGTCGTGCAGAGACTCCCCTCCCCCGCAAGCGGGGGAGGGGATTTCCATCGTCAGGGGTGGTGCAGCGCCATGACCGTTAGAGCGACTTGGTGCAGAAATACCAGTCCTTGCACTCGTAGCCTTCCTGCATGCGAGCCTCGGCGCCTTCGGCCGTGGCCGGCGGCGGCACGATCACCTTGTCGCCGGGCTGCCAGCTTTCCGGCGTCGCGACGCCGTGGCTATCGGAGGTCTGCAGGGCTTTGACCAGGCGCAGGAACTCGGGAATCGAGCGCCCGTTGGTCATCGGGTAGTAGACCATCGCCCGCAGTACCCCGCGGTCGTCGATGATGAACGTCGCCCGCACCGCCGAGGTATCCGAGGCCCCGGGCTGGATCATCCCGTAGGCATTCGCCACCTTCATCGAGAGGTCCTCGATGATCGGGAACGGGATGTCCACCCCGAACTTTTCCTTGATGTTCCGGACCCAGGCCAGGTGGGCGTAATTGCTGTCGATCGACAGGCCCACCAGTTCGGCATTGAGTTCCTGGAACTCCGGATACGCGTTGGCGAAGGCCATGAACTCGGTGGTGCACACCGGGGTGAAGTCGGCCGGATGGGAGAACAGCACCACCCACTTGCCGCGGTAATCGGACAGCTTCTTCACGCCGTGCGTGGTCTTGGCCTCGAATTCCGGCGCGGGCTCGTTCAGGCGCGGCATGCCGGGGGCGGGGTTCTGGACTGCATTGATGTTTTCCATGGATCGGTATTCCTCTCGAGCATTCAGGGTGTCGTGGCTGCCTGCCGGGGCGGTGGCCCGCTGCAAGCATGAGCATAGTATTGAATGCTTATGAGAATAGATCCATTCGAAAGTGAGAATTCAGTTTATAGCTCATATCTATTGAGCTTCGGCGGCGGACCCAGTGCCCGGGTCGCGCGCTGCAGTCGAGTTCCCTGCCTTCGGAGCGCGGAAAAAAGGCTCGCCCCCGGGCGGTGGGGTAGTCGTGTCGGGGCCGGCACGACGGAATCGGGTCGATCGCGGAAAGATATCGGGGGTGCGGAGGCCAAAAAAAAAACCGCCCCGTGGGGCGGTTGTCTGTTCGGCATGTGGCCTTGCCGGTCTTCTGGTGCTACTGCTGCAACCAGGCGGTGTAGCCATCGGTCTTGCCTTCGAGGCCGTCGTTGTAACCGGCATCGTAGGCATCGTCGACACGCTGTTCTTCCAGCTTCGGGTTGTGCAGAACACCGCTCTGCCAGCCCAGCACGTAGGCGGGATTGACGCCGGCGCTTTCCATCTTGGTGGAAGTCTCGTAATAGGTTTTCTTGTCCATGCCGTTCTCCTCCAGAAAGTGAATAGGGTCCAGGGTCTGCGGACATCGAATGTCCGATGCCGGGAACCTTTTCCCGGCAGCGCGGCCCGATAGGGCACGATCCGCCGCTGGCTGTGCCGCCTCCGTCCGCAACTCCGCGGGGCGCAGTATAGGCTGGTGGTCCGGGGCGACGTATATCCCGATCGAGAGGGTTAACGTGCCGTCCCGGTTGCGGCACCATGCACCGTCCCGGATCAGGGGCTTCGGTTGCGTGCGCCCCGGATCTGCCGACCCATTCACGACCTCCCGGACGGACGATGCAACTTTCTGAAGACGACCAGATGACCTTCGAGAGCGGTCTCGCGGCATTCGAGGCCAAGCACTTCGCGCGAGCCATGCAGCTGCTGTCGCCGCTGGCAGAGGCGGGTCATGCCGACGCCCAGTACCGCGTGGCGATCATGTGCCAGAACGGCCTCGGGGTCGTTCGCCAGCCCGATCCCGCGGTGACCTGGATGCGAGCGGCCGCCGAACAGGGGCACGCGATGGCCCAGCATGGCCTCGGATTCATGTTTTTCGAGGGCGACTGCGTGGACAAGGATCCGGCGCAGGCCGTGCACTGGTTCGAGAAGGCGGCGGAGCAGGGTCTTGCAGGTTCCAAGACCACCCTGGCGATGATGTATGCGCAGGGCACCGGTGTGGAACGCGATCCCGAGGCCGCCCGGCGCTGGTACCTTTCCGCCGGTTTCGACCCCGACGAACTGGATTCGCTGCGCAGCTGATGCAGCCGGACGTTTCCGCCGGAAACGCAGCCACCACGATGACCCGGATTCGACTGTACCGTATCGAGACCTGTCCCTACTGTGACCGGGCCGAGCGCCTGCTGCAGCGCAAGGGGGTGGGGGACCGGCTGGACGTGATCCGCATCGACGATTCGCGCAAGGCGTTTGCCGAGATGGCGAAACTCACCGGTCAGCGCACCGTTCCGCAGGTGTTCATCGGCGAGCGGCACGTGGGCGGGTTCGATGATCTGGTCGAGCTCGACATGGATGGCGACCTCGATGAACTGCTCGACGCGCTGCGGAACCCCTGACCACGGAATTCGAACATGGATTACTACCCTCTTTTCATGAAGCTGACCGGCCGTCCCTGCCTCGTGGTCGGTGGTGGCAATGTCGCGATGCGCAAGGTCACGCTGCTGCGCAAGGCGGGGGCGCAGGTGACCGTGGTGGCGCCGGAGCTGTGTCCGGAACTGGCCGCATTGCGTGCCGCGGGCGACATCGAGTACCTGCAGCGACCCTTCGAGGATGGCGACATCGACGGGCGGGTGCTGGTCATTGCGGCCACCAGCGACGAGGCCGTCAACCGGCACGTATCGGAGCTGGCGACGGCACGGTTCGTGCCGGTGAACGTGGTCGACCGCCCGGAACTCTGCACCTTCATCACGCCGTCGATGATCGACCGTTCGCCGTTGCAGGTGGCGATCTCGACCGGTGGGGCCTCGCCGGTGCTGGCCCGGCTGATGCGTTCCCGCATCGAGAGTTTCATCCCGGCCACCTATGGCCGGCTGGCCGCGCTGGTCGAAGGGTTCCGCGACCGGGTCAAGGCGCGCCTGCCGGACACCGAACTGCGCCGGCGTTTCTGGGAACGGCAGCTCGAGGGTTCGGTGACCGAGCTGGTGCTCTCCGGGCGCGAGGACGCCGCCCGGGACATCCTTGAGAAAGCCGTAGACGAAGGACTCGATCGGCGCGACGATGGCGGCGAAGTGTTCCTGGTCGGCGCGGGCCCGGGTGACCCGGATCTGCTGACCTTCCGGGCGCTGCGCCTGATGCAGTTGGCCGACGTCGTGGTGCACGACAACCTCGTGTCGCCGGCGATCCTGGAGCTCGTGCGCCGCGATGCCGAAATGATCTACGCGGGCAAACGCCGCAACCAGCATACGCTGCCGCAGGAGGATATCAACCGCCTGCTGGTGAAGCTGGCGAAGGAAGGCAAACGGGTGCTGCGTCTGAAAGGCGGCGATCCGTTCATCTTCGGTCGGGGCGGCGAGGAGATCGATACGCTGATGCAGGAAGGCATTCCGTTCCAGGTGGTGCCGGGTATCACCGCGGCCGCGGGTTGTGCCTCGTTTGCAGGGATTCCGCTGACCCACCGTGACTACGCGCAGTCGCTCGTGTTCGCAACCGGGCATCTGAAGGACGGCACCATCGACCTGAACTGGAACATGTTGGCGCAGCCCGCGCAGACCGTGGTGTTCTACATGGGGCTGCTCGGCCTTCCGATCATCTGCCGCGAACTCAAGGCACATGGTCGGCCGGGGTCGACGCCGGCGGCGCTGGTCGAACAGGGCACGACCCAGAACCAGCGCGTGCTGGTGGGCACGCTCGACACGCTGCCCGAGCTGGTCGCGCAGCAAGACGTGCAGCCGCCAACGCTGATCATCGTCGGAGAAGTGGTCGCGCTGCACGACCGCTTGAAGTGGTTCCAGCCGGAATCCGACCACACGGCCCACAGCCTGTTCAGCAGCCACGGGCATGCGGCTCCGGTCGGCCAGGCGCAGGCAAGGGAGTCGGCATGAGCCCGGAAATGGACCTGGATCTGTCGGGCGGGGGCGGTTGCTCCGACAGCGAGCCGTTTGCGCTGCGCGTGCTCGGAGACAGCATGGCGCCCGAGTTCGAACACGGGATGGTAATCCTCATCGACCCGTCCGCCGCCGCCACGCACGGCAGCTACGTGGTCGCGCAGGTCGATGGCGAGTACCTGTTCCGCCAACTCGTGATCGAGGACGGCGGCTATTTCCTGGTGGCGCTGAAGGAAGACCATCGCCGCCTGGCCATTCCCGGGCGCGAGGCTATCGTTGGCGTGGTCACCCAGCGGGCGGGCACGCGGCGTTCGCAGCACAAGCGCTACGCCTGACGGCTGCGCCAGCAGCCCTAGTCCGACAGGCTGCACGGGAAGCGCTGATTAATTCGTCATCGCGAGGCGCGAAGCCTTAAGCCGCGAGCGCAGCGTGGCGGGACGTGGCGATCCAAACGGCGTGAGTCCTTTCGACGCCGGATGGATGATTCGCTGCGCTCACCCTGCGGGCCAGCCTTCGGCTGTTCAATGCGCTACGCGCATTAGTGCCGCGCTACGCTCGCAATCACAGGGCCCTTTGTTCAGCGTTTCTCTAGTGGGCCGTGCCGCCGATCCCGTGCTGTACCGCCAGCACCGCGGCCTCGACCCGCGAGTGCACGCCGAGCTTGCGCAGGATCGCCTTCACGTGCAGCTTCACGGTGCCGTCCGAGATGCCCAGGTTGCGCGCGATCACCTTGTTGCTCTGCCCTTCGGCCAGCAGACTCAGGATCTCGCCCTCGCGCGGGGTGAGCGCGTCGAATGGCCCGGGTTCGTCGTCCTCCACCGCGTCCGGCTGTCCTTGTAGCGCGCGCACCAGCAACTGGGCGAGCCGGGGTGCCACCACGGTTTCACCCTGAATGATCTGTTCCAGCGCCTCCACCAACTCGCTGGGTTCCATTTCCTTCAGCAGGTAGCCCTGTGCGCCGTTGCGCAGGCATTCGACCAAGTCGCTTTCGTCGGTGCTGGTGGTCAGCATCACGATCGGCATCTGCAGGCCACCCTGGCGCAGGCGCCGCAGCACCTCGAGGCCGCTCATCGTGGGCATGCGCATGTCCAGCAGGATCACGTCGGGCAGCAGCTCGCGCGCGAGGCGGATGCCGGTCTCGCCATCGCCGACTGCGCCAACGGTCTCGATCCCGTGCCGGCTCAGGAGTTCCTGCAATCCCTCCCGGAACAACGTGTGGTCGTCGATCAGCAGGACGCGCTGGGTCATTGGACTGCCCGCAGTCTGGGCTGGAACTCGACCGACTGCGGTTTCGGGTACTGGAAGTTCAGCATCACCCGTGTCCCCTCGCCGGGTTCGGTTTCGATCCGGAAGTCCCCATCCAGGCGCGCCGACCGTTCCTGCATCACGCTCAGGCCGATGTGCTCGCCCGGACTGCCGCTTGCGACCTCCTCGATCCCGCGTCCGTCGTCCTCGATCATCACGAAGCAATCGCCCCGGGTATCGCCCCGCAGGATCACGCGCACGTGCTGGGCGTCGGCGTGTTTGCGCACGTTGCACAGCGCTTCCTGTACGATCCGGAGCACCTCGGTCTCCAGCTCGATCGGGAGCTTCCTGCAGTTCCATTCCTGTTGCAGGTAAATGCTGATGCCGGTGTCGGAGCGGAACTCGTTTACCGCCTTCTCCACTGCGGATACCAGACCCTCCCGGTCCACCGGTGCCCGGAACTGGCTGATCAGTTCGCGCAACTCGGTATTGGCCCGGGACAGGTTTTCCTTGACCAGTTCCATCTCGCGGTGCGGGCCGCCACGGTCGTCCCCGAGGGACTCATCGAGCGCGCTGACCCTGAAGCCGAGGCTGGCCAGCGTCTGTGCCAGCGAGTCGTGCAGTTCGTGGGCGAGGTGGGTGCGCTCCTCCATGATGGTGAGCCGCTGCGCCTCCTCGTCGAGTCGGGCCTTCTCGATCGCCATGCCGAGGTGCCGGCCGATGCTGGTCAGCAGGTTGTCCATGTCTTCGTTCAGGTTCTGCGGCCACTCATCCAGGAACAGGCTGTAGACGCCCAGAGTCCGTCCCTGGTGCTGCAGCGGAACGGCGAGCATCGCCGGCTCGTCGTCGCTTTGGTCGTCGCAGACGCGGCCGCATTCGTACACGTCGGCCTTCCAGAGCATCTCGCTGCCGGCCACGACCTTCCCGCAGACGCACTGCCCGATCGGAAGCGTGTCGCGGCAGTGACCGCTCTGCATATCGAACCCGAGGTTGGCCACCAGTCGCATCTGCCCGTCGGAGGTCAGCAGCCGCGCCGTGGCGGCCCGGGCACCGAGGGTGCGCTTCAGACTGGACAGGAACCGCGTCAGCAGATCGTCGAGATCGCGGGACATGTTGATGCTCGCGGCCACGTCGTAGAGCACTTCGAGGGTGTGCGACTTGTCTTCCATGCGCCGGGTCTGTACCCGGACCTCGTCCTGCATCTCGTGGGTCAGGCGTTGCAACTGCTCGGTCAGTGCGTTCACGTCCCGCGCCAGTTCCCCGAACTCCCCGGTGCGAGGGACGGGAATGCGCGCCGCTAGGTTGCCGCCGCGCACGCGTTGCGCCCAGTGGCGCAGGTGGAACAGCGGGGCGACCAGGTGGTGGTAGATCACCACTGGAACGGTGAGCATCGCCAGAAAACCCACCCAGAGCACGAACGACTGGACGACGAGATGGGGAATCGCCGACCAGGTGGTGAACAGAATCCAAGCGTTCATCGCCAGCGCGATCAGCAGTGCACCGGCGATCACCGCCAGCGGCAGGAACATGCGGTTCTGCATCATGCCGCGGGCCTTGTGGTGCCATCCCTTCGCTGGCCGGATCAGCCAGTTGGCCACACCCGAGGGGCCGTTCTCGCGTTGTGTCATGGAGTGGAGTTTCATCTGGGATCGTCTCCTCCGGCCCGTCAAGGTGCCGGCTGCCGGTCCGACGGTCGTTGCCCCGGAACCGGCCCCGCGCCGGTTCGCGTTGCGTCAGGCGCGGTGTGAGCTGCGGGCCGCCTGCGTCGCTTCGGAACCCATCCCGCAAACAGTTTTCGAAGCCGGTTTCGGCAAGTCAAAGCAATTCCGTGTACGGAGCCCCTTTTTACACCATTTCCCCGCCAGGCGGCGGGATCCCGCGCCGTTCGAAGGCACTCCCGGGGGCGTGTGGCGGCACCGCACCCGTTCCTTGCCGCCTTCCTCCTGCGGCACATGAGCCTTCGCCTCGGTCTTGCCGGACGGCGGAATCCGGAGCAACGGCGCCGTCGACGTTCAAGCCCGGTGTGCCAGACTGTGGGGCCTGCCGGGGCGAGTCCGACAGGCTGCTAGAGCCCGAGGGTCTCCGCGACGAAGTCGGCATCCTTGTCGCCCCGGCCCGAAAGGTTGATCAGGTAGCGCAACCGGCGGTCGGCCTTCCGGGCCTGCTGCAGCACCCAGGCGAGCGCATGCGCGGATTCCAGTGCCGGGATGATGCCCTCGAAGCGAGAGAGATCCATGAAAGCGTCGAGACAGGCCCGGTCGTCCACGGCATGGTATTCGGCGCGTCCGGTGTCCTTGAGGTAGGCATGCTCGGGTCCGACCGACGGATAATCGAGCCCGGAGGCGATCGAATGCACGGGCTGGGGCTGTCCCTGGTCATCCTGCAGCATGTAGGAATGGAACCCGTGCATCGTACCCGGCTTGCCAAGGCTGAGCGTCGCCGCGTGGTCGCCAATCGCCAGGCTCCGACCAGAGGGCTCGACGCCGACCAGACGTACCGAGGGTGCGTCCATGAAGCCCGAGAAAATGCCCATTGCGTTCGAGCCACCCCCAACGCAGGCCACGACGTAATCCGGGAGCGCTCCGGTCATCGCCGCGAACTGCTGGCGCGCTTCGCGGCCCACGATCGCCTGGAAATCGCGGACCATCATCGGGAACGGGTGAGGGCCGACCACCGATCCGATCGCGTAGAAATAGTTCTCGGGATCCTTCAGGTAGGCCTCGAAAGCGCTGTCCACTGCATCCTTCAGGGTCCGGGTTCCGCTGTCCACGTTGACGATCCGGGCGCCCAGGATCTTCATCTTGGTGACGTTCGGGTGTTCCTTGGCGATGTCGATCGCGCCCATGTGGATCTCGCAGGGAATGCCCGCCAGCGCGCAGGCCGTGGCCATCGCGACGCCATGCTGACCGGCCCCGGTCTCCGCGATCACCCGGGTCTTGCCCATGTGCTTGGCCAACAGTGCCTCGCCGAGCGCATGGTTAATCTTGTGCGCCCCGGTGTGATTCAGGTCTTCGCGTTTCAGGTAGATCTCGGCCTGGCCACCGGCGTGCGCGCTCAGGCGGCGGGCGTGGTAGATCGGGCTCGGCCGGCCGACGTAGTGGGTGTGCAACTCGGCCAGTTCCTGCTGGTAGGCGTCGGTCTCGCGGATCGCCAGGTAGGCGTCCGCGATGGAGTCCATGATCGCCTTCAGGTGCGGCGGGACGGCCTGTCCGCCGTAGGGTCCGAAGAAACCGCCGGTATCGGGCAGTGCCTGGACCGCCCCGATGGGCGAGACGCGTTCGGGTGTCGTGGTCATCTGTTCAACCTGTGCGGGCCAGTTACGAGGGCGCGGCCCGGCATCCTTCGGGAGCATGGATGCCAGGTTTCCCCGGATCGGGCCGATGGGATGGCGGGTCGCGCCGAGATTGTAGCCCAGCCGGTCGTCAGATCGTCAGATTGCGCAGTTCCAGCGCCTCGGTGCTGAAGTCCCATACCTCGGCAAACCGTTCCGCCGCAAGCAGCGCGCCCGGCGGATCATCGCGATACGATTTCAGCCCGACATGGCCCTTGTGCTGGACCAGGTACAGCCACCCTCCCTGGTCCACGATCAGCAGCAGGCTGGCCGGCGTGTCCTCGTCGGGTTGAAAGCAGCGAACGTCCACCGCCGAAGTCAGGCGCATCACGGCGCGCGCCAGTTGTGGCTGTCCCTCCTTCAGCGCGAGTGCATCGTCGATCAGCAACCGGAGATCCGCATACCGGGTGCACCGGGCGATCCGGGACAGGGCCCCGGCGAAGTCGATCGGTGGAAGGGCGCACAGCAACTGGGACCGGGTCTGCAGCCAGATCCGCCTGCGCGCGGATTCCAGCAGTTCACGGATCTCGCTGGCGGCCCGTTCGAGGTCGTTTTCCCGGTCTTGGCTGGCTTCCCCGGTCAATGGAACGCCGGCTCCCGCGGGTTCTAGCTCGCCATGGCCATGCTGCGGTGCAACCGCCTGAGCATGCGTTGGTGCGGGATACCGGCGTCTTCGAACACATCGCTGATCACGATGAACCCGTGGGGTGCATAGAAACTGCGCCGCGTATGCTGGGCGTTCAGCCAGACCTCGTGCCAGCCGTGTGCCTCGGCGGCCGCGATCGCGTGATGGAGCAGACGCGATCCGATCTTCCGCCCCCGGTAGGCGGGCAGCACGGCCATGCGCCCGATCTGGCCGCTGGGCAGTAGGCGCAGGGTGCCCACCGGCTCGTGGTCCTCCGCGAGGGCCAGCCAATGCAGGGCGGTTGCGTCCAGCCCGTCGAATTCGAGTGTGCGCGGAACGTTCTGTTCCTTGATGAAGACCTCGCAGCGGACGGCCTCCAGGGCCTCTCTGTCAGCGGGCCAGCTGGCCTCGCGGATCCGGATTCGGCTCATTACCTGTCTTTCCTTGGCGGGGCGGCAGTCGTGCGCGTCGCTGCCGCGGGGTTCTCGGGACCGTTGGATGACCAAAGACTCCTTTTCGGTTGGATCTTGCCACGAGTGTAGTGCCTGCCGCTGCATGCTGCAGGTTTTCGTGTCCGACGCGGCGCAGCTGGACGTCCAGCCGAGGGTGCCAGTCTGGGAGGCGAGTGCTACGAGCTGATGACGTCCGCCCTGCGGGTTCCGCAACGCGTTACCGGCGCTGTCTCAGCTCCGTTGGCCGTTGCGCGCCGAACCGGGGCGTGTCAGTACCGCCGTTGTAGGATGACCTGCATCAGGTCCACGCGACCTGACCGGAAGCCGGTCTCGCAGTAGGCGAGGTAGTAGCGCCACATGCGCAGGAAGCGGTCGTCGTACCCGAGGGCGCGGATGACATCGCCGGAACGCCGGACCTCCTCGAACCAGCGGCGCAGCGTCAGCGCGTAGTCCGGGCCGAAGAAGTCCTGTTCCCGCCGGACGAGCCCGGCCGCACCGGCGAGGGCGTTGAACCGCCGGACCGGGGGCAGCATGCCCCCGGGAAAGACGTAGAGCTGGATGAAGTCCGCGCTGACGCGGTAGCGGGCAAATGCCTGCTCGTCGATGGTGATCACCTGGAGCGCGGCGCGGCCCCCGGGGCGCAGGCATTGGCACAGGCGGTCGAAATATGTGGCCCACCATTCTTCGCCCACCGCCTCGAACATCTCGATGGATACGACGTGGTCGTACTGCCCCGAGAGATCGCGGTAGTCCTGCAGGCGCAGTTCGACGCGCTCGGACAGGCCGGCACGCGCGATGCGTTCCCGGGCGTATTCGAGCTGCTCCTGCGACAGGGTGACGCCGGTCACCCGGTAGCCCCGGCGTGCCGCTGCCTCGGCGAAGCCGCCCCAGCCGCAGCCGATCTCCAGGATGTGCGCGCCGGGTTCCGCGTCGAGTCGATCGAGCAGTCGCTGGTACTTGCGCTGCTGTGCGGTCTCGAGGGCCTCATCGCCCTTGCTGAACAACGCCGACGAGTAGGACATCGTCGAGTCGAGCCATTGCCGGTAGAACTCGTTGCCGAGGTCGTAGTGAAAACGGATAATGGCGCGGCTCCCGCGCCGGCTGTTGCGGCGCAGCCGGTGGCGGAAGCGATCCAGTTGCCGCTGCCACGCGGGGCGGTCGGCCAGGTCGGTCAGCGCGTGCTCGTTGTCCATCGTGAACTGTAGCAGCGACTGCAGGTCTGGTGTGCCCCAGTCCCCCGCGATGTAGCCCTCGGCGAAGCCGATCTCGCCGCGGTGCAGGAGCCGGAACAGCGCGCGCCACGGGCGGCGCAAACGCCAGACGGCCGCAACGCCCTTCGCCTGCCCGCGCAGGCTCACCCGGTTTCCGGCGGCGTCGATCAGCGTGAGCTCGCCGTGGTCGATGCCGGCCAGTGCTCGGGCCAGCCAGCGTAGCGGCAGCGCCGGGGATCGCTGCTCGGCGGATTGTGCTGCGGTGGTGGAGACGGGATCGGGGGGCATCAGCTGACCTCCTGTGTGGGGGGCTCGGGTTTGCGGTGGAAACGGCCGCCGCGCAGCCAGATCTTCAGGGCCTGCCAGTGGATCAGGAACAGGATCCTGGTGGTCGCCCAGGGCATCGTGAACAGGATCCTGAGCAGGGCTGGGTCGGTGAATTCGCGTCGCCGGCCGGTCTGGGTGGCGATGAGCAGCAGGTCACGGTCCTCGTACTCCAGGATCGCGATGCCGAGGGTCTCGGCCGGCGCCTGCAGCCGGAAGGCATAGCGCGCCTCCATGCCGATAAACGGGGAGACATGGAACCGCTTCGACTTCTCACCCCGTACTGGCCAATCGAGTGGGGCTCCGCCGTTGTGCAGCAGGTAGTGATGGTGTTCGCCGAAGGTGTTGCGAACCTCGAGCAGCACGGCGCGTGTTGTGCCATCGCGATGATCGCAGTACCAGACACTCAGCGGGTTGAACGCGTGGCCCAGGATCCGCGGCATCGCCAGCAGCCGGATGCGGCCTCCCTCGAGCCGGATCGCGTGCCTGGCGAGGACAGCGTCGATCCAGGGCCGCCACGGACTCCCGTCGCGGCGTCCGTGGTCGCGCGTGTACAGGCTGAACAGGTTGAACCGATCCAGCGAGAACCAGCGATGGTCTTGCGCCAGCGCTTCCACTTGGTCGACGTCGAACAGCATCGTGAACAGTCGGTAGCGGAAGCGGTAGGCGACCGGGAAGAAGCGCCGGTGCATCACCTGGCAGACGTAGATCTGTGCGGGTGTAGGCATCAGGCGGCCCGGGCAGCCTCGGTGATCGGGTCGGCAGCTCGCTCCGGGACCGGTTCCTGCCCGGACTCCCACGGTGGTGTCACGCCCAGGTGCCGCGCGACCGCAACGGCCGACCGCATGCCGTCCTCGTGAAAGCCGTAGCCGGTCCAAGCGCCGGCAAGGTATACCCCGTCGAGGCCCTGCATGGCCGCGATGCGGCTCTGGGCAGCGATGGCCGCTGAATCCATGATCGGGTGGCGCCAGCGAAATTCTCCGAGCACGCTGGCAGGGTGGGGTTCGCGCCAGGGGTTGAGGCTGACGATGTAATCCCGCGGCCGGTCCAGTCGGTGCAGCCGGTTCATGTAATAGGATACCGACACCCGCTGGCCGTCGACGCCCTGCCGGCAGGTCAGGTAGTTCCAGGACGACCAGACCCGCTTCGAGCGCGGCATCAGGCGGGCATCGGTGTGCAGGATCGCCCGGTTGTCCTGGAAGCGGCAGGCTGAGAGGGCGGCAGCCTGCTCCGGTGTCGG
Source organism: Thioalkalivibrio nitratireducens DSM 14787 (assembly GCF_000321415.2). Taxonomy (NCBI): domain Bacteria; kingdom Pseudomonadati; phylum Pseudomonadota; class Gammaproteobacteria; order Chromatiales; family Ectothiorhodospiraceae; genus Thioalkalivibrio; species Thioalkalivibrio nitratireducens. The sequence continues at coordinate 2,793,064 of NC_019902.2, read as the reverse complement.
GTGGGTCAGCAGGGACAGTGCATCGTCTGCGTGGCAGGCGAAGACCACGGCATCGAAGTGTTCGTTGCCGGCGTCGGTGCTCGTTTGCCAGCGGCCTGCCACGCGCTGTACAGCCGTAACACCCTGGTGCCGTATCGTGCCCGGCTGCAACCGTTCGACGAGTCGGTTCACGTAGCTGCGGCTGCCACCCACCACGGTACGCCATTGCGGCCGTCGGTCGATGTCGAGGAGCCCGTGGTTGCGGAAGAACTCGAGGAAACCGCGTGCCGGGAAAGCGCCCATCGTGGTGGTGGGGCAGGACCAGATCGCCGCCGCCATCGGGAGCAGGTAATCGTCGGTGAAGCCGGCGCTGAAGCGGTGCCGGTACAGGAACTGCCCGAGGGTGATCCCGCTCACGCTGTCCTGCGCGAGCAATCGCCTGCCGAGCCGGTTGAAGCGCAGGATATCCGTGATCATGCGCAGAAAGCGCGGCCGCATGAGGTTCCGCCGCTGGGCGAACAGGGTGTTCAGGTCAGTACCGGCGTACTCGATGCCCCCCGGCTGCAGCGAATAGGCGAAGGACATGTCGGTGCACTGTGTGGGCACCTCCAGGTGCGCGAACAGCCGCGTGAGCAACGGGTAGTTGCACTCGTTGTACACGACGAACCCGGTATCGATCGCGAGCGGGCCGCCTGGGTCCGGCACGCTGACGGTATGCGCGTGGCCGCCTGGTACCGCCTCCTTTTCGAACAGCCGGACTTCGAATCGGGTCTGCAGCAGCCAAGCGGTGGCCAGGCCGGAAATACCGGCTCCGATGATGGCGATGCGTTGCCTGCTCATGTGATGCCTCGTTGCGGTCGGGTTGTGGACATAGTTATACAGGACTTTTACAATACTTGTAAATCTCATCCGGAGTCGTGCCGTGACATTGTTTCCGTTCCTGCTTCCCGTCCTTGCCACCGTGCTCGCGAGAACGTCCCCGACCCGGGCTCACCCGTGCCCGGATACCTTCGACTCCGGGTTGCGCCTGCCGGTGGGCCAGGCACCCGTGCGGCGCTGCGATCGGCGTTGGGGGCAGGTACTGGCGTCGTCCGGTACCCGGGTGCGACCGGAGGATCGCTGCCTGCGGGGCGCGATCCATGCGGTGCTGCAGTGACGCGCTGGCCCGAAGACGTCGCCGCCGCGCTGGAGCGGTACGAAGTCATCGCAATCACCTCGGGGATCACCGATCTGCGCGAGGCCGCCGGGTTGCTCGATCGTCTGCGTCCGGGGCGCTGGCAGCGGATCGAGTGGGGGATGGGTTCTGCCGCCAATCGTGCCCGCTTTCACTCGCTGCAACAGGCCTCCGGATTTCACATGCTGCCGATGTTCGTTGCCCGGGACGGTGTCATCGGTGGTCTGCCCGAGCTGCGTCGCTACCTGGATACGGGCCGCCTGCCCTTGGATCCAGGGGCGCCACCATCGCTGCTGGTATCTCTCGGCTACGCTGGCCTGGTCCCGTTCCTGTTCTTCGGCGCCGCCTCCTGGTTCGGGTCACCCGCGTGGCAGGATTTCGCGCTGAATGCGCTGGGTCTGTACGGGGCGGTGATCCTCGCCTTCCTCGGAGGAGTGCACTGGGGTCTGTATCTGGTGGACCGGAACTATCGCGTGGCGGGCCTTGCGGCCCCGGCCTGGGCGGTGTTGCCGGCCATCGCCGGCTGGGCGGCCCTGCTGCTGCCGGCGCCGCTCTCCCTGGTCGCACTGGTGCCGATGTTAGCGTGAAAATACGCCGCCCTAGAATCGTATGTCTCTGATTTATAATCGTAGTTTCATCCTTCGGGGTGCCTCGCGGCCGAGGGCATGACAGTTAGCGTGAAAGAACCTGACGTTGGGGCGAGCGAGATTCTGGCGTGACGCATGCCGGTGCGCAAATGCCTGCTTGCGGGACTCGAAGAGCCTGTGTGGCGGCTCAGGTGGCGGTGAGATAGCCGTGCTTTTCCAGCATCTTCAGCCAGCGCGGCGCGTTGCGCTGCACGACGAGAGCCTCGTAATCGACGGTGCGATCCTGGTAGGGGGCCGCATGATTGAGCATGGCGTAGACGATGCGCAGGAGCTTGTGCGCCAGGGCCACGATGGAGCGCTTGTGTCCCTTGCGGATGGACAAGGCCGAAAACTTGTCCTTGAGCGCACAGCGGGTGCGGGAGGCGGCTTGCGCGAACTCGCACAGCAGGCGACGGACCCAGGCGTTGCCCTTGCGCGTGCGTCCGCTTTTGCGTTTGCCGGCGCTCTCGTGGTTGCCGGGGCAGATGCCGACCCAGGACGCGAGGCGTTCGGCGCTGCCGAAGCTCGCCATGTCGGTACCGATTTCGACGAGCAGCATGGCGGCGCCAATGCGGTCGATGCCGGGCACGGTTTCCAGCAGGCACACCTGCGGCTCCCAGGGGGCCAGACCCGCAAGCAGTTCCTGTTCGAAGCGGGCGATCATGGCCTCGAGGTACTCGATGTGCGCCAGAACCTCGTTGAGCACGAAGCGGTGCCTGGTGCTCAGTTCCTCCGGTTGCAGGGCTTCGAACAGTTCTTCGCGGGGAAGCCCGCAGGCGGCCGGCGAGGTCGAGGATTGCGTGCATGGGGGGCATCGGCGAGCAGGGCCTTGATCATGGCCCGTGCCGACGCGCCGTGTACGTCGGAGACCAGCACGTTCAGGCGAATCCCGGCATCGGTCAGCACCTTGTGCAGCCGGTTCTTCTCCGCGGCCAGCATCCCGACCAGCTTCTGGCGCTGCCGGGCGATCAGGCGCAGATGGCGGATCTCGGCCGGAGGAATGAACGAAGCCCGCAGCAGACCGGCACGGGCCAGCGTGGCCAGCCACTGGGCATCGGAGAGGTCGGTCTTGCGGCCAGGCACGTTTCGGGCGTGACGGGCATTGACCGACCCAGGCCATGACGCCCACACGCTCAAGGGCCGCATAGGGGCTCTTCCAGTAGATCCCGGTGCTCTCCATCACCACGACCTCGGGGTCGAATCCGCGAACCCACTCGGCCAACGCCCGCCGATCGCGCTTGAACCACCAAACTCCCGGTGCTCCACCGCCACACTGCCATCGGGCTGCTCGATCAGCGCACAGGCCGTGATCTTGCTCTGGTGCACATCCAGACCGACAACGCGCCGGTGAATCGGGGTAATGTCCATGCTGACCTCCTCGGGCAAACGCACTATCCTTCACGATGTGCTGTCGCCAAGGGCGCCGTCCTTCAACGGCCTGTCGGGACTCGACGGCTCTTTTTAGCGTGCGCTGTCCATGACCCTTCCAGGCCATGCCAGGCAATCCGGGGTACGAGTGAAGGGCAGCGGGTCGAGTTAGCGTGCGCGGTCAGGCGCCATCAAGAATTATCGCGACCTCAGCCCGACGCGACAGCACGCCCATTATCTTTCATCATCGGGGGTGCCGCGCGCCCGGCGGCATGACAGTTAGCGTGAAAATACGCCGCCCTAGAATCGTATGTCTCTGATTTATAATCGTAGTTTCATCCTTCGGGGTGCCTCGCGGCCGAGGGCATGACAGTTAGCGTGAAAATACGCCGCCCTAGAATCGTATGTCTATGATTTATCATCGTATTTTCATCTTTCGGGGTGCCTCGCGGCCGAGGGCATGACAGTTAGCGTGAAAGTCACGGTCATGGCCCCGCTCCCCGTAGGAGCGTGCCTTGCACGCGAACGCGCCGCAGGCGCGCCGGCCGCTGGCGGTCCACCCAACGCCGTTTCGCGAGCGAGGCTCGCTCCTACACGGTGGATTCCAACGTCGCGGGCCACCCTAAACAGCACTGCGCCCCCCGGAGGCCAGCCCTCTGGCCGATCGCCTTTCATGGTCGGGGGTGGCCTATGGTCATGATCGTTAGCGTACATGGTGCAGGATCCGGTCCGGTGGCGCCTCAATCGGGCCGGAGCTGCGGGCTGAGCAGCGCGAGCGTGCGCTCGGTCGCGCCCCGGTGGATGTCGAGCGTCTCCTGCGCGTGACGCGCGAGTTCACGGGCGCGTTCGCGGTCCACCAGCAGCCCGTTCAGCGCCTCGAACAGCGCGTCGACGTCCGCCACCTGCAAAACCGCCCCGGCCTCGACCAGCAGGGCGACCATGTCGGCGAAATTGCGGGTGTCCGGACCCAGAATCACCGGGCACCCGCCCGCGATCGGTTCCAGCGGGTTCTGGCCGCCGTGGGCGACCAGACTTCCCCCGACGAAAGCTGCGTCGCCGAGCGCATAGAGTGCCGCGAGTTCGCCCAGGGTATCGACCACGATGACGTCCGCGGCAGTGCCCGAGGGGTCCATCTGCGAGCGGGCGACAGCGCTCAGCCCGGCCTCCCGCACCTCGGCGACGATGGACTCCGCGCGGGCCGGGTGCCGGGGTGCCAGCAACAGCTGGATCAGGCTGTGCGGGTAGCGCTCGCAGAGGCGGTGGTGGATTTCGATCAGCCGGCTCTCCTCGCCGGGATGGGTGGAGCCGGCCACCCACAGGCGTTCCCCGAGGAAATGGCCCCGGATCAGGTCGGTCCGGGCTCGGCCCGGTGCCACGTCGAACTTCAGGTTTCCGGCCACCTCGACCCGTGTCGCCCCGAGCGCCCGGAAGTGTGCGGCATCCGCCGGGCTCTGCGCGGCAACCCAGTCCAGTCCCGCCAGCAGCGGCCCGTACAGCGTGCGGAATCGGCGGTAAGTGTCGCGCAGCCGCGGGCTCAGGCGAGCGTTCGCCAGAACCGCGGGCAGGTCTGCCCGGCGGCACTGCCAGAGCAGGTTGGGCCACAGCTCGGTCTCGATCAGCACCAGCGCGCCGGGTCGAAGTTCGCGGATGAAACGGCGTACCAGCGGCGGCGAATCCAGCGGCAGATAGCGCACCTCGACGGGCAGTCCGCTGGCCTGCAGGCGTTCCCCCTCCGCGCGGCCGGCCGGGGTGACCGTGGTCAGCTGGATGCGCAGGTTAGGCCGCTTCCGTGCCAGAGCTTCCACCAGCGTGCCGGCGACCCGCATCTCGCCCAGCGAAACCGCGTGGATCCAGAGATCCGGGGCCGGTGTCGGTGCCGGTCCGCGGCACAGGCGCTCGCCGACATGCTGGCCATAGGCGGCTTCGCGGCGTGCACGCCAGAAGAAGTGCAGCAGCGCTACTGGGATCAGCAGGTGGATGACGACGTTGTAGACCTGCCGCGCGAGATGAAACAGCAGCCGGCGCGCGAGATTCATCGCGGGCTCAGCCGTGGCCGGCTGCTGTTTCGCGACCGGAACCGGTCGGTTGCCACTTCGGGGGCGGTCATGCACTGCCCGTCCTCGATCCGGCCGCGACGGGCCGGTCGGTGATCCGGCGCACGGCCTGCACGATGTCTTCCCAGTCGCGGCAGACGAAATCGGCCTGCGTACCTCCCGCGCCGGTGGGGTCGAGCAGGATGGTGCGGCATCCGGCCCGCCGGCCGGCCTCGATGTCCGAGGCCTTATCGCCAATCATGAAGCTCTGCGCGGGATCGACGCCGAGCCGGTCCGCGGAACGCCGGATCATCAGCGGCGAGGGCTTGCGGCAGTCGCACCCGTCCTCCGGTGCATGCAGGCAGTACTCGGCATCGTCGATCGGCACGCCGTGCACCGCCAGCAGGTCCAGCAGGCGCTGATGCACGGCCTCGACCGCCGCTGCGTCGAAATAGCCCCGGCCGACGCCGGACTGGTTGCTGATGATCGACAGCCGATACCCGGCCTCGCGCAGCGCGGCAAGGGCTTCGGCAGCGCCAGGCAGCAGTTCCACCTGCTCCGGTAGGCTGGGGTAGCCGACGTCCACCATCAGCGTGCCATCCCGGTCCAGAAACAGCGCGCGGACACTCATGCGCGCGGGTTTCCGTTGCCGGCCTCCTGCGGGATGCGCCCCTCCGCGACCGCCTCGTCGACCCCCTGGCAGACCAGGTGGCCGATGGTGATGTGGCTCTCCTGGATACGCGCGGTATCGGTGGCGGGCACGCGCAGGCAGAAGTGGGCACGGTCCGCGAGCCGGCCGCCGCCCTCGCCGGTCATCGCGACCGTGATCAGTCCGTTCGCGCGGGCCGCTTCGACCGCCTTGAGCACGTTCGGCGAGTTGCCGCTGGTGCTCAGGCCCACGGCAACGTCGCCGGGGCGCCCCAGACCCTGGATCTGGCGCAGGAAGATCTGGTCGAAGCCGTAGTCGTTGCCGATGCTGGTCAGGATCGAGGTGTCCGTGGTAAGTGCCAGCGCCGGCAGCGGGCGGCGCTCGAGGGTGAACCGGCCGATGAGTTCGGCGGCCAGGTGCTGGGCGTCCGCCGCACTGCCGCCGTTGCCGAAAAAGAACACGGTGTTGCCCCGGGCCAGAGCCGCGATCACCGCCTCGATCACCTCCAGGATAGCGCCGGCTTGCTCGTCCGCGAGCTGCGTCTTGATCCGTGCGCTCTCGCGCAATACCTCGCTGAGGGTCTCGGGGGTCATGGCCGCACCGTCCGGGATGAATGACCTAGCGTACCAAGGGCGCCCGCGCAATGGCCACCGGTCGGAGCGGCGAGCCAGGCTGCACCGCCTGGGGTTCTTGGGCACCGCCGCGGCAGGTGTTCTGTATACTTCTATTATACTCCCGTGAGTTCACTCATCCCGCAACCCGGTGGTTATGAAGATCACCCTCCCTGACTTCGACGATGTGCGGATCCTGGTCGCCGGGGATCTGATGCTGGACCGGTACTGGCACGGCGCCACCGACCGGATCTCGCCCGAGGCGCCGGTGCCGGTGGTGCACGTGCGCGGCATCGAGCAGCGCCCCGGCGGCGCGGGCAACGTTGCGCTCAACCTGGCCGCGCTGGGCGCATCGCCGGCGCTGATCGGGGTCATCGGCGAGGACGAAGCGGGCGCCGAGCTGGAACACCGGCTCGCGAACGCGGGGATCCACTGCCACCTTCATCGCCAGGCGGATGCGGCAACGGTCACCAAGCTGCGCGTGATCAGCCGTCACCAGCAGCTGATCCGGCTGGATTTCGAGGACGGTTTTCGTGGCCTGCAGGCGCGCGACCTGCTGCCGCTGTACCGGCCCCTGCTCGCAGATGCGTCGGTGGTGGTGCTGTCCGACTACGGAAAGGGTGCGCTGCGCGCGCCGCACGTGCTGATCGAGACTGCCCGGCAGGCCGGCCGGCCGGTGCTGGTGGATCCGAAGGGGCGCGACTTCGCGATCTACCGCGGCGCCACGCTGATCACTCCCAATCTGGCCGAGTTCGAGGCGGTGGTGGGCCACTGTGGGGATACCGGTGAGATCGTCCGGCGCGCCGAGGCGCTGATCGCCGATTGCGGGATCGACGCCCTGCTGATCACCCGCGGCGAGGACGGTATGAGCCTAGTGCATCCAGGCGATCCTCCGGTACACCTGCCGGCACGGGCACGCGAGGTGTTCGACGTGACCGGTGCCGGTGACACGGTGATTGCGACGCTGGCCGCCGGCCTGGCTGCGGGTCTGGAACTGCCTCAGGCGACCGCGCTGGCCAACCTGGCCGCCGGCATCGTCGTCGGCAAGCTCGGTACCGCGACCGCGACCGTGGCGGAGCTGCGCCGGGTGCTGCGCGAGCAGGACGATGCCAGTCACGGCGTGGTCAGCGAGGATGAACTGCTCGCGGCGGTAGCCGATGCGCGCGCGCACGGCGAGCGGATCGTGATGACCAACGGTTGTTTCGATCTGCTGCACGCCGGCCACGTGGGCTACCTGGAGCAGGCGCGGGCACGTGGCGACCGGCTGATCGTGGCGGTGAACGACGACGATTCGGTCCAGCGTCTGAAGGGGGAAGGCCGGCCGGTGAATGCGCTCGCGCAGCGGATGGCGGTGCTCGCCGGACTGGCCTCGGTGGACTGGGTCGTACCGTTCGCCGAGGACACTCCGGCCCGGCTGATCGGACGGGTGCTGCCGGACGTGCTGGTGAAGGGCGGCGACTACCGTCCGGAACAGATCGCGGGGCACGACGCGGTGGTGGCCAATGGCGGCTCGGTCGAAATCCTGGATTTCCTCGACGGCTGCTCCACGACCGCGATGATCGAACGCATGCATGGCGGCAGCGGCTCGGCGCGCTGAACCGAACCCAATCCGGGACCCGAGGGCTTCCCGGACAAGAACCAAGGAGTCTCAATCTGATGATCATCGTCACCGGTGGCGCCGGTTTCATCGGCAGCAACTTGGTTCACGAGCTGAACCTCCGTGGCCAGACCGACATCGTCGTGGTCGACAATCTGACGCGCGGCGAAAAGGCGCTGAACCTCGCCGACTGCACGATCGCCGACTACCTGGATAAGGACGACTTCGGGGCGCGGGTGCTGGAAGGCCGGGCGCTGGGCCGCGCGGAGGCGGTGTTCCACCTCGGCGCCTGTTCGGCGACCACGGAATGGGACGGCCGCTACATGATGCGCAACAATTTCGACTACACCCGGGCGCTGTTCCACGCCTGCCAGGATCTGCGGATCCCGTTCATCTACGCCTCGTCGGCGTCGGTCTACGGTGGGGGCCGCGTGTTTGCCGAGAATCCCGCGAACGAACGCCCGTTGAACGTGTACGGCTACTCCAAGCTGCTGTTCGACCAGTACCTGCGCCGGCATATGCGCGAGCTGGCCGCCCCGGTCGTGGGTCTGCGCTATTTCAACGTCTATGGTCCCCGCGAGCAGCACAAGGGGTCGATGGCGAGCGTCGCGCACCATTTCCAGAACCAGCTGGCCGGGACGGGGCGCGTGCGTCTGTTCGAGGGCTGCGACGGCTATGCCGACGGTGAGCAGCAGCGCGACTTCGTCGACGTGCAGGACTGCGTGAACGTGAAGCTCTGGCTGCTGGAACACCCCGAGGTGAGCGGGATCTTCAACCTCGGAACCGGGCGCGCCCGCAGCTTCAACGACATGGCGCGGGCGGTCATCGAGGCCTGGGGCTCCGGTGAGATCGAGTACATCCCGTTCCCCGACCACCTGAAGGGACGCTACCAGAGCTACACCCAGGCTGACCTGACCGCGCTGCGCGCCGCCGGCTGCGACCTCGAGTTCCGTGACGTCGAGGCGGGCGCGGCGCGCTACGTTGCCGATACCCGCGCCCGTCAGGGCACGATGCAGCCGCACTAGGCGGCTTCGGACGGGGCACGGCGACGATGGAATGGCGGGTGCAGCAGACCGACGAGGGCTACCTGATCCACGACGCCGCGCTGGATGTGGTCCCGGCCCGATGGATGTTCGATCCCGCGGCCCTGGTGGAACAGGGGTGGGTCGCGGCCCGCGGGGCGGCGGGTCGCGGGCAGGTTCTGTTCTTCGATCCGCCGATCCCGGGGAACGACGGGCAGTGGGTCCTGCGCCACTACCTGCGCGGCGGCTCGGTGGCCCGCGTGCTCGGCGACCGTTATCTCTGGACTGGGCTGCGCCGTAGCCGTCCCTGGCGTGAGTTCCTGCTGACCGCGGAAATGCGCGACCTGGGACTGCCGGTCCCGCGGCCGGTGGCGGCTCGGATCGTGCGCGCGGGCCCGTATTACCGCGCCGACCTGGTCACGCAGCGGATCCCGGACGCCCGCCCGCTGGATTCCCGGCTGCGCACGGAGGCCGTGAGCGCGTTGACCTGGCACCGGGTCGGCGTCTGCATCCGCCAGTTCCACGACGCCGGCTACTGTCATGCGGACCTGAACAGCCGCAATATTCTGCTCGATGTCTGCGGCCGGGTCTGGCTGCTCGACTGGGATCGCGGGCGCCAGCGCGCCGCCGGCGCCTGGCGCGAGGGCAACCTGGCGCGACTGCGCCGAGACCTGGAGAAGCGTCTGCATCTGCTCGACCGCTGGCATTTCTCGGAACGGGATTTCGCCGCGCTGCTCTCCGGCTACCGGAACCCGAATGCCGCTCCGCCGGCAGATCCCACGGGTGGCTGAGCCCGCCGGGGCGGGTGTGCCCGCCAGTCTGTGCATCTTCCGGCTGTCCGCGATCGGCGACACCACGCATGTGCTGCCGATCCTGCGCACGGTGCAGCGGCGCTGGCCAGATACCGCGATCACCTGGGTGGTGGGCCGTACCGAGGCCGGGCTGGTCGGCGATATTCCCGATGTGACTTTCCGGGTGTTGGACAAGCGTGAGGGAATTCGTCGCTGCCGTGCGCGGCTGCGCGCCGAGGAGACCGGGCGCGTCCATGACGTGATCCTGCAGATGCAGTCGTCGCTGCGCGCCAGCCTGATCGCGACCAGCCTGCGGGGGCACCGGCGCATCGGCTTCGACCGCGCCCGGGCGGTAAACGGCCAGTGGCTGTTCACCTCCGAGCGTATCGCCGCGCGCTCCCGCGAGCACGTGCTGGACGCTTACTTCGGCTTCCTGGAACGGGCTGGACTGGCCGCGCGGGAGCTCGCCTGGGGGATCCCGCTGCCGGACGACGCGCTGGCCTTCGCGGCGCGCGAACTGCCCGCGGACCGTCCCCTGCTGGCGATCAGCGCGTGCTCCAGCCTGCGGCTGCATAACTACCGGGACTGGCCGGCAGAGCGCTATGTGGCGGTGGCGGACCACGCCGCCGCGCGCGGTTTCCGCGTGGTGTTGACCGGTGGCCCGTCGGCACGCGAGCGCGCCTACGCGGACGCGATCGTGGCCGGGGCGCGCGTGCGCCCCGTGGACCTGGTGGGGCAGACCAGCCTGAAGCAGCTGGCTGCGGTGCTGGCGCGCTGCGCGGGCCTGATCGGGCCAGACTCCGGGCCGGTGCACATCGCGAGCGCACTCGATGTGCCGGTGATCGGCCTGTACGCCACCTCGAACCCGCAACGCACCGGGCCCTATCGCCATCGCGAGTTCGTCGTCGACCGCTATCCGGACGCGGTGCGCCGGTTCCTCGGCCGCGAGCCGGATACGCTGCGCTGGGGCACGCGGGTCCGGCATCCGCGGGCGATGGAGTTGATCACGGTCGCTGACGTCTGCGAGCGGATCGACCGTCTCGCCGTCTGACCCGTGTGGCCCGCAACGTGAAAGACCCCGCCGTTCGCGCCCCGGCGACCGGTAGACGCCATGGTAGGTCCTGATTATCACGAAACCTCCGCAGCGAGCACGACACCGTTCTGCGTCGGTCGTCATTGCGAGCGTAGTGCGTAGTGCGTAGTGCGTAGTGCGTAGCGCGGCACTAATGCGCGCAGCGCATTGAACAGCCGAAGGCTGGCCCGCAGCGTGAGCGCAGCGAATAATCCAGGCGGCGTGGGGAGGGCTCACGCCGTTTGGATCGCCACGTCCCGCCACGCTGCGCTCGCGGCTAAAGGCTTCGCTCCTCGCGATGACGGTGGTTTCGATGGCGGCCCGTTCCAGTTTGCAGAGCTTCCGTGATAATCAGGTGGTAGGTTGTGTCGAGGGCGCTTCCTTCAGGTCTCGTCGAGCAGCGTGATCACGCGTTCGGGCGCCAACTGGCGCAGGCAGTTCAGGTGCCCGAGCGGGCATTCACGCCGGAAGCACGGGCTGCAGTCGAGGCCCAGGCTCAGAATCCGCGCCTTGCCGCTCAGCGGCGGCGTGTAGTTCGGGTCCGACGATCCGTACAGCGCGATCACCGGCGCAGCGACCGCCGCGGCTACGTGCATCAGCCCCGAGTCGTTGCTGACCACGGCGCGGGCGAGCGAGAGCAGGTCGACCGCCTGCGCCAGCGTGGTGCGTCCGGCGAGATCGACCGCCCCGGGAGCAGCCGCCGCGATCGCGTGGGTCACCGCGCGGTCGCGGTCCGATCCGAGTAGCCAGACCTGCCAACCGGCGGCGAGGCGGTCGCGGGCGACGCGGGCGAAGTGTTCCTCCGGCCAGCGCTTGGCGGGGCCGTATTCGGCGCCCGGGCACAGTGCGAGTGCCGGCGCGGTGTCGGCGTTCAGGCCCAGCGCAGCGGCTGTTCTGGCCGCGGCTGCCGGGGCGATCCGCAGCCGCGGTTCGGGAAGCGGCGCGGGCGGGGCGGAATCGGGTTCCAGGCCGAGGTTCACGAAGCGATCTACGGTGCGGTAGAGGCGTGCGCGCTCCAGCGGTCGGATGTCGTTCAGCAGCCCGTACCGGAACTCCCCCCGGTAGCCGGTGCGGCGCGCGATGCCCGCGGCGAACACCGGCAGGGCCGCCTTCGCCGAGCGTGGCAGCACGATCGCCTGCGCGTAGCCCTCGGCCCGCAGGCGGCGGCCGAGCTGCCAGCGTCTGCGCAGCGCGAGTTCGCCGTGCGCCACGGGCAGGGGGATGGCGCGACGCACCTCAGGCATGCGCTCCAGGATCGGCAGGCTCCACGGCGGGGCGATCACGTCGATCGCGACCCCCGGCCGGGTGCGGCTCAACGTGATGAACAGGCTTTGGGCCATGATCATGTCGCCTACCCAGGCAGGGCCCACGACCAGTACCGGCGTATCGGTCTCGCGTGCGCTCATGCGGTATACCGCGGAAGGATCGAAGTGCTGTACTGGGTCTGGTCCATGCGCGAAGGTCAGGCCTGGCGCCACTCCAGCTGGTTTCCGTAATGCAGCGTAGCGCCGCATTGAGAACAGGCACACCGGTAACCCCGTCGAGTCACCAGATAATGCCGGCGCGGGCCGAGGCGGTGCGTGCGGCATCGGCATCGATATAGGTAGAAGCGGCTGCGACGCCCGCTGAGCGGGGTCCGATGTGTGACCTCCGGAGGAAATCCCAGTTGGGTCATGATGGCACGCCATTGCGGCCCATGCGGGCGCAGCTGCGCGTGTGTGAAGCGTCGGTAGACCAGCGAATGGGCGACCTCATGTGCGATGGTGGCGGGAAAGTGTGCATTCCAGTCGCGCAGGAAGGCCTCGGGATTGAATCGCAATGTTTCAATCCCGCCGCGCAGGCGCCATTGTCCGGCGGAGCGGCCACGAAGATCGAACCGGATCGCCGGTGCCGGCAGCGCGGCCATGCGGTAGTAAAACTGCGCGGCCGCCTCGCGGATCGCGGCCTCTTGTGTTGCATTCAGGCGGGGGTGCACGAGAACGTTTGGCCTCCCAACGGGATTATTGTTTGTTCGTGAAATTTCCATTAACTTGTATGGAACAAAATCTGTTGCTCAAGAGTCTTGACCCTAGCAATTGAACGAGAGAGGAAATTTGATGAACGCTGAAACGAAGAAAATCTCTGACCTGACCGCTGAGGAATTGTATGCCCTGGCTCGCGAGCGCGAGCAGCAGGAGGCCGAACGGCGCGAGGCCAGCCGGAAGAAGAAACTCGAAGCGCTGCGGAAAAAACGAAAGGAAATTGTAGCGCGGCAGCGGGCAGAACTCGCGGAACTCGATCGCGAAATCCGGGATCTCGGGGGGCGAACCCCGAAGGCGCGCGCCGCGGGTGGACGCCGCAGCGGAACGGCGGCGGGTGGCACCATCAGCCAGAAGCTGTGCGACATCGTCGCGACCAAGCCCGAGATGATGGTGAGCGAGATTCGGGAGCAGGCCGAGGCGGCTGGTATCGACACCAAGAACATCAGCCAGACGCTGGCGTACCTGAAGCGCCAGGGCCGACTGGCCTCGCCGCGCCGGGGTGTATACAGCGCCCCTTGATGGCGCTGGGGACCTCCTCTTTCCACGAACGGAACCGCAGGCTGGACGGGTCCGATGGAATGGGTCCGCCCGGCGCCCGCCGGTTACAGGCCGGGCAGGGATACGCCTCATCGGTCCAGTTCGATTCCCGATGAACTGCGGCGCAGTGCGCTGGCGCCGTCCAGCCAGCGCTGCAGCTGGGCCCCGGCGACGCGTGCCCGCCATCCCTGCGCCAGCGTGGCGCCGTCTTCCCTGCGCATCAGTGCCATTACGTCCTTGCGGCTCGCGATGGCTTGGGGGCTGATCTTCTGCCGGCGCGCGAGTTCGCGCAGCAGCGCCATGCAGACGTCGGCCACGACTTCCTCGGCCTCGCTCAACGGTTGCCTTCGTGAGACCGCAGGCCAGCTCTCCTTCGGTGCCGCGCAGCCCTGCTGAACGGCCTCCAGGATCTGCCGGGCCCGCTGCTCGTCCAGATTCCTCGGCAGCCCGCGCTGGGCGTGCAGGGTCTGAAGATCCGCGGGGCGTGTGCGCGCGATGGTCAGCAGAGCGTCGTCGCTGATCACCCAGCGGCGGGGGCGGTCCAGGTCCCGCGCTTCGGTTTCGCGCCAGGCCGCGAGTTCGCGCAGCACCGCCAGATCCCGCGGCTTGAGTCGCTTGTGCCCGCTGACCCGGAGCCAGGCCCGGGCCGGATCGGGCCGGTACTGTTCGGGCCGGGTCAATGCCTCCATTTCCGGCTGCAGCCAGTCCAGTCGGCCAAGCGCGTCGAGTTCCTTTTGCAACTGCACGAACAATTCCGTGAGGAAACGCACATCATCACGCGCATATTCGAGTTGCGCGGGCTGCAGCGGGCGCCGCGCCCAGTCCGTGCGTGACTGGGTCTTGTCGAGTTCGCGGTGCAGCACGGCCTCCACCAGATTGGCATAGCCTACCTGTTCCCCGTGCCCCAGCAGGCTCGCGGCCACCTGGGTATCGAAGACCGGGGATGCCACCTTGCCGGTGACGAGGTAAAGGACTTCGAGATCCTGGCTGGCTGCGTGAAAAACCTTGAGTACCGCCGAGTCTTGCAGCAGTTGGTCCAGCTGCCCGATACCGCCGAGTGCGAGCGGATCGACGCAGGCGATGTGATCGGGGGTCGCGAGCTGGATCAGGCAGAGTTTCGGAAAGTACGTTTTTTCGCGGATGAACTCGGTGTCCATCGCCACCCACTCGCTCCCGGCAATGGCATCGAGCAGTGCGCGCAAGCCGGTCTCCGTGGTGATCAGCCCATGATCATGCATTGGCGGGTCCGCAGGTGTCGAGGCGGCTCGCGACCAAGGGCGCCCGCCGTTCGTTGTTGGTATTCGGCAGGTATCGCCGTTGCCACTTGGAATAAGGCATTTCGTAGCCCCCTTCTTGCCTGCTCAAGATTCAGTTCGGTTCCCTGCCCGGCGGCGGCGGCGATAGGCCAGCTGGCGAGGCAGTTGCTGTGTAAAGATACCCCTCGGCGATCTGTGGCCGGAGGAGCGCAGCGTTATCTGTCACGTGGCATTCGTGTCTCCCCGGCGCCAGATGGCGGATGACGGCCTTTCCCGCCTCTTTCCTCAACGGGGGCGCCGCCCACGCCATCGCCGTTCGCGCGAGATCTTGCATCATTCCGAGCCTTGGGTGGAAGGAGACGGGAGCATTACCGGATTGTTCTGGCTCATCCAGGCAGACCGATAAGCGCTGCCTTGGACCGCGTAGGAGCGAGCCTGCTCGCGAACGCGCCGCAGGCGCGCCGGGACCAGGGGTCGCCGAGCAGGTTCGTCACCCATTGGAACAAATCCGTAATGCTCCCAAGGAGACAGGCGATGCTGACGCGGCGTGCTCCCTCCTCGCGATGGCCGGGATTCATTCTCACATCGCCTCAGGTCAGGTGCAGCAGCCAGCGGCGGCGGGCCTCGCGCAGTACGTGATAGAGGAGCGGCCAGACCAGAGCGCTGCTGAGCACCGGGGCCCAGTACATCATGCTGCCCGGTGGCAGGCCCGTCGCGCCGCGCACCCAAAGATTGAGCACGCTGACCAGCGTGACCAGAAAGGCCACGGCGACGGATTGTTGCCAGACCGGAAATACCCGCATGCGCGGATAGATCTGCAGTACGATGAACATGGCCACCGCAAGCGAAAGCGCGTTCTGCCCGAGCAATTGGTTCTGCAGCACGTCGAGGAACAGGCCGGCAATGAAGGCGGTGACGATTCCGACCCGGCGGGGAAAGGCCATGCCCCAGTAAATCAGCACGAGCAAGACCCACTCGGGCCGGGTCGCCGCGATGGCATCGGGCAGTGGCACGATGGTCAGCGCCAGCGCGACCAGCAGCGAGACCGCGACCGGTGCGGGCATGCCCAGCGCGGTCGTCATTTCGGGGTATCCGCCGCTCCGTCTTCGTGCCCTGCCTCGTCGGGCTCGGGCGGTTCCGTCCACAGCAGAAGCACCTCGCGGGAACGGTCCAGTGCCGCCAGCGGCTCGGCCGCAATCAGCAGGAACGACTGCCCCGGCCGGTGCTCGACGGACACGATGCGGGCGACCGGGTAGTCGGCCGGAAACCGGCCTCCGAGGCCGGAGGTCAGTAGCAGATCGCCCTCCTCGATGTCTTCCTGCGGGGGTACGTGGCGCAGGCTCAGCCGCCGCGGGTTCCCGGTGCCGACCGCCAGTGCACGCAGCCCGGTTCGCGCAACGATGACCGGCAACGCATGGCCGGGGTCGGAGATCAGCAACGCGGTCGAGCTGGTCCAGTGTGCCGTCAGGATCTGGCCGACGACCCCGTCGGCGTTGATCAGCGGCTGTCCCGGGTAGGCGCCGTCCAGGCGCCCCTTGTTGATCACGATCTGCTGGCGGAAGGGATCGAGATCGACCGCCAGCAGTTTCGCGATCTGTACCCGTTCGGCGGCCTGCGTCGAGGTGTGCAGCAGCGCGCGGAGCCGGTCGTTCTCCATCTGCAACGCGTCGAAACGCAGCTGCCGCGCCCGCAGCTCCATCAGCTCGGACCGCAGCAGCCGGTTTTCGAGTACCAGTTGCTCGTGGCTGGAGAAGGACTCGAGCATCCGGCTGCCGATCCGGATTGGGGCATCGACCGCCAGCTGCACCGGGTAGGCTACGGTCGCGAACAGGTTGCGCAGCGTCTGCAGCTGGTTGAGGCGGTGGTCGAGTACCATCAGGGCCAGGGCGATCAGTACCACCGCCAGCAGGCGCAGGGTCGGCGAGACCCCCAGGCTGAACAGCGGTTTGTCGATGACACGTCCTCCAGCGGGCGGGACGACTACTCGCTGGCCAGGAAGTCGACCCGTTTTTCGTCGAGCATCTCCAGCACGCGGCCGCCACCGCGTGCCACGCAGGTCAGGGGATCCTCGGCGATCACCACCGGGATACCCGTTTCCTCCATGATCAGCCGGTCGATGTGCTGGAGCAAGGCGCCGCCGCCGGTGAGCACGATCCCGCGTTCAGCGACGTCCGCACCGAGTTCGGGTGGAGTTTGCTCCAGCGCGGTGCGCACGGCCGACACAATGCCGTGCAGCGGATCCTGCAGCGCTTCGAGAATCTCGTTGCTGTTCAAGGTGAACGAGCGAGGTACCCCCTCGGCAAGGTTGCGGCCCTTGACCTCGATCTCGAGCAGATCCTTGCCCGGGTACGCGGAGCCGATCGCGTGCTTGATGCGTTCCGCAGTGGCCTCGCCGATCAGCACGCCGTAATTGCGACGCACGTAGGACATGACCGCCTCGTCGAAGGTGTCGCCGCCGATGCGCACCGACTCCGAGTATACGATGCCGTTCATCGACAGCACTGCGACCTCGGAGGTGCCGCCGCCGATATCAAGGACCATCGAGCCGACCGCCTCGTCGAGCGGAATGCCGGCGCCGATCGCGGCCGCCACCGGTTCCTGCAGCAGGTAGACCTTGCGCGCGCCGGCTCCGAAGGCCGATTCCCGGATCGCCCGGCGCTCGACCTGGGTCGCGCCGCAGGGCACGCAGACCAGCACCCGCGGGCTGGGCCGGAACACCCGCCGTTCGTGCACTTTCTTGATGAAGTGCTGCAGCATTTTCTCGGTGGTGGTGAAATCGGCGATCACGCCGTCTTTCATCGGCCGTATGGTGGTCACGTTCTCCGGCGTGCGCCCCAGCATCTTCTTGGCCTCGGTCCCCACGGCCTCAAGCGAACGCGGGCCGCCGGGGCCGCGGTCCTGGCGGATCGCGACCACCGAGGGCTCGTTTAATACGATGCCCTGACCGCGCATGTAGATCAGCGTGTTGGCTGTACCCAGATCGATCGAGATGTCGTTGGAGAACAACCCCAAAACGCGTTTGAACATAGCTGAACCTGACGGGAAGCGGGCGGGAAAGAACGCGAAAGACTAGCAAGCGGCCATGGCTTTGGGCAAGGTATGCTTTATGGTAACTTTCGCGCTTTGTGATCCAGCAGGAAAATGGCCTGAACCATGTCTCTGAACAGCGACCAAGTGCACCGCATCGCCGACCTGGCCAGGCTGGCGATGGACGACCGGGAGGCGGAGGGATTCGCGGCCGGGCTCAGCGACATCTTCGATTTCGTCGAGGCCCTGAACGCGGCCGAGATCGAGGGCATCGAGCCGATGGCTCACCCGCTCGATGCCGAGCAGCGCCTGCGGCCCGACGCGGTCACCGAAAGCGACCAGCGGGACGTGTTCCAGGCCATCGCACCCGCGGTCGAGGGCGGGCTCTATCTCGTGCCGCGCGTGATCGAATGACGGCCACAGCCGTGGCCCTGCCGGGCGTGGACCGGGCACCGCGCCGGCTTGCGGATCACCACGACGGGATTTGCCAGCGCCCGGGAACCGCCTTGCGCTGGCAGGCCCGCTGACTCTCTCGCCCCCCGACTCTTCCAGGTACCACCGACGGACCCTGACGCGATGACACTCGATACCCTTGCCGGCTGGGCCCGGCGACTGCGCGCGCGGGACATCAGCAGCCGCGAACTGACCGAACTCTATCTCCAGCGTGTCGATCGGCTGGATGCGCAGATCAACAGCTTTATCACCGTCACCCCGGAGGCGGCGCTGGCAGCGGCCGATGCGGCCGATCGGCGGCTGGCCAGGGGCGAACAGGCGGCGCTGCTCGGCCTTCCGGTGGCCCAGAAGGACATTTTCTGCACCCGCGGCGTGCGCACCAGCTGCGGTTCCAAGATGCTGGACCCGTTCGTCGCCCCCTTTGATGCGACCGTGGTCGAGCGCATGAACGCCGCCGGCGCGGTCACGCTGGGCAAGACCAACATGGACGAGTTCGCGATGGGGTCGTCGAACGAGACCAGCTTCTACGGCGCGGTGCGCAATCCCTGGGATGCCGACCGGGTGCCCGGCGGTTCGTCCGGCGGTTCCGCGGCCGCGGTCGCGGCGCGGCTGGTGCCGGGCGCGACCGGCACCGACACCGGCGGCTCGATTCGCCAGCCGGCGGCGTTCTGTGGCATCACCGGTGTCAAGCCGACCTACGGCCGGGTGTCGCGCTACGGGATGATCGCGTTCGCCTCCAGTCTCGACCAGGGCGGGCCGATGGCCGCGACCGCCGAGGACTGCGCGATGATGCTGAACGCGATGGCGGGCTTCGATCCGCGCGATTCGACCAGCGTCGAGCGCCCGGACGAGGATTTCACCGCCGGGCTGGACGCGAACCTGAAGGGTCTGCGTATCGGCCTGCCGAACGAGTTCTTCGGCGATGGCCTGGATCCGTCGGTGCGCGCGGCGACCGACGCCGCGCTAGCGGTGCTGAAGGACCGCGGCGCGGAACTCGTCGAGATCAGCCTGCCGAACAGCGGCCTGTCGGTGCCCGCCTACTACGTGGTGGCCCCGGCCGAGTGCTCGTCGAACCTAGCCCGCTACGATGGCGTGCGTTACGGGCATCGCTGCGCGGAGCCGCGCGACCTGACCGATCTCTATACCCGCTCGCGCGCCGAGGGCTTCGGGGCAGAGGTGAAGCGGCGCATCATGATCGGCACCTACGTGCTTTCGGCCGGGTACTACGACGCTTATTACCTGAAGGCCCAGAAGGTTCGCAGGCTGATCGCGGACGATTTCCGGCGTGCGTTCGAACGGGTCGACGTGATCGCCGGCCCGACGACTCCGGAGCTGCCGTTTTGCCTCGGCGAGAAGAGTGCGGACCCGGTCAGGATGTACCTTTCCGACATCTACACCATCGCGGTGAACCTGGCCGGTCTGCCGGGCCTGTCGATGCCGGCGGGCACGGTCGGCTGCCTGCCGGTGGGTCTGCAGTTGATCGGCAACTACTTCGACGAATCGCGGCTGCTGGGGGTCGCCCACCAGTTCCAGCGGGATACCGACTGGCATGCGCGTATGCCGGCGTCGTTCGTCTAGAACAGGACCCTGGGAGCGCAACAGATGGAATGGGAAACCGTGATCGGGCTGGAGATCCACGCCCAGCTCAACACCGTCTCGAAGATCTTCTCCGGCGCCGCGACTGCCTACGGTGCCGAGCCGAACCGGCAGGCCTGCGCGGTCGACCTGGGGCTGCCCGGCGTGCTGCCGGTGCTGAATGCCGGGGTGGTCGAGAAGGCGGTGATGCTGGGGCTCGCGATCGATGCGCGCATCGCGCCGCGGTCGGTGTTTGCGCGCAAGAACTACTTCTACCCGGACCTGCCGAAGGGCTACCAGATCTCGCAGTACGAGCTGCCGATCGTCGCCGAGGGGCATCTGGACATCGACCGGGAAGACGGTGGCCGCAAACGCATCGGGGTGACCCGCGCACATCTCGAGGAGGACGCCGGCAAGAGCCTGCACGAGGGCTTTGCCGCGATGACCGGCATCGACCTCAACCGCGCGGGAACACCGTTGGTCGAGATCGTCTCCGAGCCGGACCTGCGCTCGGCGAAGGAAGCGGTCGCGTACATGAAGAAGCTGCACGCGCTGGTGCGCTATCTCGGCATCAGCGACGGCAACATGCAGGAGGGCAGTTTCCGCTGCGACGCCAACGTGTCGGTGCGCCCGAAGGGCCAGCAGGCGTTCGGCACCCGCACCGAGATCAAGAACCTGAACTCGTTCCGTTTCGTCGAGCGCGCGATCAATTTCGAGGTGGAACGCCAGATCGACCTGCTCGAGGCTGGCGGAACGGTGGTGCAGGAGACGCGCCTGTACGACCCGGACCGCGACGAGACGCGCTCGATGCGCTCGAAGGAAGAGGCCAACGACTACCGCTACTTCCCGGATCCCGACCTGTTGCCGGTGGTGATCCACCCGGAGTTCGTCGACGCGATCCGTGGCCGGCTGCCGGAGCTTCCCGATGCGAAGCGTGACCGCTTCATCAGCGAATACGGCCTGTCGGCCTATGATGCCGGATCGTTGACTGCGAGCCGGGAAATGGCCGACTACTTCGAGGCGGTGGCAGCCGGCTGTGACGCGCCGAAGCTGGCCGCGAACTGGGTCATGGGCGAGTTCACGGCTGCGTTGAACCGCTCCGAGCTGGTAGTGGAACACAGCCCGGTGCCGGCGGGGGCACTCGCGCAGTTGCTGGTCCGGATCCAGGACGAGACCATCTCCGGCAAGATCGCGAAAGAGGTGTTCGAGGCGATGTGGGCCGGCGAGGGCGATGCCGATGCGATCATCGACGCGCGCGGGCTGAAGCAGATCACCGATACCGGTGCGATCGACGCGATCATCGACGAGGTGATCGCCGCGAACCCGGCCCAGGTCGAGCAGTTCCGCTCCGGCAAGGACAAGGTCTTCGGGTTTTTCGTCGGTCAGGTGATGAAGAAGACCCGGGGCAAGGCCAATCCGGCGCAGGTCAACGAGCGGCTGCGCACGCGGTTGCAAGGGTGATTGAGCGCCCGTGAACGTGTTCCTGCGCCCGCTCCCGGTGCCTGGAAACGCATGTCGTGGCGTCGCGATCGGCCCGCGTCGCCGGAACGGGCCCGGCCCTGCGCGCGGGTCGTTGTATCCCGCGCCTTGTCGGGCATGTTCGAGGTTTTCGTCGGCGCCGCAGCGCGCACTCCGGCACGCGCGCTACGCAGCGATGCGGGACAACCGAATCCGGGACGGCCGGTGAGCGACGAGCGGGACACCCTGCACCGTTTCCTGCTGGAGCGCACGGCGGTGCGTGGCGAGTGGGTGCATCTCGACGATTCCTGGAAGGCACTTTTGGAACGCCACGACTACCCGCCGGGGGTGCGTGCCCGCCTCGGTGAGGCCTATGCGGCGGTGGCGCTGATCGCAGCGACGCTGAAGTTCGATGGCGCGCTGATCCTGCAGGTCACCGGTTCCGGGCCGTTGCACATGCTGGTGGTGCAGGCCACCGGCAGCCGCGCGCTGCGCGGTCTGGCGCGCTACCGCGGCGAGGTGCCCGACGGCGATCTGTCGGAGATCTTCGGGGACGACGCCCGGCTGGTGATCACGCTGGATCCGGGGGCAGGCCGCGAACGCCACCAGGGCGTGGTCGAGCTCGGCGGCGGCTCGCTGTCTGTCGCGCTGGACCGGTATTTCGAGCGCTCCGAACAACTGCCCACGCGGGTCTGGCTGGCGGCGGGGCCCGAACGGGCTGCGGGTCTGCTGTTGCAGGGCATGCCGGCGGCCGATGATACTCCCACGCGCACGGACTCCGAGGACTGGATGCGGGCCACGCTGCTGGCCGACACGGTCTCGCCGCAGGAACTGCTGGCACTTCCGGTTGAGAAGCTGTTGCTGCGTCTCTTCCACGAGGAAAGGGTGCGGCTGCTGGAGGGACACGCGATGCGTTTCGCCTGCGGCTGCTCGCGGCAGAAGGTCGAGGAGATGCTGCGCGGCCTCGGCGCGGACGAGGTCCGGGCGACACTGGCGCAGGAAGGCAGGGTCGAGGTCACCTGCGAGTTCTGCAATGCCCGCTATCGCCTCGATGCGGTCGATGCCGAGGCGCTGTTTGCCAGTGCCGATCCGCAGCCGGACGTCGGTTCGACTCGCCACTGACCCCGCGCCCATCGCCGTACCACGGCCGGGTAGGCCGCTTGGGTCGTGTTTCGAGGCACAACAGGATCGAGGACCGTGCGCCGCAGCACTGCCGGGGTTGTGCGGGCGCCGTGTTGCGCCCTCGGCGTACTGTACTAGTGCGGCCGGGCGGTCGGGCCGCAGACGGGACATTGCGGGTCGCGGGCGAGCGCCAGGCTGCGAAAGCTCATGGTGAGGCCGTCGACCAGCAGCAGCCGCCCGGCGAGCGTCGGCAGACCGATCAGCAGTTTCAGGGCCTCGGTGGCCTGCAGGCTTCCAATCACGCCGGGCAGGCTGGCGAACACGCCAGATTCGCTGCAGGTCTCGCCGAGTTCTCCGCCGTCGCCGTACAGGCAGTGGTAGCAGGGGGCGTCGGGATCCCGGAAGTCGAAGGTGGCGAGTTGACCCTCGAAGCGGATCACCGCGCCCGAGATCAGCGGCGTGCGGCTGGCGACCGCCGCACGGTTGATCAGGGCCCGGCTGGCGAAGTTGTCGGTGCCGTCCAGGATCAGGTCCGCGCCCGCACAAAGCGTTTCCAGTTCGGGCTGTTCGAGTCCGCGGGGGATCTTGTCGATCCGGCAGCCCGGATTCAGTCTACGCAGACTTTCCTCGGCGGAATCGACCTTCGGCCTGCCGATGTCGGCTTGACCGTGCAGGATCTGGCGCTGGAGATTCGTCAGGTCGACCTCGTCGAAGTCGACCAGCGTGAGCCGTCCGACGCCGGCGGCGGCGAGGTAGGCAGCGATCGGGGATCCCAGCCCGCCGAGCCCCATCACGATCGCATGGGCGGCTTCCAGCCTTTCCTGCCCCTCGGCCCCGACTTCGGGCATCAGGATCTGCCGGCTGTAGCGAAGCAGCACATCGTCGTTCATCGGCGAGTGGCGGGCGCGATCCGGCGTGGACGGGGGCGGTCACCAGTACGCGCGCCAGTGTTCCGGGCGCTGATCACGGCACCCGTGCTCGTGTTTCTGGTATTCGCGCACGAAGATGCGCCGCGCGCAATGGCCGAAGCAGTTCGACCGGACTTTCAGATTGGCGCGCCGGGTGTCCTCGCAGTACTCATAGTAGGCGCGGCGCAGCCGGGTGAGCACGCTGTTGTCGAGATGGAAGCCGAGTTCTTCCAGTGCCGATTCGATCTCGGCGAAGGTCACTTCGCGCAGGTCATAGCGCACCAGCACCCGGTTCGGCCCGGTGACCGCGACTTCCTGGACCACCGGGGAATTCGACAGCAACAGCGCCGCCGCGGGAGCCTGATCAGCTTCCCGATGTGGGCCACGAAAGGCCAGTTCCCGGGCGCACACGGTGGTGTCCATCCCTACATGGTAGTTGGCCCCGACGGCTTTGCCCAGTCATGCGCCTGGCCGTCGGTGACGGGGTTTCCGTTCGGGCGGCGACCCTCGGTGACGCGGTCGAGTCGTGCGGGATCCCGGTAGGTCGTGATTTCCTGGAAGCCGCGATTCTGCAGCAGGGTTCGTACGGCCGGCCCCTGTGTGTAACCGTGCTCCAGCAGCAGCCAGCCGCCGGGGCGCAGGTGCTCGCGGGCCTCGGCGGCGATCACCGCGAGGTCCGCCAGGCCCCGGTCCGCCGCCACCAGCGCGGCGCGGGGTTCGAAGCGCAGGTCGCCCTGCTCCAGGTGCGGATCCAAGGGGTCGATATACGGCGGATTGCTGATGATCGCGTCGAACAGCGGTGCGGGTGCGAAAGCCTCGAGCCAGTGCGCCTGCAGCCAGTGCACGCTGAGCCCGAGGGCCGAGGCATTCGCCGCGGCGACCGCGAGCGCGGCTGCACTGAGCTCGGTGGCCCAGGCCTCGAGATCGGGCCGTTCCGACTTCAGGGCCAGGACGATGGCGCCCGAGCCGGTTCCGAGATCGATCACACGGCGCGCCCCCGACGGGATCCGGTACAGTGCGCGTTCGACCAGCAGTTCGGTCTCTGGTCTGGGGATCAGGCAGCCTTCGTCGACCCGCAGCGGCAGCGACCAGAACTCGCGCTGGCCCAGCAGGTAGGCGATCGGTCGCCCCGCCTCGCGTGCCGCGGCGAGCGTCAGCACGGCCTTCCGGTCTGCCCCGGAGACCGGGCGCTCACCGTGCGCGAACAGCGCGGCGTCATCAAGGCCGAGCGCATGTCCTACCAGCCTGCGGGATTCCAGCCCCGGCGCGTCGATCCCCGCCGCCTGCAGGCGCTGGCGGACTTCGGTCAGCAGCGCGGCCAGTGTTCCCGGTTCAGTCGTCCGCGAGGAGGGCAAGTTGCTCGGCCTGGTACTCATGGGTCAGCGGGTCGATCAGCGGGTCGAGGTCTCCGGTCAGGACCGCGTCGAGCTTGTACAACGTCAGGTTGATCCGGTGGTCGGTGACCCGCCCCTGCGGGAAGTTGTAGGTGCGGATGCGCTCGGAGCGGTCGCCGCTGCCCACCAGGCTTTTGCGCGCGGCGCTCTGTTCCGCTGCCTGGCGGCTGCGCTCGGCTTCGTGCAGGCGCGCTGCCAGCAGGTTCATCGCGCGGGCCTTGTTCTTGTGCTGGGAGCGTTCGTCCTGGCACTCGACGACCATGCCCGTGGGCAGGTGGGTCAGGCGTACCGCGGAGTCGGTCCGGTTCACGTGCTGGCCTCCGGCCCCGCTCGCACGATACGTATCGATGCGCAGGTCGGCCGGGTTGATCTCCGGCCTCTCCACCTCGTCGAGTTCGGGCAGGATCGCGACCGTGGCGGCCGAGGTGTGGATGCGGCCCTGCGACTCCGTCTCCGGCACGCGCTGCACCCGGTGTGCCCCGGATTCGAATTTCAGGCGCGCATAGGCGCCGCGTCCGATCACGCGCACGATCACCTCGCGGTAGCCCCCGTGCTCGCCCTCGCTGGCGTTCAGGATCTCCATCTGCCATCCGCGCTGCTCGGCATAACGGCTGTACATACGCAGCAGGTCGCCGGCAAAGATGGCCGCCTCGTCGCCGCCGGTGCCCGCCCGGATTTCGAGGAAGAGGTTCGCGTCGTCATGTGGGTCGGCCGGTACCAGGTGCCGCTGCAGCTCCTGTTCGAGCCGTTCGTCCTGCGTCTCGAGGCGCTGGATTTCGTCTTCCGCCAGCGCCCGTACCTCGGGTTCCGGGTCGTTCAGCAGTGCCCGGGCGGATGCGAGGGCTTCCTGGTTTTCGACGAAGGCCTGCCAGGCGGAGGCCACCGGCTCGAGCTGGCTGTATTCCATCGACAGCCGACGGAAACGCTCGGCATCGGCGGCCGCGTCGGGGGCCGCAAGGAGCCGGGCGATCTCCGTGTGGCGTTCGGACAACCCTTCCAGCTTGCGGCGGAACGATTCCTTCACTGGTCGTCCGGCGGCAGTCGGCCATCGGCGCCCGGCAGCAGGAACAGCCGGTGAGCGGCCCGGAACAGATCCGCGTCGCCGTCATGGGCGGCGGCGTTCAGCGTCTTGCAGGGGGCGTGCATCAGTTTGTTGGTCAGGGTATGTGCTAGTTGCTGCATCACCTCGTTGGGGTCGCGTCCCGCGCGCAGCTGGGACTCGGCCCGTGCCAGCGATTCCTGGCGGATCGCCAGGGCCTGGTCGCGCAACTGGCGGATGCTCTCCACGGAATCGCGGGCGCGAAGCCAGCGCATGAACTCGTGGGCGCGGGTCGCGATGATCTGCTCCGCCTGTTCCGCGGCGGCCTGGCGGGACGCCATGTTCTCGTTGATCACTTCGTGCAGGTCGTCGACCGTGTACAGGTAGACGTCCTCGAGCTCGGAGACCTCCGGCTCGATGTCCCGGGGAACCGCGATATCGACCATGAAGACCGGACGGTGCCGGCGCTTGCGGATCGCCCGTTCGACCGCGCCCTTGCCCAGGATCGGCAGCGGCGCGGCGGTGGAACTGATCACGATGTCGGCGCGGTGCAGGTAGTCCGGCAGTGCCGTGAGGGCGATGGGCTCGGCGCCGAAGCGGTCCCCTAGGGTATGGGCCCGCTCGACGGTGCGGTTCGCGACGATCACATGCCCGATTCCGTGGCCTGCCAGGTGGCGCAGTGCCAGTTCGATGGTTTCCCCGGCGCCGATCATCATGGCCGTGAGCGGCTTGAGGTCACCGAAGATCTGGCGTGCGAGCGATACCGCGGCGAAAGCCACCGACACGGCGCTGGCGCCGATCGCGGTGGAAGTGCGCACGTCCTTGGCCGTGGCGAAAGCGTGCTGGAACAGCCGCTCCAGCGACAGCCCGAGCGTCCCGGCGGCGTGGGCCTGCTGGTAGGCCGTTTTCATTTGCCCGAGGATCTGCGGTTCACCAAGTACCATGGAATCGAGCCCGCAGGCCACCCGCAGCGCGTGGAGTACCGCCTCGCTGTCGTGGTGGCGATAGAGGTAGTTCTCGAGTTCGCCGCGGCGGATGCCGTGGAAACCCCCGAGCCAGTCGAGTACCCGCTCCTCGCCGTCGCGCCCGTTCTCCCGGAAATAGATCTCCGTGCGGTTGCAGGTGGACAGGATCGCGGCCTCGGGAATTTTCACTCCGGAATGCAGGGAATCCAGCGCCTCCCCGAGCTGTACGTCGTTGACCGCCAGCCGTTCGCGTACCTCGACCGGGGCGGTTTTGTGATTGATTCCAAGGGCGAACAGCATGTCGGGAATGGTTTTCGCGCTAAGATGGGCTCGATAACCGCTTAGTGTACTGCGTGACGGCGCGCGTTACATTGGGGGTAGCCATTGCCGGCGGAACCGACCAGGCCCATCATTCGTCCAACCCACCCGAAAACATGTGGAACCCATCTGCCATGTCGCGAGCGTTTTTCGCCGCACTGTCCGCGCTGCTCGTTGCCGGCTGTGCGCAGACTCACCTGAATGCCTCCTCGGGTGACCAGTACACGACGGGTGATGCGTACGCGACGGATGTTCCGATGATCCTGTCGCCGCCGCCATCCCTGGTGGCGGATCCGGAGGCGGATACCCTGTTCAGCCTGCTAGCGGCGGAACTGGCCGCGCAGGCGGGCGACTATTCGCAGGCCAGCCGCTATTACCTGGATGCGGCCCGTCTCAGCGACGACGCTCGGGTCGCCGAGCGTGCCACGCGGGTAGCCCTGTTCGCGCGGCATCAGGAACGTGCCCTTTCCGCCGCGAATCGCTGGCTCGCGCTGGAGCCGGACAGCCTCGAGGCCATGCAGATCGCCGCGGTGCTGCAGGCGAACGCGGGGCGGGGTCGCGAGGCGGCCGCTCTGCTGCAGCGTGTCCGTGACAAGGTCGGGGGCGAGGAAGGCTATCGCGTGGTGGTGTCCCTGCTGGTGCAGGCCGAGGACCGTGAGGCGGCGCTCCTGGCGCTGGAGAACCTGGTCGCGGCCGATCCGGATGAGCCCACCGCTTGGCAGGCACACGCGGAACTGGCGCTGCGTTTCGACGAATTCAAGCGTGCGCGGACCGTGGCGCGCGCCGGCTTGGAACGTTTCCCCGACGCGGTGCAGCTGCGCCTGGTACTGGCCCGTGCGCTGAGCGAACTGGAGGATCCGAATGCGGCGCTCGAGGCGCTGGCCGCAGCGGTAGATGCGCATCCGGACCGGCGCGACGTGCGTCTGGCGTACGCCCGGGCGCTGGTCGAGGTCGACGACTTCGAGCGGGTTCGCCCCGAGTTCGATCGCCTGATCGCGCTCGCACCGGAGGATTCCGAACTGCTGTTGACGACGGCCCTGCTGGCACTGGAGGCAGGGCGTTTCAGCCTGGCCCAGGATTACCTGGAACGTCTGCTCGACAGTGGCCAGCGCACCGACGATGCGCGCTACTACCTGGGACGCCTGCACGAGCAGGCCGGGGACCTGCGGGCCGCGGTCCGTGCCTATGACCGGATCACCGAGGGCGAACACGCCCAGGACGCGGATCTGCGGCGGGCGCGGTTGATCGCACGGCTGGATGGGCCGGACGCGGCCCGGTCGCTGTTTGCACGATTGCAGGAGGACTCCGACGAGCAGTACGCGCAGAGCGCCTATGTGGCCGAGGCGAATGCGCTGCGCGAGAGCGGGGCGCTCGACGCCGCAGTGCGGCGGCTGGCACAAGGGCTGATCCAGTTTCCGGGCGCGCCTGACCTGCTCTACATGCGCGGGCTGGTGCACGAACGCGCCGGCAATGTGCCGGCGGCCGAGGCCGACTTTCGCGCGATCCTGGAGCAGGATCCGGACAATGCCACGGCGCTGAACGCACTCGGGTACACATTGGCCGACCGCACCGACCGCTACGACGAGGCCTACGACCTGATCGTCCGCGCCTACGAGCAGCGACCGGACGACGCCGCAGTCATCGACAGCTATGGCTGGGTGCTGTACCGGCTGGGGCGTCTGGACGAGGCCCTCGTCAAGCTGCGCAGGGCCTACCGGCTGATGCAGGACGGCGAGATCGCGAGCAACCTTGCGGTCGTGCTCTGGGAGCTGGGCGAACGCGACGAGTCGATGGCCGTGATCGAGGAGGCCCTGGAGCGCGATCCCTGGCACGAGCGGTTGCTGCGGGTGCAGCGCGAGCTGCTGGATTGATGTGCATGATCACCCATGTGTTGGGCCGATGGTCTTTGATGCCTCGGGCTTTGCCGGGGTGGGCGCTGCTGCTGTTGCTCTCCGGCTGCGCGGGGTTCCCCGGCCAGCCCGGGGAGCGGGTGGAGGCGCGCGAGGCGTTCATGGACCGGGCCGAACGGGTGGCCGCGGTCTCGGACTGGCGCCTCGCCGGACGCTTGGTGCTGGAGATGCCCGGCGAGAGCTGGAGCGGTCAGCTCAGCTGGCGCGCTGCGGACGACAGCCAGATCATCGACCTGGCCGGGCCGATGGGACGCGGTGGGGGGCGCCTGGTGCTAGGCGGCGAACGGGCGGTGCTGCTCACGCGCGACGGCGAGCGTTTCGAGGCCCGCGATCCCGACGCGCTGATGGTCGTGATGACCGGGCGCGAGATCCCGGTCAGCGGGCTGGATCACTGGGTGCGGGGAATCGCCCGTCCGGGGATCCCGTTCGACCTGCGCGCCGATCGGTCCGGGCAGCCGGTGCGCCTGTTCCAGGATGGCTGGGAGATTGTCTACGGCGCGTTCGAGGACGCCGGGCCCGCCCGCCTGCCGACGTCGATGGCGTTGACTCGAGGCGACATGAACCTGCGGCTGACCGTGCAACGCTGGCAACTCGGCGTGCCGTCGGGGTCGTGAGCGATCCGTTTGCAACCGTCTTCCCGGCGCCGGCCAAGATCAACCGTTTCCTGCAGATCACCGGCCGCCGGCCGGACGGATACCACGAGCTGCAGACGGTGTTCCAGTTCGTCGGCCTGCAGGATGAACTCAGGTTTTCGCCGCTGCCGGGCGGGGTGTTCGAGCTGGATGCGCCGGCAGAGCTGCAGGCCGCGGACAACCTGTGTCTGCAGGCCGCCCGGATCGTGTCGGGGGCCAGCGGTCGCGACTTCGGTGTCCGTATCGAGCTGACCAAGCGGATCCCGGTCGGCGGAGGCCTCGGCGGTGGCAGCTCCGATGCGGCCACCACGCTGGTCGCTTTGAATCACCTGTTCGGGCTTGGCCTGGAACTCGGGGAACTGGTCGAACTGGCACTGAAGCTGGGAGCCGACGTGCCGGTCTTCGTGCACGGCCGGGCGGCCTGGGCCGAGGGTGTTGGAGATCGCCTGGTTCCGGTCGAGCCGGAGACCCCCTGGGCCCTGCTGATCGATCCCGGGGTCGCGGTGTCGACGGCAACCATGTTCCGGTCGGGTGAATTGACAAGGGATTGCCCCGCCGAGAGAATCGCGCACTCGGGATACGCGGCGCTGAAAAACGTCTTCGAACCGCTGGCCCGCCGAAGCCATCCGCGTATCGATGCTGCGCTGCACTGGCTCGAGGGGTTGGGTGTCGAGGCCCGGCTGAGCGGCACAGGCGGTTGTCTGTTCGGGCTTTTCGCGACGGAGGCGGAGGCGCAGCAGGCACGTTCGCAGCAGCCGGACGCGTGGCGCAGCTGGGTGGTGCGCCTGTGCAACAGGTCGCCGTTGTGCGCGTGGCACCCCGGGGTGGCGCAGGATGGCGCCGTGTCGTAACGCAGTACCGATGGGCCGTCGCCAAGCGGTAAGGCACCGGGTTTTGATCCCGGCATTCGCAGGTTCGAATCCTGCCGGCCCAGCCATATAGAAGCCGCGGTGTGTGGGGTAACCGCATCGCGGATCGAAGGAGGGGCCGGCAGGGTTCGAACCTCAAGGTTCGACTGCCCCGCCTGCGGGGCAGAACGTCGCCGAAGGCGACGGCCCGAAGGGCGGCGCGCTTGCGCGCCGTAATCCTGCCGGCCCAGCCATATAGAAGCCGCGGTGTGTGGGGTAACCGCATCGCGGATCGAAGGAGGGGCCGGCAGGGTTCGAACCTCAAGGTTCGACTGCCCCGCTTGCGCGCCGTAATCCTGCCGGCCCAGCCATATTCCAGCCATATTGGATGATGTGGCGCGTGGGATGGGCGCGTCACGGATTCCGCAGGCCCGCGATACAATCATGCCGGGGCGACGTGCCGATGCCGCCCTGGTCGCGCTCGTTCCGGGCGTGCCGACTCAATCCTTTCAGACCGGGAAGAGCCGTGGTCGACAAGAACCGTATGATGATCTTCACGGGTAATGCCAACCCGCATCTCGCCCACAAGGTGGCCGGCTACCTGGATCTGCGCATGGGCAAGGCCACCGTCGGTCGGTTCAGCGACGGCGAGGTGCAGATCGAGATCCTGGAGAACGTTCGCGGGCGCGACGTGTTCGTAATCCAGCCCACCGGGCAGCCCACGAACGACAATATCATGGAGCTGCTGATCATGGTGGATGCACTGCGCCGGGCCTCGGCCGGACGCATCACCACCGTGATCCCGTACTTCGGGTACGCGCGCCAGGATCGCCGTGTGCGCTCGGCGCGGGTGCCGATTTCGGCCAAGGTGGTAGCCAACATGATCGAGGCGGTTGGTGCCGACCGCGTGCTGACCATCGACGTGCATGCGGACCAGGTACAGGGTTTTTTCAACGTGCCGGTGGACAATATCTACGCTTCGCCGGTACTGCTCGGTGATATATGGCGGCGCGAGGCCGGCGATGTGACCGTGGTGTCACCCGACGTCGGCGGCGTGGTCCGCGCCCGGGCGATCGCCAAGCGCCTGGACGATGCGGATCTCGCGATCATCGACAAGCGCAGGCCGCGCACGAACGAGGCCCAGGTGATGCACATCATCGGCGACGTCGAGGACCGCTGCTGCGTGATCATCGACGACATGGTCGATACCGCGGGAACGCTGTGTCAGGCCGCGCGGGCGCTGAAGGAGCACGGCGCGGCGAAGGTGTACGCCTATGCCACGCATGCCGTGCTTTCCGGGCCAGCAGTTGCTAATATAGAGAGTTCCATGCTGGATGAGCTGGTGGTGACCGATACGCTGATGCTGCAGCCGAACGCCCAGGCCTGCAGTCGGGTTCGCCAGCTGTCCGTCGCGGAGATGCTGGCCGAGACCATCCGGCGCATCAACACGGAAGAGTCCGTGAGTTCGCTGTTCGTGGACTGATACTCGCTGAAGGGTGCCGGGGCGGCACCGGGTCGGGCTCTCCGGAGCCCTTGTAGCGCCTCATCTGGTCGCGGATGGGGCGCGTTCATTTTGGAGAACGTCACTGATGAGTCTGGATTTCGTCATCGAAGCCGAACCGCGCCTGGAGCAGGGATCGAGTGCGAGCCGCCGCCTGCGCCGCGCCGGCAAGCTGCCGGGGATCCTCTATGGGGGTCACGAGGATCCGGTAACGATTACACTGGATCACAACGCGATCCTGCAGAACCTTAAGCACGACGCGTTTTATTCTCACATCCTCACCGTGAACCTGAGCGGCAAGACCGAGCGCGCGATCCTGCGCGACGTCCAGCGCCACCCGTTCAAGCCCACACTGGTCCACGTGGATCTGCTTCGGGTCAGCGCCGACGAGGCGATTCGCGTGCACGTGCCGCTGCACTTCGTAAACGAGGAGATCTGCAAGGGCGTGAAGACCGGCGGTGGCATGATCAACCGCCAGTTGACGGAAGTGGAGGTCGAGTGCCTTCCGGCGAATCTCCCCGAGAGTATCGTCGTGGACGTCGCCGAGCTGGGGGTCGGCGAGACCCTGCACCTGTCGGACCTCGCGCTTCCGGAGCGGGTCAGCGTGGTTGCGCTCGTCCAGGGCGGCGATCACGACACCGCCGTGGTCAGCGTGCTGATGCCGCGTGGTGAGAAGGCGGCGTCCGATGAAGGCGAGGAGCCGGAGCCTGGCGCCGAGAGCGTCTGAGGGCGGTGAACCGGCGCGCCGACAATGCCAATCCGTCTGATCGCCGGGCTGGGCAACCCGGGCCCGCGTTATGCCGACACCCGGCATAACGCGGGCTTCTGGTTCGTCGATCACCTAGTGCGCCGGCACGGCGGCGTGTTCCGCGCCGAATCGCGATTCGAGGGCGAAGTCTCGCGCGTACAGCTTGGCTCGGCGGGATGCCTGTTGCTGAAGCCGCTGACGTTCATGAATCGCAGCGGTGGTTCGTTGCAGAAGCTCGCCGCGTTCTACCGCATTCCGCCCGAGGAGATCCTGGTGGTCCACGACGACCTCGATCTTCCGGTGGGGACCGCGCGCCTGAAAATGGGCGGCGGCCATGGTGGACACAATGGGCTGCGCGACATCCATCGCCACCTGGGAGCGGAGTTCGCGCGTCTGCGCATCGGGATCGGTCACCCCGGGCATCGCGAGGCCGTGATCGGCTACGTGCTCGAGCGTCCGACCCGCGACGAGGAGGCGGCGATGCGGGAGTCGATCGATGCAGCGCTGGAATCGGCCGATGATCTGATCGTCGGCGACTGGGACAAGGCCGTGCGCCGGCTGCATGCACGGCCGGCCGCCGAGAACGGGAAGGCGTCATGAGTCTGAAGTGCGGGATCGTCGGTCTGCCCAACGTGGGCAAGTCCACGCTGTTCAATGCCCTGACACGCGCAGAGATCGCGGCGGAGAACTACCCTTTCTGCACCATCGACCCGAATGTCGGGGTGGTCGAGGTGCCGGATCCGCGTCTGGCGGTGCTGGCGGAGATCGTGCAGCCTCAGCGCGTGCTGCCGACCACGGTGGAATTCGTCGACATCGCGGGGTTGGTCGCGGGCGCGGCACAGGGTGAAGGGCTGGGCAACCAGTTTCTCGCCCACGTCCGGGAGACCGACGCGATCGCACAGGTCGTGCGCTGTTTCGAGGACGAGGACGTCGTCCATGTCGCCGGCCGTATCGATCCGCTCGCCGACATCGAGACGATCGCGACCGAGCTGGCGTTGGCGGACCTAGACACGCTGTCGAAGGCGATCACCCGCCTGACGCGCGCGGCGAAGTCGCAGGACAAGGAAGCGATCGCGCGGCTGGAGGTGGCCGAACGGGTTGCCGCGGGGCTGGACAAGGGTACGCCGGTGCGGGCGCAGGCGCTGTCCCCCGAGACGCTGTCGCTGCTCCGGGATCTGCACTTGCTGACGGCCAAGCCGCTGATCTACATCGCCAACGTCGCCGAGGATGGTTTCCGCGACAACCCGCTGCTGGCCCAGGTCGAGGCTCATGCCAGTACCGAAAGGGCCGAGGTGGTGCCGGTTTGCGCGGCGATCGAGGCCGAGATCGCGCAGCTCGAGGCCGGCGAGCGGTCCGAATTCCTGGCGGAACTGGGGCTCGCGGAACCCGGGCTCGACCGCGTGATTCGGGCAACGTACCGGCTCCTCGACCTGCAGACCTTTTTCACCTGCGGGCCGAAGGAGGTGCGCGCCTGGACCGTGCGCCGCGGTTCGACCGCGCCGCAGGCGGCCGGTGTGATTCACACGGATTTCGAGAAGGGCTTCATCCGTGCCGAGGTCATTGCATACGAGGATTTCGTCGCCCACGGTGGTGAGCTGGGCGCGAAGGACGCTGGGAAATGGCGCCTGGAAGGAAAGGAATACGTCATGAAGGAAGGGGACGTTGTACATTTCCGCTTCAACGTCTGATTCTTCGCGGCGCACCGGTACCTCCCGTGCCGGGTCCGCTGCAGGCGGTTAACCACTACGTTCGCGCGGCACGGCCAATCGCGCCGTGCCGCCGGCAAATCGAGTCATCAGGAGGCTCCCATGGATGTCATGGATCGGATTCGTCAGCAGGTCGAAGAGAACCCCGTGGTGATCTTCATGAAGGGCACGCCGCAGTTCCCCATGTGTGGCTTTTCCAGTAGGGCCGCAGAGGCGCTGAAGCGCTGCGAGCGCGAATTCGCCTATGTGAACGTGCTGGCCGACCAGGAGGTCTTTCAGAATCTGCCGCGCTTCGCGGACTGGCCGACCTTTCCGCAAGTCTATATCGACGGCGAACTGGTCGGCGGTTGCGACATCACGCTGGAACTGTTCGAGAACGGCGAACTGAAGAAGATGGTCGACGAGGCGCACACCCGGCGCGCCTCCTGAACCGCCGCGCCGGCGAGGCAATCGCGGCCCCGCAGCGGTTGGCTCAGGTCGGTGCGGTGGGAGGCAGTGCCGCCGCTTCCGGAATCCCGGCGCTGTCCTGCCAGCGGTTGGTGATCGTGCAGAACAGGTCGGCGGTCATCTCGGCGTCGTAGGCCGCGCTGTGCGCGGCCTCGCTGTCCCAGCCGAACCCAGCGGCCTCCGCCGCTTTGGCCAGCACCGTCTGGCCGTACGCCAGTGCGGCCAGTGAGACGGTATCCAGGCTGCTGAACGGGTGGAATGGGTTGCGCCGGATGCCGCAGCGTTCCGCAGCCGTGTGGACGAATCCCAGGTCGAAATGTGCGTTGTGCCCGACCAGGATCGCCCGCTTGCACTGGTTGATTTTCACCTCGCGCCGCACCTCGCTGAACAGGCGGCCGAGGGCCTGATCCTCCGGATGCGCGATGCGCAGCGGGTGAAACGGATCGATCCCGTTGACCTCGAGCGATTTCGGGTCGAGCAGCGCCCCCTCGAACGGGCGTACGTGCAGGCTCAGCGTCCGGTCCCTGCGCAGGTGGTTGTCCGGACTCCGGCGCAGGAACACAGCGGCGACCTGCAGCAGGGCATGCCGGCGGCAATCGAACCCTCCGGTCTCGACGTCGACCACGACCGGCAGAAAGCCGCGGAAGCGGTTGGCCATTGGCCGGGCGTCTGGGGGCAGTGTCTGGGCTTCGGTCATCGGTCCTGATCGCTGTGGTTTCGGTGCTGTGTGCCCGGGCTCGTCGGCCACGGATAGTCCCCGCGCCGGTCCCTGGCGCCGCCCGCTTGCGGGGCGGCGCGGCACCATGGTGCCACAGCTGCAGTTTGTTCGGGCCGATCAGCGACGAACGGCCGAAATTTTCCTGTTTTCGCGGACGTTGCCGGCAAGAACGCGTCCTTGCTTGACCTCTGCGGGCATCAGTCCGGATACTTGCACACTTCTTTAGCGCCCGCATCGCATGTTTGCCGATGGTAGCAGAAAGGGCGATCGGCCCTGGCCCGGAGACTCCCGGCCCGGGCGCCGCCGGGCTGCCTCTGAAAGGGATCACTATGAACCGCAATGCCAACTCGCACGACATCGATCCGCAGGAGACCCAGGAGTGGATCGATGCCCTGGAAGCCGTTCTCGAGGCCGATGGCGCCGAGCGGGCCCACCAGCTGCTGGAATCCCTG
The DNA here is from genome assembly GCF_000321415.2 of Thioalkalivibrio nitratireducens DSM 14787. NCBI lineage: Bacteria > Pseudomonadati > Pseudomonadota > Gammaproteobacteria > Chromatiales > Ectothiorhodospiraceae > Thioalkalivibrio > Thioalkalivibrio nitratireducens. The sequence continues at coordinate 2,757,107 of NC_019902.2, read as the reverse complement.
ATCGACAAGGCGCGGCGCAGCGGTGCGTATCTGCCGTATTCGGCCAATACCGCGTACGTGAACACGATCCCGCCGCACCTGGAGCCCGTGTTCCCGGGTGACAGTGCGTTGGAACACCGGATCCGCTCGTACATCCGATGGAATGCGATGGCGATGGTGGTCAAGGCGAACCGAGTTTCGGCCGAACTCGGCGGTCACATTGCCAGCTTCGCTTCGGCAGCCACGCTGTATGATGTCGGGTTCAATCACTTCTGGCGCGCGCCGTCGCACGAGCATGGCGGCGACCTGCTGTTCGTGCAGGGGCACTCGGCGCCGGGGATGTATGCACGCTCGTTCCTGGAGGGGCGGCTGAGCGAGGAACAGCTCGACCACTTCCGCCGCGAGGTGGACGGCAAGGGCCTGGCATCGTATCCGCACCCCTGGCTGATGCCCGACTACTGGCAGTTCCCGACGGTGTCGATGGGCCTCGGGCCGATCATGAGCATTTTCCAGGCCCGGTACATGAAGTACCTGCAGGACCGCGGTCTGGCCAAGACCGATGACCGGCGGGTCTGGAGCTTCGTCGGCGACGGCGAGGTCGACGAGCCCGAGACCCTGGGCGCGATTACGCTGGCCTCGCGCGAACGCCTGGATAACCTGACCTGGGTCGTCAACTGCAACCTGCAGCGGCTCGACGGGCCGGTGCGCGGCAACGGCAAGATCGTCCAGGAACTCGAGGCGATCTTCCGCGGCGCGGGCTGGAACGTGATCAAGGTTCTCTGGGGCCGGTACTGGGACCCGCTGCTGGCGCGCGACAAGGACGGCCTGCTGCAGCGGCGGATGATGGAGGCGGTCGACGGCGATTACCAGAACTACAAGTCGCGCGACGGTGCCTACGTGCGCGAACACTTCTTCGGCAAGTACCCCGAGCTGAAGGCGATGGTCGCGAACATGTCCGATGAGGACATCTGGCGCCTGAACCGTGGCGGCCACGATCCCGTGAAAGTCTATGCCGCGTACAAGGCCGCGGTGGAGCACGGCGGGCAGCCGACCGTGATCCTGGCCCACACCGTGAAAGGGTACGGGATGGGTGCCGCCGGCGAGGCACAGAACCGGACCCATAGCCAGAAGAAGCTGGATCTCGAGGACATGAAGGCGTTCCGCAACCGCTTCGACATTCCGCTCACCGATGAGCAGGTCGAGGCCGCCGAATATATCCGGCCGAAGGCGGACGCTCCGGAGATGAAGTACATGCTCGAGCGCCGGCAGGCGTTGGGCGGATTCCTGCCGGTACGCCGGCCGCTGGCCGCGCCGCTGGAGGTGCCCGGGATCGACGTGTTCGGTTCGCTGCTCGAATCCAGCGGTGAACGCGAGATGTCGACCACGATGGCCTTCGTGCGCCTGCTGACGCTGCTGGCGCGCGACAAGAAGATCGGCCGTTACGTGGTGCCGATCGTGCCCGACGAGGCGCGCACCTTCGGCATGGAGGGCCTGTTCCGCCAGCTCGGCATCTACTCCTCGGTCGGCCAGCTCTACGAGCCGCAGGATCGCGACCAGGTGATGTATTACAAGGAGGACAAGAAAGGCCAGATCCTCGAAGAGGGCATCAACGAGGCCGGCGCGATGTCGTCGTGGATCGCGGCCGCTACTTCGTATTCGACGCATGGTGTGGCCACAGTCCCGTTCTACATCTATTACTCGATGTTCGGATTCCAGCGGGTCGGCGACCTGATCTGGGCTGCGGGGGACATGCAGGCGCGCGGTTTCCTGATCGGCGGCACCGCCGGGCGCACCACGCTGGCCGGCGAAGGCCTGCAGCACCAGGACGGCCACAGCCTGATGATGGCCGCGAACGTGCCCAATTGCATCTCCTACGACCCGACCTATGCCTTTGAACTTGCGGTGATCATCCACAGCGGGTTGCAGCGGATGTTCGTCGAGCAGCAGAGCGTGTTCTATTACGTCACCGCGATGAACGAGAACTACCCGCAGCCGGCGATGCCGAAGGGCGCGGAGAAGGGGATCGTGCGCGGCATGTATAAGTTCGCCGCCGCGGGCAAGCGCAAGAAGCAGGTCCGGCTGCTCGGGTCCGGCTCGATCCTGCGCGAGGTGATTGCGGCGGCGGAACTGCTGGACCAGGACTTCGGCGTATCTTCCGAGATCTGGAGCGCGACCAGTTTCAACGAACTGGCGCGGGACGGCCGCGCCTGTGACCGCGAGGCATTGCTGAAGCCGAAGGCGAAGCCGCCGGTGCCCTGGGTCATGCAATGCCTCTCCGGTTCCACGGCCCCGGTGGTTGCTGCGACCGACTACGTGAAGGCCTATGCCGACCAGATCCGTGCCTGGGTGCCGGCACCTTACCGGGTGCTCGGCACCGACGGCTTCGGGCGTTCCGATACCCGCGCGGCGCTGCGCCGGCACTTCGAGGTGGACCGCCATTACATCGCCGTCGCCGCGCTGCGGTCGCTGGCGGAGGCGGGCGAGATCGACGCGTCCGTGGTCACCGACGCAATCGCCCGGTACGGGATTGATACCGGTCGACTTAACCCGCTGCAGGCCTGACGCAGCTGCCGCCGTTTTTCCGTCCCAGGAGCCGAAATGAGCGAGATCATTACCGTGGATGTCCCGGACATCGGTGATTTCAAGGACGTCGAGATCATCGAAGTGCTGGTCGGGGTCGGCGACCGGATAGCGCCCGAGGACCCGTTGATCGCGCTGGAATCGGACAAGGCCTCAATGGAGATCCCATCCCCGCAGGGTGGTGTGGTCAAGGCGCTGAAGGTGAATGTGGGCGACCGCGTCTCGGAAGGCGACACGATCCTCGACCTGGAGGCGGAGACGGCCGGGAAGGATGCTGCGGGTGGCGGTGACGAGCCGAAAGCGGAAGCTCCGCGCGAACCGGCTCCGCGAACGGAAAAGGCTGAGTCGGAACCGGAACCGGAACCGGAACCGAAGGCCGGGGCCGCAGGTCCGGCGCGGGGCGCCAGCCCACGCCCTTCGCCCACCGCACACATTGCCGATGAAGAGGCCTTCCGCAAGGCCCACGCGTCGCCGGCGGTGCGCCGCTTTGCCCGGGAACTGGGCGTGGACCTGGGCAAGGTCGAAGGCAGCGGGCGCAAGAAGCGGATCCTGCGCGAGGATGTGCAGGGGTTCGTGAAGCGTGCGCTGAGCCAGGGCGCGGGGCCGGGGCTGGGGGTCGAACCGATGCCCGATATCGACTTCAGCCAGTTCGGCCCGATCGAGACCCAGCCGCTGACCAAGATCAACAAGCTGACCGGCAAGAACCTGCACCGCAACTGGGTGAGCGTTCCGCATGTCACCCAGTTCGACGAGGCGGACATCACCGAGCTGGAGGATTTCCGCAAGTCGCTGAAGACCGAGTACGAGAAAAAGGGGCTGAAGGTCACCTTCCTGCCGTTCCTGATGAAGGCCGTGGTCTCCGCGTTGAAGCAGTACCCGCGTTTCAACGCCTCGCTGGATGCGACCGGCGAGAACCTGATCATCAAGCAGTACTACCACCTTGGGGTCGCGGTCGATACGCCGGAAGGCCTGGTCGTGCCGGTGGTGCGCGATGTCGATCGCAAGAGCCTGGTCGACCTCGCGCGGGAGCTGATGGAACTGTCCGAGCGCGCGCGTGACCGCAAGCTGAAAACCAAGGACTTGCAGGGCGGCTGCCTGACGATCTCCAGCCTCGGCGGCATCGGTGGTACGCAGTTCACGCCGATCGTGAACGCCCCGGAGGTCGCGATCCTCGGCATCTCGCGTTCGTCGATCCGGCCGGTCTGGAATGGCGAGGCCTTCGAGCCGCGCCTGATCCTGCCGATTGCGCTGTCCTACGATCACCGGGTGATCGACGGTGCTCTGGGCGCGCGCTTCACAACGACACTGGCGGGCCTGTTGTCCGACATGCGCCGCATGCTGCTGTAGCACCCATTCAAATCGGGGAATCCGCGGATGAGCAACACGACGACCATCAAGGTCCCGGACATCGGTGAATTCGACGACGTCGAGATCATCGAGATCCTGGTGCACCCGGGGGACACGATCGCCCCGGAAGACCCGATGATCACGCTGGAATCCGACAAGGCCAGCATGGACATCCCGGCGCCGCAGGCGGGCACCGTGAAATCGATGCAGGTGAAGGTGGGTGATCGGGTGTCGGAAGGCGACCCCATCCTCGAGCTGGAGGTCTCCGGCGAGACCTCCGCGGATGACGGCGAGGCGGCCCCGGGAGAAGACGACGGGCGTGTAGGTGCGGCCCAGGCGGCATCGTCGGAGAAGTCCCGCGCATCGGGAAGTAAGCCGGCGTCCGCCGCGAAGGCCGATTCCGGCAACACCGATCTGCAGTGCCAGGTGCTGGTGCTGGGCTCCGGCCCCGGCGGCTACACCGCGGCTTTCCGCGCGGCGGATCTCGGGCTCGACGCGATCATGGTCGAGCGCTACCCGGAGATCGGCGGCGTCTGTCTGAACGTCGGCTGCATCCCGTCGAAGGCATTGCTGCACGCGGCGGAAGTGATCGACGAGGCCGAGCGCTTCGCGCAATTCGGCATCGCGTTCGGCAAGCCGAAGATCGACCTCGAAGGGCTGCGCAAGTACAAGTCCGGCACGGTGGGCAAGCTGACGCAGGGGCTGAAGGGTCTGGCGAAGCAGCGCAAGGTCCGGGTGGTGCAGGGCGTTGGGCAGTTCGCGTCGGCCCATGAACTCGCGGTCGAAGGCCCCGATGGCCGGCAGGTGATCGGCTTCGAACACGCGATCATCGCGGCCGGCTCGCGTGCGGTGCGCCTTTCCGGCTTCCCCTGGGACGACCCGCGGGTGATGGATTCGACCGGGGCGCTGGAGTTGGCCGACATCCCGAAGCGCCTGCTGGTCGTTGGCGGCGGCATCATCGGGCTCGAGATGGCCTGCGTCTACGACGCGCTCGGCAGCAAGGTCACCGTGGTCGAATTGGCCGACACCCTGATGCTCGGTGCCGACCGCGACCTGGTGCGGCCGCTCGAGAAGCGCATTCGCAAGCGCTACGAGAACATCCTCCTGAAGAGCAAGGTCGCCGAGGCGAAGGCCGTCAAGGCCGGAATCGAGGTGCGTTTCGAGGGCGAGGCGAAGGATCTTCCGGAGAAGGACGTCTTCGACCGGGTGCTGGTTGCGGTCGGGCGCAGCCCGAACGGCCAGCAGATCGGCGCCGAGGCCGCGGGCGTGCAGGTGACCGACCGCGGCTTCATCGAGGTCGACAGCCAGCAGCGAACGAACGTCGAGCACATTTTCGCGATCGGCGACATCGTCGGCCAGCCGATGCTCGCGCACAAGGCGACCCACGAGGGCAAGGTGGCCGCCGAGGTGATCGCCGGGCACAACAAGGTGCACTTCGACGCCCGCGCGATCCCGTCGGTGGCCTACACGCACCCCGAAGTCGCCTGGATGGGCGTGACCGAGGACGACGCGAAGCGCGACGGCATCGAGTACACCAAGGGCGTGTTCCCCTGGGCCGCTTCAGGCCGTGCGCTGGCGCTGGGTGCCGACGACGGCATGACCAAGCTGCTGTTCGACGCCGATGGCCGGGTGATCGGCGCCGGCATCGTCGGGCCGAACGCCGGCGACCTGATCGGCGAGGCGATGCTCGCACTGGAGATGGGCGCCGACATGGAGGACATCGGCCTGACCGTGCACCCGCATCCGACGCTGTCCGAGACGGTCGCCTTCGCCGCCGAGGTCGCGCACGGCTCGATCACCGACATCATGCCGCCGCGCAAGCGCTGAGTCCGGCGCGTCGTGCTAGGCCCGGAGCGGGATGGACGTGACCGGGCACGCTCGAGCCGTCCCTGGGCAACCTGCGGCGGCCATCCATGGCCGCCGACGGTCCGTATCACGTCCATCCCGCTCCCGGCTGGAGCCCATGCGGCCCGGTAGGGCGTAAGAGGCCGAAAGCCGTCATCCGCCACACCGCGCCTCCCCGGGACAGCTCAGGGTGCAGGTGGCCTTTGCAAGCCCATGGTGACTCGCCGGGTCAGGCGGTGGACGAACGCCTGGCGGCGATTCCAGCGCTCGGACCGCTTTTCGGGCGCGTCCGGAGCTGCGGGAACCGCGGGTGAGCAATCACCCGCGGTCACCCGACTAGATCCAGGATTTCGACTGCTTCGGCGTGATGCCAAAGCGCCGGCGATAGGCAGTGGCGAAGTTGGCAGCGCTGCTGTAGCCGGCGATATCGGCCGCTATGCTCACGGACACGCCGTCCTGTTCCAGCGCTCTGCGTGCCCGGTGGAGATTGCGTTCCCGCAGGTACTCGAACACCGTCATGCCGAAGGCCGCGCGGAAGTGTTTCTGCAGCGTGCTGGGGTTGCTGCCTGCCCGCGAGGCAACCGCGTCGAGCGAAAGGGGCAGGTCAGGGTTCTGGTCGAGGAAGTCCCGCAACTCCCGCATCCGCAACTGATCCCTCGGCCGCAGCCGCCTCTCGGGCTCGCGGCGCCACGCCCGTGGCCGGCAGCAATGCCTCGGTGAGGATGTCGATGGCCCGGCTTTCCAGGTACAGGTTGCGCAAGGGTGGGGCGTAGGGCGGCGGGTTGTGTATCTGCTCCGCCAGCGCGATGGCCTTTGCCGAGGGGCGCCAGCGTGCGATCGCGAGCCGACCGTCGGCAAAGGCGTCGAGCAGCGACCCAGTCGCGTGGAACGGTTCCAGACCGCTGTCTGCAAGCCAGGCCAGGTCCACCGAGATGCTGATCTTGCGTTCGCGCCGACCCTCGTGGAACGTGCGTGAGAACAGTGTCTGTTCCGGCATCGCGATCAGGGCCCCTTCCGCACCACGGCCTCGCCGGGCTTGGGCGGCAGCGAGTCGCAGCTGCCGGGCATCGAACGACACGTCGATCTCTCCGTTGAGCACCAGCACGACATTCAGCTGCCGGGCCAGGGAAACCTGGACCGCCATCGTGCGCAGATCGAGCACGTCGGTGCTGTGCAGGTACAGGCCCGGCCGCATCCGCACATGGCTCACGCGGCCGCGCAGGGCCGGCTGTTCCGGGGTCGGGCGGGGAGCGACGATTCGGTAATCCGGTCCGATGTCGTTCGACATCGCCAGCAGATCGCGATTGCGAATGAGTTGCTGCGGCGCCGTCCGGTCGCCCGATAAGTCGGTTCGCTCAAACATCTTTCTTGCCCTGGCAAACGGTTGTGCGGTGGCGGGATGCAATACTAGCCGCCAGAAATCGCAAATACAAACCGTTCTCATTCACATCTGGTATGATCGCCACTCGCCTTTTCGGTCGCGGCTGGATCGGGTCATGCCGTGCGAGGTTCACATCCATGCTCAGGGCCAACTCCCATGCTTTTCGACCGAAGCTCGTCGCTGCCGCCGTGGCTGCCATGCTGCCCGGCGGGGCGCTGGCACAGGAAACCGTGCTCGACACCGTCGTTGTCAGCGGGCAGGCTTTTAGCGATGCCACTGTCGTTGTCACCGGCGATGAACTCCGCGCGCGCGCTGTTCGGGATGTCCGTGAAGCCCTGCAGAACGAGGTCGGCGTCAGCGTCGGCGGCGGTGGCAATGCCATCGCCCAGAAAATCTACGTCCGCGGGATCGAGGACATGCTGTTGACCTTTACCCTCGACGGCGTTCCGCAGGGGGGCAACATCTACCATCACCAGGGACGCGTGATGATGGATCCAAGCCTGCTCAAGCGGATCGAAATCGACAAGGGCGGCACGGTCGCGAGCGTGGGCCCGGGCGGACTGGCCGGATCGGTACGCATGACGACCAGGGATGCGCGCGACCTGCTACGCCCTGGTCAGAGCTTCGGTGGCCTCCTGACTGGAGGGCTGTCGTCCAACAAAGGCGATCGTGTTGGCGCCGCGGTCTACGGTGAGTTGGCCGGCGATCTGGATTTCCTTGTGTCCCGCAACCGCAACGAAACGCGCGACTACAGGGATGGTGACGGCAATACGCAGCCGCAGACCGCGTCGGAACAGAACAGCACCCTCGCGAAATTCAACTGGCACCCGGCGCCGGCCCACGCGCTGTCGCTCGGCTACCATGGGATCAGCGACGAGGGTACCCGCTTTCTGCGTCCGCACATGGTCGGTTTCGCGCACCCGGTCGCCAGCAACGTCGCGATGCCGCAGAAACTCGAACAGGATACGGTCACCGTTGGATATCGGTTCGACGGTGCCGATCGGCTGCCGGCGGTCGAACTCACCGGCTTCCTCGATGAAACCTCCAACGCTCGCACGAATGTCGCTCCCATTTTCGCGAAACCGGCAGGTTACCGATACGGTGAGGAGCTCACGGTCGAAGGGGTGAATGCGTTGCTGACCTCCGACCTCGGGAGCGCGCGCTTGCGTTACGGCCTGAATCACCACGACCGCAAGGCCAGGGCGGTCAACCCGGTGATGACCGGAGTCGTGAAGGAGAACATCGGGCGCGCCAACACCTCGGAAGAAAGCGCGCGTGTCAGCGGAATTCTTGTCGAGACGGACATGCCGCTCGGCTCGATGTTCCTGCTGGACCTCGGCGCGCGTTATGACTGGTACGACTATACCGATCCCTATGGCCAGGATTTTTCGAGCAGCGGACTGAGCCCGAATGCCGCGGTGACCTGGCTGGCCACCGACGCGCTGAGCTTCCGTCTCGGCGCCTCGCGGACGAAACGCGGTGTCGGACTGGGCGAGGCCTTCTTCATCGACAACGGCGGTGGTGTGGATAACGCGAGCATGTACGCCGCCCATCCCAGCCTGGGGCCGGAAACGGCGACAAACGTCGAGCTGGGAGCGAACTACCGCAGCGGACCCTGGGATCTGAAGGTCGCCGTTTTTCGCATGACGATCGACGACTTCATCGACTATCGGCGAACGTTCGAGTCGCCCAACGATCATTTCCGCGGCAACGTAGGCCAGGTCAAATCCGATGGCTACGAAGTCGGCGGCGAGTACCGCGCGGGCCATCTCCGCGTTGGCGCATCGGTGGCGCAGGCCCGGCCCAAGCTCAACGGGGTCGATCTCGACGACACCAACTTCAGCCTCGGCGTATCGACCGGCCGGACTTGGCTACTTAATCTCGGCTACGTGGTTCCTGCCTGGAACCTGGACCTCGGGTGGAATGCGCGCGTGGTGGAGAAGCACGAACACAGGAACGCTGCAGGCGTGGTCACGCTCGTGAAGGACTCCTACACCGTTCACGACGTGCACGCCAACTGGCAACCCCTGGGACATGACAGGCTGCGCGTGACCCTGGCGGTGAACAATCTGTTCGACGAGTTCTATTTCGATCAGTCCACGTACGGGCTCAGCAGCGGGGACTCCGTTCTCGGTTACCCGGAACCGGGGCGCGATGTCCGTCTCAACCTGACCTGGCAGTTCTGATGCATCCCCTGCTGCGGTTCCTGCTGCTCTTTCTCATCGCCGGAGCGGCGCTCGGGTCCGAGCGGACCGTTGTCGATCTGGCGGGCCGGGAGGTGGTGCTGCCCGACCCAGTGGAGCGCATCCTGCTCGGCGAAGGGCGTTTCGTGCCGGCGCTGGCGATCCTCGAACGCGAGGACCCGCTGGCTCGGGTGGTCGGCATGCTCGGCGAGTTCGAGCGCTTCGATCCGGCCAGCTACGCGCAGTACCGCGAGCGCTTTCCGGAGATCGACGACATCGTGCGGACCGGCCGCAGCACCGGCGAGAGTTTCAGCATCGAACAGGCGCTTGCGCTTCGCGCCGATCTCGCGATTTTCGGACTCGAAGGGCACGGCCCGTCGCCGCACGACCGAGAAACGCTGCGGCGCCTGGAGGCTGCCGGCGTTGCGGTGCTGTTCATCGATTTTCGCAGCGAGCCGATCCTCAACACTCCGCCGAGCATTGCGCTGCTTGGCGAGGCGCTTGGTCGGCGGGCCGAGGCGCAGGAATTCCTCCATCTGTACCGGTGGGAGCTGGAGCGCGTCACGGCGCGCCTCGCCGATGCGACGACGGGGCGTCCGAGCGTGTTCATCGAAAACCACGTGGGACTGTCCCAGGAGTGCTGCTCGACCATGGGCGACGGCATGATGGGGCGCTTCGTTGAACTGGCCGGCGGTCGCAACATCGCACGGGAACTGATCCCCGGCACCCACGGCACGCTGAGTCTGGAGTTCCTGCTCACCGAGCAGCCGGAGGTGTACATTGGCACCGCCATCGGTCGCGACGCGGATGACGGCGCACGCAACATCGTGCTCGGCGCCGGCGTGACGCAGAAGGTTGCGCGGGACTCGCTGCGGCGTGCGACCCAACGGCGCGGCATATCGGGCCTGAAGGCCATCGGCGACGGCCGCGCATTCGGCATCTGGCACCACTTCTATACCTCGCCGTTGAACGTTGCCGCGGTCCAGGTTTTCGCAAAGTGGCTGCATCCGGACCTGTTTCACGACCTCGACCCCGACGCGACGCTGCGGATGCTCCACGAGCGCTTCCAGCCGGTGCCGTTAGACGGGACCTACTGGGTTGGCCTGCAATGAGCGAGGCGTTGGCCCCGGTGGGCGAGCGGCAGGCGGAAACAGCGGTGAACGAGCCGCTGGGTCGACGCTACCGGCGTTTCGTGTTCACGCGCTGGGCCACGTTGCTGGGCTTCGGGCTGGCGCTCATGCTTTCCTTCATCTGGGACGTCGCGACCGGACCGTCGTTGTTTCCACTGGCCGACATCTGGACTGGCCTTTTTGATCGTGGCGCACTCGATCCCGCGCGCGAGGTCATCCTGTGGGACGTGCGTCTGCCTTATGCAGTGATGGCGGTGATCGTCGGCGCCGCGCTCGGGCTCGCGGGCGCGGAGATGCAGACCGTGCTCAACAACCCCCTCGCCAGTCCGTTCACGCTCGGCGTGGCGGCCGCCGCCACTTTCGGTGCCGCGGTCGCGATCGTGCTCGGCCTGCACCTGCCGCTGCTCGGCGAGAATCTCGCCGTTCCCGCGATGGCTTTTCTTGCTGCCGCCGGGGCCACGCTGCTGATCCTGATGCTGGTCCGGGCATGGGGCGCTTCCACCGACAGCATCGTGCTGTTCGGGATCGCGCTGCTGTTCACCTTCGAGGCGCTGGTGTGGTTGATGCAGTACGTCGCCGACGGCGACACGCTGCAACAGATCGTGTTCTGGACCATGGGCAGTCTGGGCCGCGCCAACTGGAACAACATCACCATCGTTGCGATCGTGCTCGCCATCTGCCTGGTCTTTTCCCTGCGTGGCGTGTGGGCGATGACGGCGCTGCGCAGTGGGGAAGGGCAGGCGCAGAGTTTCGGCATCCATGTCGAGCGCCTGCGTCTGGTGGTCCTGCTGCGGGTCAGCCTGCTGGCCGGCACCGCGCTGGCGTTCGTCGGTACCATCGGATTCGTGGGCCTGGTCGGGCCGCACATCGCGCGCCTGGCGCTGGGCGAGGATCACCGTTTCTACCTTCCCGGCAGTGCGCTCGCCGGCGCGTTGATGCTGTCGTTGGCATCGGTCGCCAGCAAGTCGTTGATACCGGGTGTGATTATTCCGATCGGAATCGTGACCGCGCTGGTTGGGGTGCCCTTGTTCATGCTGCTGATCGTCGCGCGCGGAAGACTCCGATGATCGAGCTTCGCGCGGTCAGTACGGGCTATCGGGGCCGTCCCGTGCTGGCCAACGTCCACCTGGCACCGGTTCCGTCGGGTGCGCTGGTCGCAGTGGTCGGTCCGAACGCGGTGGGAAAGTCGACACTGCTCCGGGCCGTCGCGGGGCTGCGGCGCTACCGGGGCGAGATCCTGCTCGATGGGCACGACCTTGCCTGGCTGTCTCTGACCGAACGCCTGCGCCGGGTTGGATATCTTCCGCAGTCGTTGCCACAGCCATCGGCGCTTGTCGCCTACGAAGTCGTGCTGAGCGCCTTGCGCGCAGGATGCAGCGATTTCGGCGCCCGCGAAGCCGAGGCCGCCGTGGACGAAGTGTTCGGCCTCCTCGGTCTGCGCGAACTCGCGCTGCGCCGGCTCGGGGAGCTGTCCGGCGGACAGCGCCAGATGATCGGGCTTGCCCAGGTCATCGCCCGGCGGCCACGGCTGCTACTGCTCGACGAGCCGACCAGCGCACTCGACCTGCGCTGGCAGATCCAGGTGCTGGAGGCCGTGCGTGGCCTGGCCTTGCGCGAGGCTGCGACCTGCGTGCTGGCGATCCATGACCTCAACCTCGCGCTGCGTTTCTGCGATCACGTCGTCGTGCTCGGACGCGGCGGTGTGCTTGCGGCGGGCGACCCCGCCTCAACCTTCGATGCCGAGCTGCTGCAGACGGCCTACGGCGTCAGCGGGCGGGTGGAACGCTGTTCGCTCGGCCATCAAATCGTCATCGTGGACGGCGCCGGCCAGCCTCACCACCAGGACCAGGAGATGCACTGATGATCCAGAGCCACGGTCGCGTACAGACACCGATCGCCGAAGCGATGCGGGAGCGGCTGTGCCGGCACTTTGCCAAGAAGATTCCTGTCAGGAACGGCGAGCGGGAGGGTGTTGCGCAGTTCCCGCAGGGGGAGTGCCGGATCGGGGCCGAGGGCGACATCCTGCGGTTCTTCTGCGTTGCCGCCGACGAAACGGCACTGTTGCAGGTGCAGGGCGTCATCGACCAGCACGTCGCGATGTTCAGTCGCCGTGCTCGGCTCGCGGTGCACTGGGAGCGGCGCGCCAGACCGAGCACACGATGCACGCTTTCGCCTGACCCTGGGTAAGACACTCGCCGGGCGCAAGGTTCGCCACCCACCCGGACCGGAGCACTGCGCCGGTTCTGCCGTGAATCCAACGTCGCCCTGCTTCCATTCCGCTGACTGCGTCATTGCGCGCGGCCTGCCGGCCCTGCCGCTGGCAGTGGCTGTGTAGCGGCCGCGGGGTTGCTGCTGCCGCGCCGATTCCGTGCGCCGGGGCCGGCGGAGTCCGGGCGGGATCACCGACTTCGAGCAACAGGGATTTGCATGGGACCGTGCGTGGTGGGAAAGTACTCGGCGCGCCGGATGCGCTGAGCGTCATGGTCCGGCGGGCGGGCAAAGGCCGGAACGGGCCTGGCGTTCGTCGCAGTCGGATCCGGCGACAAACACGGCGCACCAGAACGCGACTACAGAGGGCAGAGTCAACAGATGAGCACGAACGTTTCCCGGGTGGTGTTGGCCTACTCGGGTGGATTGGATACCTCGGTGATCCTGAAGTGGCTGCAGGAGACCTACGGCTGCGAGGTGATCACTTTCACCGCCGACCTGGGGCAGGGCGAGGAGGTAGAACCGGCACGGGCCAAGGCCGAGGCGATGGGGGTGAAGGAGATCTACATCGAGGACCTGCGCGAGGAGTTCGTGCGCGACTACGTGTTCCCGATGTTCCGGGCGAACACGCTGTACGAGGGCGAATACCTGCTCGGCACCTCGATCGCCCGGCCGCTGATCGCGCGCCGGATGGTCGAGATCGCAAACGAGACCGGGGCCGATGCAATCGCACACGGCGCGACCGGCAAGGGCAACGACCAGGTCCGTTTCGAACTCGGCGCCTACGCGTTGAAGCCGGGAATCCAGGTGATCGCACCGTGGCGCGAGTGGGATCTGACTTCGCGCGAGCGCTTGATGGCGTACGCCGAGCAGCACGCCATTCCGGTGGACTTCGCGAAGCAGGGCAAAAAGTCGCCGTACTCGATGGACGCGAACCTGCTGCACATTTCCTACGAGGGCGGTCCGCTGGAAGACCCCTGGACCGAAGCCGAGGAGGACATGTGGCGCTGGACGGTATCGCCCGAAAACGCCCCGGACGTGTCCACATCGCTGGAGATCGGGTTCGAGCGCGGCGATCCGGTCACGCTCAACGGCATGCCGGTGACCCCGGCGCAGATGCTGGCGGAACTGAACCGGATCGGCGGCGAGAACGGTGTCGGGCGTCTGGACCTAGTCGAGAACCGCTACGTGGGCATGAAATCGCGCGGCTGCTATGAAACCCCGGGTGGAACGATTCTGCTGAAAGCGCGCCGGGCACTGGAGTCGCTGACGCTGGACCGCGAAGTCGCGCACCTGAAGGACGAGCTGATGCCCCGCTACGCGAGCCTGATCTACAACGGCTACTGGTGGAGCCCGGAGCGCCGGATGCTGCAGGCGGCGATCGACCAGACCCAAGCGGTCGTGAACGGCAGCGTGCGCCTGCGCCTGTACAAGGGTAACGTGATCGTGGCGGGTCGTCGTTCACAGAGCGACAGCCTGTTCGACGACGCGATCGCGACGTTCGAGGACGACGCTGGCGCGTTCGACCAAAAGGATGCTGCGGGCTTCATCAAGCTCAACGCGCTACGGTTACGCATTGCCGCCGGCCGGAACCGCAGCCCGCTGTGACCCACTGACGAACGAGGGTTTCCGGCGCTGCCGTCTTTCCGGCGGGGGGCCGGAATCCATTGAAGGCGCCCATGAAGCCAGCATTGCACCGTTTTCTCGTTCCCCCTGCGGCGGTGCTGCTCCTGTCGGTCGTGGCCGGGTGTGCCAGCGTGCCGGCCGAGGATCGGCATCCTTCCGATCCGTTCGAACGCTATAACCGGGCAGTGTTCGCGTTCAACGACGGCCTGGACCGGGCCGTGCTCAAGCCGGCGGCGGAGGCCTATCAGGAACTTCCCCAGCCGGTACGCACCGGTGTGGGCAACTTCTTCTCGAATCTCGACGACGTGGTGGTGTTGTTCAACAACGTGCTTCAGGCCAAGTTCCACAACGCTGCCTCCGACGTTTCGCGCCTGATGTTCAACACCACGTTCGGGGTGTTCGGGCTGTTCGACGTCGCCAGCCCGATGGGTCTGGCCAAGAACAACGAGGATTTCGGGCAGACACTGGGATACTGGGGGGTGCCGGCCGGGCCGTACTTGCAGGTTCCGTTCCTGGGGCCCAGCACCGTGCGTGATGCGCCGGCGCGGGTGGTCGATGTGTATACCCATCCGGGGCGTTTGGTGTACTCCGATCATCCGGACACGGTGCTCGCGTTGGCCGCACTCGACCTGGTGCACGTGCGGGCGGGGCTGCTGTCCACCGAAGATGTGCTGGCGACGATCTCCGACGACCGCTATGTGGCGCTGCGGGACTTCTGGCTGCAGCGCCGGGAGTTCCTGGTCCGCGACGGCGAGATGGCGAACGACGACGCCTGGCTGGACGAACTCGACGCGCTCGAGGAACTCGAGGCGCTCGAGGCGATGGAACGGGAGGATCCGCCGGAATGAGCCTGGCAACCGTGGTGCCGATGCTGAATGTCCTGCGCCTGCGCGGTGGTCCGCAGGAACTGCCCGCGGACCACGGAGTGCTGGTGTTCTGGATGGGGGCCTCGATGGTCTCCGGCATCCTGGTCGCGGCGCCGCTGCACGGGCTCACCGCCAGCGTGTTTCTGAGCGCGCTGGATCTCGCGCTGCTCTACCTGTTCGTGCTGACATTGCTGGGGCTCCAGGGACTCACCGGGCGCTGGCTGCAGACCTATACCGCGATGGTGGGCGTCAGCGCGTTGCTGGGGCTGGTGATGAGCGGCCTGCTCTGGCTGTTTCCCCCCGATTTCGAGGCCGAGCAGGTATCCACCGGGGGGGGGGTCGCCTACCTGGGGCTGGTGGTCTGGCTGCTGCTGGTGTTCGGGCATATCCTGCAGCAGGCGCTGAACCTGGGGTCGCGAATGACCGGGGTCGTGATCGCGCTCGGATTCCTGATCGTCTCCAGCGTGGTCACCCAGTTTGCCCTGGGGATCGCGACCGTATGAGCGGCCCGATTCACGTGCTGGGTATCGGGGGCACGTTCATGGGCGGGGTCGCGCAGCTGGCGGCCGCTGCCGGGATCCGGGTATCCGGCGTCGACGAGAACCTGTACCCGCCGATGGACGGACAGTTGCGCCAGGCCGGCATCCCGTTCCGCGAGGGGTATCGGCCCGAGGATCTCCCCGGCGATGCCCGGATCGTCGTGGGTAACGTGATGCGGCGCGGGATGCCGGTGGTCGAGGCCATGCTGGACCGCGGCCTGGAGTACAGCTCGGGGCCGCAGTGGCTGGCCGAACGGATCCTGCACGGGCGCTGGGTGCTGGCCGTGGCGGGCACGCACGGGAAGACGACGACCTCGAGCATGCTCGCCTTCCTGCTCGACCGGGCAGGGCTCGATCCAGGCTTCCTGATCGGCGGGGTGCCCCGGGATTTCGGCGTTTCCGCGCGGCTGGGCTCCGGCCCGTTCTTCGTGATCGAGGCCGACGAGTACGACTGCGCGTTTTTCGACAAGCGAGCGAAGTTCGTGCACTATCGGCCGCGTACGCTGGTGCTGAACAACCTGGAGTACGACCACGCGGATATCTATCCCGATCTGGCGTCGATCCAGCGCCAGTTCCACCATCTGCTGAGAACGGTACCGGGCCAGGGCCTGATCCTGACCAACGCCGACAGTCCCGCGCTCGACCAGGTGCTGGAGCAGGGCTGCTGGACGCCGGTGCAACGTTTCGGCGGCGGAACCGCTCCAGACATGGCCGCACGGGCGCTCGATGCACAGGCGTCGCGGTTCGAGGTTCTGGCGGACGGCCGTGCAGTGGGCCAGGTGCATTGGGCGCTTTCCGGTGAGCACAACATGGCCAATGCGCTGGCGGCACTGGGCGCGGCCCGGCATGCGGGGGTGGCGCTGGAGCAGGGGATCGAGATCCTGGCCCGGTTCACCGGGGTGCGGCGCCGGCAGGAACTGCGCGGCGAAGTGGGCGGGATCCGGGTGATCGACGACTTCGCCCATCACCCCACCGCGATCCGGCTGACGCTGGCGGGGCTGCGTGCGTCGGGCGACGCCGGGCGGCTGCTGGTCGCGCTGGAACCCCGATCCAATACCATGCGGATGGGCGTGCACGCGGATACGCTGGGGGCGTCGCTGGCGCAGGCCGATGGAGTGTACCTGCTGTGGCCGGGTACGCTCGACTGGTCGCCGCAGGGGCTTCGCAGCGAGCTGGGCGATCGCCTGACCATCGGTGCACAGGTTCCGGAACTCGTGGCGGCGGTGGCGGCTGCGGCCCGCCCGGGTGATTCAGTGGTGATCATGAGCAACGGGGGTTTCGGCGGGTTCCACGACGCCCTGCTCCAGCGCCTGCGGGAGAAATGGGATGGCGGCCGATGACCTCGCGCTGGCCCTGACCGGAGCGTCGGGTGCCCAGTACGGGATCCGCCTGCTGGAGTGCCTGGTGCAGTCGGGAGCGGCTATCCACCTGATGCTGTCGCGGCCTGCGCAGGTGGTGCTGGGTCTGGAGACCGACCTGTCCGTACCGGGGCGGCCGGCGGAGATTGCGCGCTTCTTCGCGGACCGTTTCGGCGCCTCGGAAGGGCAGATCCGCTGTTACGGTCCGGAACAGTGGACGGCCCCGGTGGCCAGCGGCTCGGCCGTACCGCGGGCAATGGTCATCTGCCCGTGTTCCACCGCGACGCTTTCGGCGGTGGCGACTGGCGCGTCGCGCAGCCTGATCGAGCGGGCCGCCGACGTGGTGCTGAAGGAACGGCGGCCACTCGTTTTGGTCGTGCGGGAAACGCCCTTTTCCGAGGTGCATCTGCGCAACATGCTGCAGCTGGCGCGCATGGGTGCGGTGATCATGCCCGCCAATCCCGCCTTTTACCATCGCCCGCAGACGCTGGGCGACCTCGTGGACTTCATGGTGGCCCGGATCCTGGATCATCTGGACGTCGCGCACGATCTCGTACCGCGCTGGGGTGGCCCGACCCCGGCCGGGGAGGACACATGAAGACCCTGCCCGTGTTTCCGCTCAATACCGTGCTGTTCCCGGATGGCCTGCTGCCGCTCCGGATCTTCGAGACGCGTTACATCGACATGGTGCGGGAATGCATGCGCGGCGGTGGTGACGGCTTCGTGGTGGTCAGGATCGGGCAGGGCAGCGAGACATCTCCGGCCGCGGAGTTCGCGGCCCTGGGCACCCGGGCCGAGATCATCGACTGGGAACAGCGGCCGGACGGGCTGCTCGGCATCCTGGCGTGCGGTCGCGAGCGGGTGCGGATCCTGGGCCACCGGCAACGACCCGACGGGCTGATCCTCGGCGACACCGAATCGGTGCCGGAGTGGCCGGCACTGGACCTTCCGCTCGAATACGCGTCGCTGGCCGGTCTGCTGGAGCGCCTGCTCGATCAGCTCGGAACGCCCTGGTCCCATCTCGAACGCCGGTTGCAGGATTCGGCGTGGGTGGCCGGACGCCTGATCGAGCTGTTGCCGCTGGAGCTGGACATCAAGCAGTCGCTGCTGGAAGAAGACGACCCGCTGGAGCGCCTGCGGCGGCTGCGCGCAGCCATGCTCAGGACACCGGATCCCTGACATCGCCGGTGTCTGCTGGTATCGTCCGCACTAACTTCAACAGGAGCTTCGCATGGCCGTCCAGGAACTCACTCAGGAAAACTTCGAATCCACCGTGACCGGGAACGACATCGTCATCGTCGATTTCTGGGCGCCGTGGTGTGCCCCCTGCCGGTCGTTCGCCCCGATCTTCGAGGCGGCCTCGGAAAACTATCAGGACGTGGTATTCGCCAAGGTCAATACCGAGGAGCAGCAGGCGCTCGCCGCCGCGTTTCAGATCCGCTCGATCCCGACACTGATGATCTTCCGCGAACAGGTGATCATCTTCTCGCAGCCCGGCATGCTCAGCGCGAGCCAGCTCGAGGACGTGCTGGGCAAGGCACGGGAACTGGACATGGCGCAGGTGCACGAGGACATCCGGCGGCAGCAGCAGGCAGCCGGCAACGGGGGTGCCTGACGCCCGGTAGCTCACCGGCAGGCGCAAGAACGCGTCCCCATCATCATGCTCGGCGTGATGACGCAGATGGGGGCGCTGATCGCCTGTGGGGTTGCCTGGGGCCGCCTGCGGCCGGGAGGCCTCCGGGCGGACGAGACCCGGCGTGTTCTCACCACGCTGGTCTACTACCTGCTGCTTCCCGCGCTGGTTCTGAAGGTGCTCTGGACCGCGCCACTCGGACTCGTTTCACTGAAGATTGCCGCAGTCGCGGGCCTGACGGTGATCGCCGCGCTCGCGCTGACCGCACTCGCCTGCCGGCTCTGTGCCCCGGGCCGGGCGACGCTCGGTGCGATGATGCTCGCGGCCGCTTGGCCGAATGCCGTCTATCTCGGCCTGCCGATCCTGGACCGCCTGTTCGGCGATGCCGGCAGGGCGGTTGCGATCCAGTACGACCTGTTCGGTGCACTGCCCCTGCTGCTGACCGTCGGTGTGCTGATCGCGCGCCACTTCGGAACCCATGACGAACCGGTGACCGGTCCGCTCCGCGGGCTATTTGCTGTGCCCTCGATCTGGGCCGCGTTCGTGGCGGTGGTGTTCAACGTCGGCGGGGTTCCGATGCCCGGATGGCTCGATGGCTGGCTCGGTTTCCTCGGCCATGCGGTGACCCCCCTGATGCTGTTCTCGCTCGGGCTAGCGCTGATGTTCGATCGTTTTCGGGCGCGCGCTGGTCGGGCGCTGGCCGTGGTCGCGGTGGTTCAGTTGCTGGCGGCGCCGCTGGTGGCGCTCGGCCTGGCCCTGGCGCTGGGCCTGCAGGGCGTCCCGGGGATTGGCACGGTGCTCGAGGCGGCGATGCCGGCGATGGTGCTGGGCATCGTGTTCTGCGACCGGTTCGGCCTCGATACCGGGCTCTATGCGGCCGCCGTCACCCTGACCACCGCGCTGTCGCTCGTCACCCTGCCGCTGTGGTACGCGCTGCTGCAGCTGCTGCCTGCGCTGCAGTAGGCGGCATGCGTCCGCCCCTTGGGGCGGCGATGCCGGCGGCATGGTGGCCGCCGCGGCCGCCCCGACCCGATGCGCCCCCGTCGCCATCGCTGGGGCAGTACCGGGGTATCCCCGTGAGGGGTCGAATCAGCAGCACCCCGGACTTCGTCGGGCGGGGGAAGATCCCGCGGCTCCAGCGCTGCGCCGGGCCAGGGAATGTCCCGCAGTTCCCGTCCTTCGGGCAACCCGGGGGTCTGCCCGGCCTCCCCGGTGACTTCCCGGGCCGGCGACGGTGCCGCCGCCTCGGCGCCTGAGACGCCGTCGCCGGGGGCGATCACGCGCAGGTCGTCGAAGTACAGCGTACCGCCGCGACTGGTGCCGGCCTCGTCACGGGTGACCAGGATGCTGTCGAAGTGGAAACTCCGGCCGTCGAGTACCCCGTCGCCGTTGACCCAGCCGATCACCGGCCCGCGGTCGAGATCCCAGATGATCCTGCGCCAGCCGGTCCAGTGCACCGTGATCCAGGGCGAGCCCTCGAGCTGGTTCCTGCCGTCGCGTACCACGAAGCGAAAGCGGTTGCCCGAGCCGTCGCCGTGCACGAGTATCTCGAGGGCCTGGCCGGGTCCGAAGCGGCGGGCCGGGGTGTCGGCCGTCTCCGGCGGCAGGTGCAGCCGCACCAGATGGCTGGCCGCGCCGCCCGGGGCCGGTTCCGTGAACCGAATCGCCGGATCCCACTGGAAGGACAGGCGTAGTGCCCCGCTGCGGCCGCTGCGCGGATTCTCCTGCGAGCGGTCGTAATCACGCCAGGCCGCGGGCCGGCCCTCGGCGTCGCGCAGCACTCCGGCGAGGTTGCCGCTGTGCGCCGGTGGCCACCAGTGGTTTACCCCAGCATCGAAATCGTCGATCACGGCGCGGACGGGGGCCGTTCCGGCAGCCGGGCGTTCGAGCACCTGCGCCACCGCCGTCGGTGCCAACACCAGTGCGAGGCATAACGCGACGATACCCGACAGCGTTCGCGGACGGATTGTCATAGCGGCGAAGCGCTTCTTCACGCCGGACCTCCGGTCTGCTCGGGTCATGGGACGGGAACGGCGGGGCCGCGAGCGCGGCTAGCTCTCCTCGCCGAAACGGTTGGCGACGAGTTCGCTGAGCGCATCCAGGGCTTCCTCTGCGTCGGACGCGCCGCCGGTGCGGATTTCGATCTCGCTGCCCTGCGCGGCCGCCAGCATCATCACTCCCATGATGCTCTTGCCATTCACCTCGCGGCCATTGCGGGACACGAACACGTCGGCGTCGTAGCGGCTGGCGAGGCCAACGAACTTCGCCGCGGCGCGCGCGTGCATGCCCAGACGGTTAACGATGGGAACCGCGCGCTGCGGCATCGGAGCATTCCTGGTCGCAGAGTAGGATGCCGTCGTGGCCTCCGCTGATCGCCTTGTTCACCAGCTCGGTCAGCGGCAGGCTGCGGTAGTTGAGTACCCGCACCAGCATCGGCAGGTTCACGCCCGCGATCACCCGCCGCTTGGGTTCGCGGGCGAGCCGGCCGGCGATGTTCGCGGGGGTCGAGCCGAACATGTCGGTCAGGATCAGCACTCCGTCGCCGTGATCGAGGCTGCGCAGGCGCGCACGGGCGCGTTCCTCGATCGTGTCCGGGTCGTCGTTCTGGGACATCGCGAGCGCCTCGCAGGCCCGGGGCAACTCTCCGAGCATGCTGCGTGCCGTCTGCAGCAGGGTGTCTCCGAGGTGCTGGTGCGTGATCAACATCAGGCCGACGGCCATCGTGTTACTCCGCGTCCGTGAGGGGGGTATCGAGTTCCCGGTGGCGGGTACTCACCGTGACATTGTCGGCGCTTTGCCACGCCTTGGCCAGTCGGTCGACCAGATAGACCGACCGATGCCGGCCGCCGGTACACCCGATCGACACCGTCAGGTAGTTTCGGTGATCTTCCAGGAAATGTGGAAGCCATTGCTGCAGGTGCGAGTGGATGCTGTCGAACATCGCGGCGACCTCCGCGTGCGTCTGCAGAAACCCGGCCACCGGAGCCTCGAGCCCGGTGTACTCGCGCAGGCCCGGCTCGTAGTAGGGATTCGGCAGGCAGCGCACGTCGAACACGAAATCGGAATCCACCGGCGATCCGTTCTTGAAGCCGAAGGACTGAAACAGCAGCGACAGCCGCTTCTGGCGCTTGGCAGCGAGCCGGTTGCGCACGGTCCGGGCGAGGTCGTGCATGGACATCCGGCTGCTGTCGATCGTTACGTCCGCCAGGGCCGCGATGTGCCCCAGCCAGTTCCGCTCCATCGCGATCGCCTCGACCAGCGGCAGGCCCTTGCGTGCCAGCGGGTGCCGCCGGCGGGTATGATGATAGCGGCGCAGCAGCACCTCGTCCGAGGACTGCAGGAAAACGACCTCGACCTGCACGTCGTTGGCGCGCAAGCGGGCGAGGGTCGCGGCCAGAGCGCCCAGGGCGTGTAGCCCGCTGCGCACGTCCACGCCCACGGCAATGCAGCCTTCGTTGCGGTGGGTGCTGTCACGCAGCTCCTGGATCAATGCGTCCAGCAATGCCAGGGGCAGGTTGTCGACGCAGAAGAAGCCAGCGTCCTCGAGCGTGTTCAGCGCGACGGTCTTGCCGGAGCCCGAGAGTCCACTGACGAGCAACAGGCGCATGTTCATGGCGCCTGCTCCGATCGCGCGCTCTGCATCTGCAGCCGCTGCCGGGTGCGCAGGTCGTCGCCCGCGACGTAGCCTTGCAGGTGCAACAGGTGAGCGCGTACCGCGGCCTCGATCATCACCGCGATGTTGCGCCCGGGCGCGACCGGGAGGCTGACCAGCGGAATCCGCAGGCCCAGGATCTCGATCTCGCCGCGGCAGCCAGTCAGGCGGTCGTCGGGCACCGGCGGGGGGCGGTCACGATCGCGCAGGTCGATGATCAGGCGCAGGTACTTGCCGCGCTTGATCGCCGAGTCGCCGTACATCGCGCGGATGTTCAGCACTCCCAGCCCGCGGACCTCGAGCAGATCCCGCAACAGGGGAGGGCAGGTGCCCCGGATGATGTCGGGGGCGATGCGGGCGAACTCAGGCGCATCGTCGGCGATCAGGCGGTGCCCGCGGCTGACCAGTTCCAGCGCGACCTCGCTCTTGCCTACGCTGGAATCCCCGGAGATCAGCACCCCGGCTCCCAGGATCTCCATGAACACGCCGTGGCGCACCGCGGTGTGGGCCAGGCGCTGTTGCAGGAAGTAACGCAGCAGCGCAATCACCTCGTGACTGCTTGAACTCGTGCACAGGATCACTGGCAGCGGGTGCGGACAGTGCGCGGGCAGTTGTTCGAACGGACAGGTTCCCTCGGCGAAGATGACCGCGGCGGTGCCGGTGGCCGCGAGGTCATGGATCAGCTTCTCGTGCTCGGTGGGCCCGAGGCTCTCGATGTAGGCGGCCTCGCGGTCGCCGATCACCTGGATCCGGTTGGGCCGGATCAGGTTCAGGTGGCCAGCCAGCGGCAGGTCGCTGTCGGTCGTGCCGGGCAGGATGCGATCTGCCGCGACCTTCTGCCCGTGCACGTAGGTCAGCCCCATCCGTGGCCCGAGGGTCGCGACCAGGTCGGCCAGGGTGAGCTTGTCAGGCATCATGGAACGCAGCGGTGGCGGCCTGCTGCAGTCCCGGTGGGTCGACCGCGCGGCGCATTGCGGCGATGTTGTCGGGCCGGGACAGTGCCCGCGCAAGCTGGGCCAGCAGTTCCAGGTGGTCGCCGGTGGACGCTTCCGGGACAACCAGCGCGATCAGGATGTCGACGGGTTCGTGATCGAGTGCGTCAAAATCCACGCCCTGATCGACCCGTAGGATCGCGACCCGGGGCGCGTCGAGTTCAGCCATCCGGCCATGGGGGATCGCCACCCCATGGCCGAGGCCGGTGGAGCCCAGCCGTTCCCTCGCCGATAGAGCATCGAACACGAGGTGAGTGGGCGGCCCGGCGGCCGACTCGTCGGCCCCCCCGGCCAGCAGTTCGCCCAAGGTCTCCAGCGCCCGCTTCTTGCTCGAAACCGTCGGCTCGATCTGGACGCGTTCCAGCGTGAGGAGGTCGGCGAGCCGCATGGCTCAGGCGGTTTGCTGTCGGTTGCGCATCGCGCCTTCGGCGCGGTGGTGGTCCTTCATTTTCTCCTTGTGCTTGATCAGCTGCCGGTCCGTCTTGTCGATCAGGCCATCGATCGCCGCGTACATGTCGTCATGCGTGGTGTCGGCGTGGATCTGGTTGCCGCTGACCTGCAGGTTCGCCTCGGCCTTGTTGTGGTTCTTCTCCACCGTGAGCACGACATGGATATCGATCACCTGATCGAAGTGGCGCTCGAGGCGCTGGAACTTGTCCTCGACATAGTCACGCAGGGCGCTCGTGATGTCGACGTGATGACCGGTCAGGTTGATTTGCATACTCACACTCCTTTCATGGGTGGGAACGCGAGCGCTAGACGAGCTGCCGTCGTTCGCTCGATGGCGGCAGGTTCATTGCCTCGCGGTACTTGGCCACGGTACGCCGGGCCACGTTGATGCCCCGGTCCGACAGGACCTGGGCGAGTCTGGAATCGCTCATTGGGCGATCGGGAGGTTCTTCGCTGATCAATTGGCGGATCATCGCACGGATCGCGGTCGCGGAGCATTCGCCGCCGTCGCGGGTGCCCACGTGGCTCGAGAAGAAATACTTGAACTCGAACACGCCGCGCGGGGTATGCATGTACTTCTGTGTGGTGACCCGGGAGATCGTCGACTCATGCATCCCCAGTGCCTCAGCGATATCGCGCAGGATCAGCGGCTGCATCGCCACCTCGCCCTGTTCCAGGAATCCGGTCTGGCGCTCGACGATCGCACGCGCGACCCGCAGCAGCGTTTCATTGCGGCTGTGTAGGCTTTTCAGAAACCAGCGCGCCTCCTGCAACTGGTTACGCATGAAGGCGCTGTCGCGGGCGTCGCTGACCCGACGCACCATGCCGGCGTACAGGCTGTTGATGCGGATCCGTGGCGCGATCTCGGGGTTCAGGTCCACGCGCCAGCCGGTGCCGTCCCGGCGCACGTAGACGTCCGGAGTCACGTATTCCGGGGGCTGGTTGCTGATCTGGCTGCCGGGCCGGGGGTTCAGCGTGCGGATCAGTTCCAAGGACCGGGCCAGTTCTGCTTCGCTCAGGCCGAGTGCGCGTTGCAAGCCCTTGAAATCGTGCCGTGCCAAGTGGTCCATCCCATCTGCGACCACCCTCAGCGCGGCGTCGCGCTCGGGCGTCGCCGGAGGGAGGCTGCGCAACTGGATGGACAGGCACTCGCGCAGGTTGCGTGCGCCTACGCCGACCGGGTCGCATTGCTGGATCCAGTGCAGTACGGCCTCGATTTCGTCGATGCCGACTTCGGTTTCGCCGCCCAGCGTGTCCTGCAGGCTGTCCAGGTCGGTCTCGAGGTAGCCGTCGGCGTTGATGCTGTCGATCAGCGCCGCGCCGATCCTGCGGTCGGCATCGTTCAACGGGCTCAGGTGCAGCTGCCACAGCAGGTGTTCGTGCAGGCCGCCACCCGCCCCCGCCTGGTTCTCGAACGGATCCCGGTCGTCCGATTCGCTCCGCTGTCCGGTGCTGCTGCCGTAGTCGGTGGTGTCCCAGGACTCACCGTCTCCGGGCTGGTCCGGCGCGGATGCCTCGGTCTCGGGGCCGGTCTCGGTCTCCGGCGTGCCGTCGCTCGTGTTGGCATCCTCTGCAAGCTCCAGCATCGGATTGCTCTCCAGCGCCTGTTGCACCTCCAGTTGCAGTTCCAGCGTCGACAGTTGCAGCAGCCGGATCGCCTGTTGCAGCTGGGGCGTCATGGTCAGCGTCTGACCCAGCTGGAGGTTCAGGGATGACTTCAACATGCGGCGGCACTACAGGGGGCATTGGTGTTCATGGCTTCATGGTACTGCCTGTGCACGCGCTTTTGCAGTCTCCTGCAGCCAGGGCGGGTTCGCGGCTGGTCTTGCGCAGATCCGGCGCGCCAGTCGCAGGCCGGGAATCCTGCTGGCGTAGACGCCCCGGGACTGCTACAGGCGGAAGTGTTCGCCCAGGTAGACGGTACGTACCCGGTGGTCGGCGAGCAGTTCCGCGGGGGTGCCCTCGCTGAGCAGCCGTCCCTCGCTTAGGATGTAGGCGCGGTCGCAGATTCCCAGCGTCTCGCGCACGTTGTGATCCGAGATCAGCACCCCGATGCCGCGCTGTTTCAGATGTCCGATCACGTCCTGGATCTCGACCACGGAGATCGGATCCACGCCGGCGAACGGCTCGTCGAGGCAGACGAACTGCGGGTTGCCGGCCAGCGCCCTGGCAATTTCGGCGCGTCGGCGCTCGCCGCCCGACAGCGCGATACCGGGGCTGTCGCGGACCGTTTCGAGCTGGAATTCCTCGATCAGCGCATCGCCGGTCTCGCGCCGGCCGGCCGCATCCAGGTCGCGGCGCAGTTCCAGCACGGCCTGCAGGTTCTGCCACACCGTCAGCCGCCGGAAGATCGACGCCTCCTGGGGCAGGTAGCCGAGACCCAGCCGGGCGCGCAGGTGTACCGGGGCCCGGGTCACGTCGCGCTTGGCCAGTTCGATCCGGCCGGCATCCGGCTGGATCAGGCCGACCAGGATATAGAAGCAGGTCGTCTTGCCGGCACCGTTCGGCCCCAGCAGCCCGACCACCTCGCCGTGACGCAGGTGGACGTCCACCTGGGACAGGACCGTCCGCTTGCCGTAACGCTTGGTCAGGCCGGTTCCAGTCAGGCAGGCGTCGGCAGCGCTCGCCGGACAGGGGGTTTCTGGCCCAGCGGCCCCCATCGCCAAACTCATTCCGGGCGCGGGAGGATCGTGATGTGTACCCTCCGCGTTTCGCTGCCCTCGATCCCGATGATGTCCTGTGCGAGGTCGTAGGTGATGCGCTCACCGCTGGCATCTTCGGTTGCGGTCTGCACCCGCGCATCCTGCAACAGCACCAGGATCTGGTCGTCGAAGGTGTATTCCATCCGGTCGGCGGTGGCCACGCGCGGCTGCCCGGCGGGGTCGGGCGATTCGGCCCGGACCGGGTTACCCTCGGCTTCCATTCGTACCGGGCGCCGTTCCGGGGCGTGGATCACGATGCGGTCGGCATGCAGCGTGAGGTTGCCCCGGGTGACCTCGACGCTGCCGCTGTAGGTTCCGACGCCGCGCCGGTCATCCATCTCCGCGCGGTCGGCACTGATATGGACCGGCAGTTCTTCCAGAGTCTGGGCGGCCAGGATCGCCGGAGCGGCAAACAGCGCCAGGCCCAGCAAGGCGGTCGCGGCACCGACAGGTGACTGGGGGGCAGGGCGGGTCTCGTTCATCGTCGCATGTCCCGTGGGTTTTCCGGAGCATAGACCGTTTCGACCTCGCTTCGCAGTTCGATGAGGTCGGCCGCCACGTCGGCGTGCATCCCGATGCCGGTCATGAACAGGCCCGGACGGACCAGCGTGGCCCGGGCATCGGTGAACACCTCGCGGGTGTCGGTCACGATGGTCACGTCGGCACTCGTGATCTCGGTCTGCGGCTGCTCCGGGCTCGGCAGGCGCAAACCCTCCGTGGTGCCCAGCAGCACCAGCCGGTGCGCTGCCGGGTAGTGTACCGCGGCGGGCGCGGTCCAGACCCAGTCGATATGGCCGTCGGTCAGGAATTCCAGACGCGGATCCTCGGCGCGCTGCAGGCCCAGTTCGTCGAACTGCTGGAGGCTCTCGCCTTCTAGTACATGGGTGATCTCGCCGCGTTCGTCGGTGACCCGCAGCACGAATCCGGTGATGTCGAGCTGCACGCCGGGTTCCAGCGCCACAGACGCGGACGGGGCAGCCAGGGCTGCAGCCAGGGTCGCCGCCGCGGCGCGCCCGCGTCCGGCGCCAGGAGCCTCGGCAGGGAGCGCGCCGCTTAGTGTCGGAGATAGGCATCGAGGATCTTCTCCAGGCTGCCCCGGGCGGCCAGCAGCTGCTCGCAGATCTCGCGTACTGCGCCGCGTCCGCCCGGTGCGGCGGTGACCCAGTGGGCGTTTTCCAGCACCAGCGGATGGGCGTCGGCAACGGCGATGCCCAGTGACACTCGCCGCATCGCCGGCAGGTCGACGACGTCGTCGCCCACGAAGGCGGCATGTTCCGGCTGGTACCCGCTTTGTGCGAGCAGTTCGGTTACCGCATCCCCTTTTTCCCGACGTCCCTGCAGGATGTGCTCCACCCCGAGATCCCGCATCCGGTGCAATACGACCTCCGAGCTTCGTCCCGTCAGGATCGCGAGTTCGAGACCGCCTTGCTGTGCCATGCGGATGCCATGGCCGTCACGGCTGTTGAAGGCTTTGTATTCCTCGCCCGCATCACCTAGGAACAGGCTGCCGTCGGTCAGCACGCCGTCCACGTCGAGGATCAGCAGGCGGATCCGGCGTTGATGCTCCTTCAGGGTTTCGGGAGGCAGCGGCATCAGGCCACCCCCGCACGCAGCAGGTCGTGCATGTTGATCGCTCCTACCAGGCGTTGTCGTTCGTCGTCGATCACCGGCAGGGCATTGATCCGGCGGCTCTCCATGATCTGCAGGGCCTCCGCCGCCAGCCAGTCGGGGCGCGCGGTGCAGCCGTTGCGCGTCATCACCTCGCCGACGGTCAGGCGGTGCAGGTCGAGGCCGCGGTCCAGCGTCCGGCGCAGGTCTCCGTCGGTGAACACGCCCTCGATGGCGCCGTCGTCGTTGCAAATCACGACCATTCCCAGTCCCTTGCGCGAGACTTCGAGCAGGGCGTCGCGCAGCAGCGCGCCGGCGTGGATGCGCGGGATAGCATCACCGGTGCGCATGATGTCACCGACATGGATCAGCAGGCGCCGTCCGAGGCGCCCCCCGGGATGGGAGCGTGCGAAATCGTCGGCCGTGAAGCCGCGCGCGTCGAGTACTGCCACCGCCAGCGCATCGCCCATGGCCAGCGTGGCGGTGGTGCTGGAGGTCGGCGCCAGCCCGAGCGGGCAGGCCTCGCGCTCGACACTGATGTCCAGATGCACGGTCGCCTCGGTCGCCAGCCGCGACCCGGGGTTTCCGGTGAGCGCGATCAGAGGTACGCCGAGGCGCCGGATCAACGGCAGGATGGTCAGGATCTCGTCGGTTTCCCCGGAATGGGACAGCGCGATCGCCACGTCGTCGCGGGTGATCATGCCGAGATCCCCGTGACTGGCCTCGCCTGGGTGCACGAAGAACGCGGGTGTACCGGTGGAGGCGAAGGTCGCCGCGAGCTTGCCGCCGATATGGCCCGACTTGCCCATGCCGGTGACAACCACGCGGCCGCGACAGGCCAGGATGTGCTCGCAGGCGGCCAGGAAGGTCGCGTCGATCCGGTCCGCCAGGTCCGCCACGGCCCGCGCCTCCGTTTCGATCACGGCCAGCGCGAGCTTGCGGGTGTTGTCGGGGTCCAGTGTCATGCGGCGGCACTCCAGCCGATCAGGATCAGGTAGCCGGCGAACAGCCCCAGCAGCAGCGCGCCTTCCCAGCGCTGCACGCGG
This sequence comes from Thioalkalivibrio nitratireducens DSM 14787, assembly GCF_000321415.2. Lineage (NCBI taxonomy): Bacteria > Pseudomonadati > Pseudomonadota > Gammaproteobacteria > Chromatiales > Ectothiorhodospiraceae > Thioalkalivibrio > Thioalkalivibrio nitratireducens. The sequence goes on along the minus strand of NC_019902.2, from coordinate 2,727,982 downwards.
TGCGGGCCGCGCAGGCCTGCCGCCAAGAGCAGGAGCAGCACGGTCATGGCGAGCATCACGGGATAATCCCGCATCAGCACGCTCATTTCCACCGCCGACGGTGCCAGCAGCCCGGGAATCGCGAGTACGCACAGCAAGTTGAAAAGGTTGGAGCCGATCACGTTCCCGATCGCGAGATCCGTCTCGCCCTTCCGGGCCGCGACCACCGACGTCGCGAGTTCCGGCAAGCTGGTGCCGATGGCCACGATCGTCAGGCCGATCACCAGATCGCTGACGCCGAGTGCCCCGGCGAGTTCCACGCCGCCCCAGACCAGGATCCGGCTGCCGGCGAGCAGCAGCACCAGGCCGACCGCCAGCCAGGTGACGGCCCGGTCCAGGCCCATCCGGGCTGGCATGGCCGCCTCGACATCCACGCCCAGGCGGTCGGGATGGCCGCGTCCGCGCAGGCTCTGGACGACCAGCCAGACGGTGAGGGCTGCGAGACCGGCCAGCAGAATCAGGCCGTCGAGCCGGTCCAGCGACCCGTCCAGCAGCAGCACCAGGCCCAGCAGGGTCGCTCCCAGCAGGATCGGAAACTCGCGACGCAGGATCCCCGACGCCACCACCAGGGGCGCGATCAGTGCGGTGGCGCCGAGCACCAGGCCGATGTTGGCGATGTTCGAGCCGATCGCGTTGCCGACGGCCAGGTCCGGGTTGCCCTGCAGCGCGGCGACGATCGATACCACGACCTCGGGCGCGGAGGTGCCGAAGGCGACGATGGTCAGCCCGATCAGCAGCGGGGTGACACCGAGCCCGCGCGCAAGTGCCGACGCCCCCAGCACGAGGCGGTCGGCACCGACAGTCAGTGCCGCGAGACCAGCCGTGACCGCCAGAACGGGAAGCCACATCGACGCGATGCTCCGAGTGAGCGTGGGCAAGAGTGTACTGCCGGGGATCGCGGCTCGTCTTTTCCCGGTCGGTCCGCGGCGGGTTTTCAAGCAGGCGGCAGGATGGCTACCATCCCGCGACCGTGGCCTGTCACGGCCGATCCTGCAACCGGAGCGCCGCTTGATGTCTGACACCGACCCCCGCGGCCTGCGCCTGGCCGCGGTTCTGGACGACACCGATACCACCTGGCAGGACTTCTACCCGGAAGGTCTGCCGGAAGACTGGCGTTTCGCGTTCTATGGCCACTACTGGGGGGAGATCCTGATTCCGCGGCAGGCGTGGGGCCGGTTTGCCACCAATGCCGGCTGGGTCTCGGAATTGCCAGAGGCCTTTCAGGTATATTTCGAGGTTCCTCCAGGTGCGGCGCATCGCTGTGATGAACTGTTGCAGCTCCTCGGGGGGCACCTCGGTGGATGCCTGCTGGAGGGGGAAGGGAACGCCGGTGCCGGCCTGCTTCCTGCCGTGCCGGTGTACCTGCGCCGGTCCGACCCTGCGCTCGAGGGCGTGCGCTCGTGCCGGTATTACACGGGCTCCGGTGGCGGCGTGCTGGTGCTCGAGCCCGAGCGCGGTCTCGCACTGCCCGGCTGGCGGCGGCTGCTGGAGTCGCTGCGCGGCGGCTTCGCGGAGCCTTCGCTTCAGGTGTTTCTGCGCACGGGTCCGCAGGAACTGGAGAACGCCGAAACGATCCGCCGGCTGGCGGGTCTAGCCTAGATGTTCGGATTTCGGGTCGCCGGGGCGGTGTCCCCGGGAACAGCGGGAGAATCGTTGGTGCCACAGCAGTCCGCCGAAGACGCGCCACATGTGATCATCGAGGATCTGGCCTTCCGCCACGGGCGCAAGACCGTGTTCGACGGCTTGTCGCTGACCGTCCCGCGCGGGCGGGTCACGACCGTGATGGGACCGAGCGGTACTGGCAAGACCACATTGCTGCGTCTGATCGGTGGCCAGTTGCGCCCCGATTCCGGGCGCATCTGGGTCGACGGCGAGGAGGTGGCGCGGCTCTCCACCCGGCGGCTGTACGCGTTGCGCAAACGTGTGGGCATGCTGTTCCAGACCGGTGCCCTGCTCAGTGACATGAACGTGTTCGAGAACGTGGCGTTTCCGCTGCGCGAGCACACGAGTCTGCCGGAGCCACTGATTCGCACGCTGGTGCTGATGAAGCTCGAGGCGGTCGGCCTGCGCTCCGCCCGCGATCTGAGTCCGGCGCAGCTCTCGGGCGGAATGGCGCGCCGGGTCGCGCTGGCGCGAGCGATCGCGCTCGACCCGGACATGATCATGTACGACGAGCCCTTCGCCGGGCTCGACCCGATCACGATGGGGCAGATCGTGACCCTGGTCCAGCGCACCAGCCGGGCGCTGGGATTGACCAGCGTTCTGGTCACGCACGACGTGGTGGAGGCGATGGCGATTTCCGACCACGTCGTACTGATCGCAGAGGGCCGGGTGATGGATTCGGGAACGGTGGACGAGGTCCGGGAACGCGCATCCGACTGGACCGGGCAGTTTCTCGAGGGACGGCCCGATGGCCCGGTCCCGTTCCATTACCCGGGCCTGGATTACCGCGGCGATCTGCTGCGAACGGCGGAGCGCGAGCATGATTGAGAGGCTCGCGCGCCTGGGCCGTGCGGGTCTGGGCTGGCTGGCCGTGCTCGGGCGCGCGTCGGTCTTCCTCGTGCGCGTGCTGCGCAGCCAGGACGCGGCGCTGCGTCGGCCCGCCCTGACATTGGCCGAGCTCTACTCGGTCGGCGTGCGTTCACTGTTGATCATCGCAGTATCGGGGCTGTTCGTGGGCATGGTGCTGGGGTACCAGGGGTACATCACGCTGGTGAATTTCGGCGCCGCCGAGGCCCTGGGCGGAGTGGTTGCGCTGTCTCTGGTTCGGGAACTCGGACCGGTGGTCACCGCCCTGCTGTTTGCAGGGCGTGCCGGGTCGGCACTGACCGCCGAGATCGGGCTGATGAAAACCACCGAACAGCTGTCGGCGATGGAGATGATGGCGGTGAATCCGTACCGGCGGGTGTTCGCGCCGCGCTTTCTCGCCGGGTTCGTGTCGATGCCGCTGCTTGCGGCGATATTCAGCGCCGTGGGCGTGATCGGCGGGTACATCGTCGGCGTGGGCTTGCTCGGCGTGGACAGCGGATCCTATTTCTCCCAGATGCAGGCGGTCACGGACTGGCGCGAGGACGTGGTCTCGGGCGTGATCAAGAGCGTGGTGTTCGGATTCGTGGTGACCTGGATCGCGGTGTTCCAGGGTTTCGATGCACAACCGACCTCCGAAGGCATCTCGCGTGCGACGACCCAGACGGTCGTTGTGTCCGCGCTGGCCGTACTCGGCCTGGATTTCATCCTCACCGGGCTGATGTTCGGTGAGGTCTGAGCAAGAGGTATCGTGATGAAGCTGCGCTATCTGGAAGTGTCCGTCGGTCTGTTCGTGTTGCTGGGCATCGCGGCACTGTTCTACCTGGCGATCCAGGTGAGCAACATCGCCGAGTACCGGGATCGCGACACCTACGAGGTGATCGCCTATTTCGATCACATCGGGGGGCTGAAGGTGCGTGCGCCGGTGACCGTCTCCGGTGTCCGGATCGGTCGTGTCGCGTCGATCGAGTACGATCCCGAGCGCTTTCAGGCCCGGGTGACGCTGGCGGTTCGGTCGGGACACGACTACCTGCCGGCGGACACGCAGGCCAGTATTTTCACGGCCGGGCTGCTCGGCGAGCAGTACGTGGCGTTCGAACCGGGCGGTGATTTCGAGATGCTCGGCGACGGCGACGAGGTGCTGTTCACCCAGTCCGCCCTGGTTCTGGAGACGATGATCGGGCGGGTGCTGACCCAGGTGTCGGGCAACTGAGCCCCGATGCGCGGCATCTGCGTGTGCGCCGGCCCTGCAGAAGGCCGGTCCCCGACATTCATAGCGACGAGGTGGTAGCGATGAAACGACCGATATCCGGGATCCTGGCGGGGGCGACCCTGCTGCTGACGCTGACCCTGGCTGCGTTGCCGGCACAGGGATCGACCGCGATCGAGCTGGTCGACGGCGCGATCAACCGCGTGTTGGACACATTGCGGGAGGACGAGGCACGGGCCAAGGCAGAACCCGAATACGTGCTGGAAGTCATCGAGCGGGAGATCATCCCGCTGGTGGACATCGACGGCATGGCCCGCCTGATCCTGGCCCGCCATTGGCGTGATGCCACCGACGCGCAGCGCACCCGTTTCACCGAGGCTTTCCGGGATACCCTGCTCAATGCCTACGGTGTGCGCCTGGCCGATTACCTCGACCGCCAGGTGAACGTGATTGCCCGCCGCTCGCGCGAGGACGAACGCATGGCCGTGGTCGCGACCGAGATCGTGGTGGGCAGCGGACAGCCGAACATCACCGTCAATTATCGCCTGCGGCCGGTGGAAGGCGATTGGCGCGTGTTCGACGTCGAGGCCGAGGGCCTGAGTTTCGTGGGCAACTTCCGGAACCATTTCAATACCGAGATCAACCGCGATGGCCTGGATGCCCTGATCGAACGTCTGGAGGCAGGTGACCGGTCGCTGGTCGAGGAAACGATCGACGACGCGGCATCCGGCGGGGACGCGTCGGGTGGCTGACGCTTCCCTGGTGCTGGAGGGTGCGACCCTGCGTTTCTCCGGACCGCTGACTTTCGCCACGGCGCCCGCGCTGATGGCCCGCGGCGAGGAACTGCTGCCGCGTCTGCCACCGTCGGCGGCGCTGGATCTGTCCGGCGCGACTCGGGTCGACAGTGCCGGCATCGCATTGCTGGTCGAGTTCTGGCGCCAGCGCGAACGGGCCGGCGCCCGGCTGGTGTGGACGGCGGTTCCGGAGGATCTGCGGCCACTGCTGGTACTCTACCGTCTCGAGGAGTTGCTGGGTCCGGATCCCGCGGTGTGAACGCATTCCTCCGCGTCGACGCCGGTTTTGACGGCGCTGGTGAGTCGTTTTCGGTATCATGTCGCGTTCTCGTGCGCGTCCGCACCCGTGCTGCGGGGCGGACACCAATCCCGGATTCCGAATGGACAAACTCATAGTCACCGGGGGGCGGCCGCTGGAAGGGCAGGTCTGGACCTCCGGCGCCAAGAACGCGGTCCTGCCGATTCTTGCCGCCACCCTGCTCGCCGACAGCCCGATGGTGATCGGCAACGTGCCGCATCTTCAGGATGTGACCACCACGATGGAACTGCTCGGCCGGATGGGCGTGACCCTGACGGTCAACGAGCGCATGCGCATCGAGGTGGACCCGACCACGCTCACCCGATGCGTGGCGCCCTATGACCTCGTGAAGACGATGCGCGCGTCGATCCTGGTGCTGGGTCCGCTGCTGGCCAGGTTCGGCGAGGCCGAGGTCTCTCTGCCCGGCGGCTGTGCGATCGGGAGCCGGCCGGTCAATCTGCACCTGAAGGGGCTGGAAGCGATGGGCGCGCAGATCGAGGTTGAAGCCGGCTACATTCACGCCCGTGCGGCGCGCCTGAAGGGGGCGCGGATCGTATTCGACCAGGTCACCGTGACCGGTACCGAGAACCTGCTGATGGCGGCGACCCTGGCCGAGGGCGAAACCCTGATCGAGAACGCCGCACGCGAGCCGGAGGTGGTGGACCTTGCACACTGCCTGATGCGCATGGGTGCGAAGATCCAGGGCGCAGGCACCGACACCATTCACGTGACCGGGGTCGAGACCCTGTCTGGCTGCGAGTACGACGTGATGCCGGACCGGATCGAGACCGGTACCTTCCTGGTCGCCGCGGCGGTCACGCGCGGGCATGTGCGGACCAAGAATACGCGTCCGGAACTGCTCGACGCGGTACTGCTGAAACTCGCCGAGGCCGGTGCCCGGATCGAGACCGGCGAAGACTGGATCGAACTGGACATGCGCGGGCGCCGCCCGAAATGCGTGAACCTGCGCACCGCGCCGTTCCCTGCGTTCCCGACCGACATGCAGGCGCAGATGATGACGCTGAACACCGTGGGCACGGGTACCGGATCGGTCATCGAGACGGTATTCGAGAACCGCTTCATGCATGCCCAGGAGCTGCAGCGCATGGGCGCGGACATCCGCATCGAGGGCAACACCGCGATCGTGACCGGCGTCGAGAGCCTGCACGGGGCACCGGTGATGGCGACCGACCTGCGCGCGTCGGCCAGCCTGATCCTGGCCGGCCTGGTCGCCGAGGGCGAAACCGCGGTGGACCGGATCTACCACATCGACCGAGGGTACGAATGCATCGAGGAGAAACTGAGCCAGATCGGCGCCACCATCCGTCGGGAGCCCGCCTGACATGAGCGCGAACCAGGCCCTGACCATTGCGCTGTCGAAGGGGCGGATCCTGGAAGAGACGCTGCCGCTGCTGGAGCGTGCCGGGGTGGTGCCGCTGGAAGATCCGGCCAAGACCCGCAAGCTGATCATCGAAACGAGCCGGCCGGACGTGAATATCGTGGTGGTGCGTGCGACCGATGTGCCGACCTACGTGCAGCACGGCGCTGCGGCGTTGGGCGTCGCCGGCAAGGACGTGCTGATGGAGCATGGCGGTGCGGGTCTCTACGAACCGCTCGACCTCGGGATCGCCCGTTGCCGGCTGATGCTCGCGGGGCGGCCGGAACACCGGCCGGGCGAGGAGCGCCTGCGCATCGCGACCAAGTTCGTGAACATTGCGCAGCGGTATTTCGCCGCGCAGGGGCGACAGGTCGAGATCATCAAGCTCTATGGCTCGATGGAACTGGCGCCGCTGGTCGGGCTGGCCGACTACATCGTCGACCTCGTTGATACCGGGAACACGCTGAAGGCCAACGGGCTGGCGCCGCTGGAACTGATCGCGCACATCAGTTCGCGGCTGGTGGTCAACAAGGCGGCGATGAAGATGCAGCACGCGCGCATTCAACAACTGATCAAGGCGCTGCGACCGGCGGTCGCGCCCGCGCCTTAGCCGGACTGGAAACATGACGCATCAAACCGATGACCTGAGAATCAAGGGAATCCAGGAGGTCTCCGCGCCGGACGTGGTGCGCGACGAGATTCCGCTGACCGAGGCTGCGGCCGAGACCGTGTTCGCTTCTCGCCAGGCAATCCACCGGATCCTCCATCGCGAGGACGACCGTCTGCTGGTGATCGTCGGGCCCTGTTCGATCCACGACGTCGATGCGGCGATGGACTACGCGGACCGGCTGGTTCGGCTTCGCGGCGAATTGAACGACGCGCTGGAAGTGGTGATGCGCGTCTACTTCGAGAAGCCGCGGACCACGGTCGGGTGGAAGGGACTGATCAACGACCCCGACCTCGACGGCAGTTTCCACATCAACAAGGGCCTGCGCGTTGCCCGCGGCCTGTTGCGCGACCTCGCGGTGCTGGGCATGCCGGCGGCCACCGAATACCTCGACCTGATCAGCCCGCAGTATGTGGCCGACCTGGTGGCCTGGGGTGCGATCGGCGCGCGCACTACCGAGAGCCAGGTGCACCGCGAACTGGCCTCGGGGCTTTCCTGCCCGGTCGGGTTCAAGAACTCGACCGATGGCAGCCTGCAGGTCGCGATCGACGCGATCCGCTCGGCCTCGCGTCCGCACCATTTTCTGTCGGTGACCAAGGCCGGTCGCTCGGCGATCTTTTCCACCGCGGGGAACGAGGATTGCCATATCATCCTGCGCGGCGGGCGGCAGCCGAACTATGATGCCGAAAGCATCGAGCAGGCGTGCCAGCAGCTGCGGGCCGCGGAGCTACCGGAGGTGGTGATGGTGGATTGCAGCCATGCCAACAGCCGCAAGGATCCGGCACGGCAAATCGACGTGGCCCGGTCGCTCGCCGAGCAGGTGGGCGGCGGCAACACGCATATCATCGGCGTGATGCTGGAAAGCCACCTGAAGCCCGGCCGCCAGGACATCGTCCCCGGCAGGCCCCTGGTCTATGGTCAGAGCATTACCGATGCGTGCATGGGCTGGGACGATTCCGGGGCCGCGCTGCAGCTGCTCGCCGAGGCCGTGCGCCGGCGGCGGCAGGCCCGGTGATCCGCGTTCTGCCCGGGTGCTGCGGCGAATCGTGCAGGGAGTCATTACCAGGTAGCCATCACCGGGGAGCCATTACCGATGCCTGAGATTCAGCGACTGGACAGCCGTGAGACCACGTTCTGGGGCGAACTCGACCGCCTTCTGTCCTGGGAGTCGGTCGCCGACCATGGCGTGCGCGCGATCGTCGACGAGATCCTCGCGGCCGTGCGCAGCGAGGGGGATGCGGCGTTGCTGCGCTATACCGCACGCTTCGACCGGCTGTCGGTGGCGCAGGCGTCGGAACTGGAGGTTCCGGCAACACGCCTGCGGGCGGCGCTGGATGGCCTTCCGGCGGCGCAGCGCGACGCGTTGGAGACTGCCGCGGGGCGCATCCGCCGCTACGCCGAATGCCAGCGGATGCAGGACTGGCAGATCGAGGATCCGGACGGCACCGTGCTCGGCCAGCGCGTGACGCCGCTGGACTCGGTGGGTCTGTACGTGCCCGGGGGCAAGGCCGCCTACCCGTCGTCGGTGCTGATGAACGCGATTCCCGCCAAGGTCGCCGGCGTCGGGCTCCTGGTGATGGTCGTGCCCGCCCCGGCCGGCGAGCTGAACGAGCTGGTGCTGGCCGCCGCTGCGGTGGCCGGCGTCGACCGGGTGTTCACGATCGGCGGTGCGCAGGCCGTTGCGGCGCTGGCCCATGGTACCGCGACGATCCCCGCGGTCGACAAGATCGTTGGTCCGGGCAATATCTACGTGGCGGCGGCCAAGCGCGAGGTCTTCGGCACCGTCGGCATCGACATGATCGCCGGGCCGTCCGAGATCCTGGTGGTCTGCGACGGTCAGACCGATCCGGACTGGATCGCGGCCGATCTGTTCTCGCAGGCGGAGCACGACGAGCAGGCGCAGGCGATCCTGGTCTCGCCGGATTCCGCGTTCCTGGAGCGGGTGGCGGAGGCGATGGAGCGCCTGCTACGGGCGATGCCCCGGGCGGAGATCATCCGCACCAGCCTGGGCCGGCGCGGGGCGCTGATCCGCGTGCGCGATCTGGACGAGGCGGTTCGCGTCGCCAACCACATTGCCCCGGAGCACCTGGAGCTGTCGGTAGCCGACCCGCAGGCGCTGCTCGACGCCGGCCTGCGGCACGCGGGGGCCGTCTTCATGGGCCGTTATACTTCCGAGGCGGTGGGGGACTACTGTGCCGGGCCCAACCATGTGCTGCCCACTTCGCGTACCGCGCGCTTCTCGTCGCCGCTGGGCGTCTATGACTTCCAGAAGCGCTCCAGCATCATCGCCTGTTCGCCCGAGGGCGCGGCCGCGCTCGGGCGTACCGCCTCGGTGCTGGCGCGCGGGGAAGGGCTGGTGGCTCATGCGCGCTCTGCGGAGATGCGCGGTGAGTAGCCCCGGCCAGGTCGTCCGGCGGCGGTCCGCATGACGCTGCCCGCCGACCTGATGCGGCCGGAGGTGCTCGCGCAGCCGCCCTATGCCGTTGCCGACGCGACCGGGCTGGTCAAGCTGGATGCGATGGAGAACCCCTATGCCTGGCCCGGCGAACTCGAAGTGGCCTGGCTCGAGGCACTGCGCGGGGTGGAGCTCAACCGCTACCCTGATGCCGGCGGCCGCGCGGTCGTGGCGGCGATCCGGGCCGCGCACGGCGTTCCGGATACCGCGGGCTGCCTGCTCGGAAACGGTTCCGACGAGTTGATCCAGATACTGATCGCGGCGGTCCAGGGCAGCGGCCGGCCGGTGCTGGCGCCGGTGCCGACCTTCGTGATGTACGAGGTACTGGCGCGCGCGGCCGGGGTGCCCTTCGTCGGTGTGCCGCTGACCGGCGATTTCGACCTCGACGGGCAGGCCCTGCTGAACGCCGTCGAGGTACACCGGCCGGCACTGGTCTTCCTGGCCTGCCCGAACAACCCCACGGGTCGGCAGTACGATCCGGGCCTGGTCGAGGCCGTGGTACTCGCGAATCCCGGAGTGACCGTGATCGACGAGGCCTATGCACCCTTCGCTAGCCATACCTTCCTGCCCCGAGCGGGTGTGCCGAAGGGGCTGATGGTGATGCGCACGCTGTCCAAGCTGGGGCTGGCCGGGTTGCGGCTGGGCTATCTGGCGGCAGCAGCAGAGTGGATCGACGCGCTGGATCGCCTGCGGCTGCCGTACAACATCAATTCCCTGACCCAGCGCTCCGCGTTGTTTGCGCTGGCGCACGGATCGGTGCTCGACGGGCAGGCACGCATCCTGAGGGAACAGCGCGCCGTGCTAACGCGCGCGCTGGAGGCGCTGCCAGGGGTGCTCCGCGTGATCCCGAGCGACGCCAATTTCATTCTGTTCCAGGTCGGGGCGGGTCGGGGCCGGCCGGTCTTCGACGCGCTGCGTGCATCCGGCATCCTGATCAGGGACGTCGGTGCCGCGGGCGGCGTGCTTTGCGATCACCTGCGGGTCACGGTCGGCACTCCGGAGCAGAACCGCGGTTTCCTGTTCGCGCTTGAGCAGGCGCTGGACAGCGTGGACTAGTGGATTCGGATCGGCCACCGCTTGGGGTGGCGGAGCTCAGACCGGGCGCTGGTCGACGGTCGCTTCGAGGTGCAGGGCTTCACCGTCCCGCCGGGCCTCGATCTCAAGGCTGTCGCCCGGGCGCTTGCGGGCGATGATGTTCAGCGCCTCCCGCGTGGTCAGCACCTGCTGGCCGTCCAGACGCACGATCACGTCTCCGGGACGCAGCCCGGCGCGGGCCGCAGGTCCCTGGCTCAGGATGCCCGCGATCAGCACGCCGCGGGTGTTGCTGAGCCCAAAGGATTCCGCCAGAGCCCGGTCGAGGGCCTGGACCTCGATGCCCAGCCAGCCGCGCGCCACGTAACCTTTCTCGATGATCTCGTTCATCACGTCGAGCGCCAGATCCACCGGGATCGCGAAGCCGATCCCGTGCGATCCCCCGGAGCGGGTGAAGATCGCGGTGCTGATACCGATCAATTCCCCGGTGGCATTGATCAGGGCTCCCCCGGAGTTGCCAGGATTGATAGCGGCGTCGGTCTGGATGAAGTCCTCGAACAGGTTGATGCCGAGTTCGGTGCGTCCGGTCGCGCTGACGATTCCCTGGGTTACGGTCTGGCCGACGCCGAAGGGGTTGCCGATCGCGAGCACCACGTCGCCTACCGCGAGGTCGTTGGAGCGGCCGATGCTGGCGGCAGTCAGCTCGCCGGCCGCGATGCGCAGCACCGCGAGGTCCGTGTCCGGGTCGATGCCGATGATCTCGGCGGGGTGGGCGGAGCCGTCGGCCAGTACGACTGCAATGGCCTCCGCCTTCTCGATGACGTGATGGTTGGTCAGGATGTGCCCCGTCGGGCTCACGATCACGCCCGAGCCGAGGCTTGCCTGTTCGCGGCCCTCCGGATGTCCCTCGAACGGGTGTTCGCGCGGACCGAGGTCGCCCGTCAGCGGACCCGGGAACTCGACCGTCCGCGAGGTCATGATGTTGACGACCGCCGGTGCGGCCCGCGCGACGCCGGTCGCGTAGGATACGGGTCCGTGGGCCGGCACACCGGGTACCTGAAGCACGGCTGCGGGGCCATTCCGGTCCGGGTCCAGCAGGCCGGGGAAGAACACGGCCACGATCACGGCCACCGCGACGCCGGCCAGCGCCGCTTGCACGAGGAAACGCGAAAGATTCACCATTGCATGACTATACCATTGCCGATTCAACCCTTGGGCGTGCCGATGGGCTCGACCCGCGAATTCCGGAGGGTTCCAGGATGCCCGACTGTGCCGATCGCGATGCCCTCTTGCGGGCGCTGGACACGGAACTGGAGTCGCAGCGTTTCCAGGATTACTGCCCGAACGGACTCCAGGTCGAGGGGCGGTCGGAGATCCGGCGGATCGTCAGCGGCGTCACGGCCTCGCTGGCGCTGATCGAGGCCGCGGTAGCGCTCGAGGCGGACCTCTTGCTGGTGCACCACGGCTACTTCTGGCGGGGCGAACCCCAGCCGGTCACCGGAATGAAGCGCCGTCGCCTGCAGACCCTGCTGCGCCATGAGATCAACCTGGTGGCCTATCATCTGCCGTTGGATGCGCACCCGCGGCTCGGGAACAACGCGCAGCTGGCGCTGCGTCTCGGGCTCGAAACCGAAGACGTGCTGCGTGCGGACGGCGTCGGCCTGGTGGGGCGCCTGCCCGAGCCGATCCCGGCCCGCGAGTTCGCGGCCCGGATCGAGTCCGCGCTCGGGCGCACGCCGCTGTGGATCGACAGCGGGGCCGACCCGGTGGGGCGCGTGGCCTGGTGCACCGGCGCGGCACAGTCGCTGCTGGTCGACGCGGCCGCAGCCGGGGCCGACGCGTATGTCAGCGGCGAGATCTCCGAGCAGACCACGCACGAGGCCCGCGAACTGGGCATCCACTATATCGCCGCCGGGCACCACGCGACCGAGCGTTACGGGCCGCGGGCGCTCGGCGACTGGTGCGCCGAGCGCTTCGGTGTGGAGCACCGTTTCGTTGACCTTCCGAATCCCGCTTAGCGCCTGCAGCGGATTTCGTAAACTCTTTTTGAAGCAATGCGTTGGGGCTTGATGCCGGTTCGCGCGCGAACTTTTCGTCCGGTCGGGCCGATGTGCGTCTGGCCACTACCCCGCTTGACCCCATTAGCGTGTTAGTGAATTCTATCGGATTTTATCGGCCCCGAACGGGCCCGCGATCCCCTGTGCAGCCGATTCCGGGTGGCCCCGGAAAATGGCGATGCGGGCATCGCCAACGCATCCGAAACCTCAGCTGGAGATAGCAAGATGGCAGACCAAGGCGTGGACCGAAGGCGGCGCCGGTTTCTGGTGGCGGCGACCACGGTGGTCGGCGGTGCGGGGGTAGCGGCACTGGCCGTGCCCTTCGTAGCCTCCTTGCAGCCGAGCGCGCGGGCTCAGGCCGCCGGCGCGCCGGTGGAGGTGAACGTCACGCAGATCGAGCCGGGGCAGCGCATCAGTGTGGCCTGGCGTGGTCGGCCCGTCTGGGTGGTCCGGCGCACCCCGGAGATGCTCGAATTGCTGCCGGAGATCCATGGCCGGCTGCGCGACCCCGATTCCGAGGTGGCGGCCCAGCAACCCGAGTATGCCCAGAACACGTACCGCTCGATCAAGCCGGAGATCCTGGTTCTGATCGGGCTGTGCACGCACCTGGGCTGCTCGCCCGCGTTTCGTCCGGAAATCGGCGCGGCGGAGCTCGGTAGCGACTGGCCGGGCGGCTGGTTCTGCGGCTGCCACGGCTCCCGTTTCGACATGGCGGGCCGCGTGTACCGCAACATGCCGGCTGCATTGAACCTGGAGGTGCCTCCGCACCGTTACCTCAGCGACGACGTGATCCTCGTGGGTGAGCACGCCGAAGGAGGCACTGCATAATGGCTGGCAATACGGCTGACAAGATCCAGGGAGGGCTGCTGGGCTGGGTGGATGCCCGTTTTCCGCTGTCCCAGCTCTGGAATGACCACCTCGCGCGCTATTACGCGCCGAAGAATTTCAACTTCTGGTACTACTTCGGTTCGCTTGCCCTGCTGGTGCTGGTGATCCAGATCGTGACCGGCATTTTCCTGACGATGTTCTTCAAGCCCGATGCCGAACTGGCCTTCGCGTCGGTCGAGTACATCATGCGCGACGTAGAATGGGGCTGGCTGATCCGGTACATGCATTCCACCGGCGCGTCGTTCTTCTTCGTCGTGGTCTACTTGCATATGTTCCGCGCGCTGCTCTACGGATCCTACAAGAAGCCGCGCGAACTGATCTGGATCTTCGGTGTACTGATCTACGTGGTGTTGATGGCCGAAGCCTTCGCCGGCTACCTGCTGCCCTGGGGCCAGATGTCGTACTGGGGAGCACAGGTGATCGTGAACCTGTTCGCGACCATCCCCTACATCGGCCCCGACCTGGTGACCTGGATCCGCGGCGATTTCCTGCTCTCCGATGCGACCCTGACCCGCTTCTTCGCGCTGCACGTGATCGCACTGCCGCTGGTGCTGCTGCTGTTGATCGTCGCGCACGTGATCGCGCTGCACGAGGTGGGCTCCAACAACCCCGACGGCGTCGAGATCAAGGCGAACAAGGACGAAAACGGAATTCCCCGCGACGGGATCCCGTTCCATCCCTACTACACCGTGAAGGATTTGGTCGGTGTCGGCGTATTTTTCATCGCGTTTTTCGCGGTGGTGTTCTTCGCGCCGGAGATGGGCGGCCTGTTCCTGAAGCCCGCGAACATGATTCCGGCCGACCCGCTGGTCACTCCGGACCTGATCCCGCCGGTTTGGTACTTCACCTCGTTCTATTCGATCCTGCGTGCGGTGCCGGACCCGTTCCTGGGCGTGGTTGCGATGGGGGCTGCGGTGACGATCCTGTTCTTCGTGCCCTGGATCGACCGGAACCCGGTCAAGTCCATCCGCTACCGCTCCTTTGCGCACAAGCTGAACCTCGCGGTGTTCGTCGTGACCTTCGTGGTTCTCGGCTATCTGGGGCTGCAGCAGGTGACCACGCTGTACGGTGAGCTGACGCTGCGCTTCGGCGTGATGTACTTCCTCTTCTTCTGGCTGCTGTGGTTCCACAGCCGGGAGCGGTCCGCAGTCTTCACCCTGCTGTCCTTCGTGGTATTGGTCGGGCTCTATTCGCTGTACGACTACACGCGTTTTGACCCGGCCAACGCCCAGCTGTTGTTGACCGCCTGGCTGCTGCCCACCGCCTACCTGTTCGTCACCATGGTTGTGCCCGCCTTCGCGCGCAACATGGGTCGAGACCGTCCCGTTCCAGCAAGGGTGACCGCCTGATGAAACCGCTGATCGCCATTCTTGCCCTGGCCGTTCTGGCGCTGGGCCCCGTGTCCCTTCAGGCGGCGGGTCCTGCCGTCCCGCTGGACCGCGTGAACGTGGATGTGACCAACCAAGCCTCGCTGCAGCGCGGTGCCCAGCTCTTCTTCAACTATTGTGTGGGATGTCATTCGGCGCAGTACATGCGCTACAGCCGCGTGGGGGACGACCTCGGCCTGACCGAGAACCAGCTCATCCAGTCGATGATCTTCACCACCGACGAGGAGGGCGAACTGGTGGCGCCCGGGTCGCTCATTACCAATGCGATGACCGCCGCCTATGGCGAAGAGGCCTTTGGCATCGCGACGCCCGACCTTACACTGGTCGCCCGCGTGCGGGGCCAAGACTGGCTGTACAGTTTCCTGCGCAGCTTCTACCTGGACGAGTCGCGGCCGCTGGGTGTGAACAACGCGGTGTTCGAGAACGTCGGGATGCCACATCCCCTGTGGGAGCTGCAGGGCTGGCAGGAGAAGCACGTTGACCGTGAGGGGAATGTTCGGCTGCAGGTGGTGGAGGCCGGGATGCTCAGCGGACCGGAGTACGATCGTGCAATACGCGACCTGGTGACCTTTCTCTCCTACCTGGCCGAACCGATGCAGGCCGAGCGCCAGCGCATCGGGATGTACGTGATGCTGTTCCTGCTGGTTTTCCTTGGGTTTGCCTACCTGTTGAAAAAGGAATACTGGAAAGACGTACACTAGGACAGGGCGGTGTGCGGGCAGACCGTGCCCTGCCATTCGCCGGAGTTTGCCGTATTGACCCGCACACCGCGGGGGACGGGGAGAAAGCCATGGCGCTGGTCGCCAACAGACGTTCCGTGATGACCCTTTTTTCGGCGCACAACTGCGTGCGCTGCCATCGCATCCGCATCATTCTCGCCGAGAAGGACATCGCGGTCGACGTGGTCAATCTGGCTCCCGACGAGCTGCCCGAGGATCTCTCCGACCTGAATCCCTACAACGAGGTGCCGACCCTGGTCGATCGGGATCTGGCGCTGTACGGCACGCATGTGATCACCGAGTATCTCGACGAGCGTTTTCCCCATCCGCCGCTGATGCCGGTCGACCCGGTGTCGCGGGCGGCGGCGCGGCTCGCGCTGTACCGGGTGGAACGCGACTGGTATGCGGGCATGGACCTGATCGCGCAGTCCAGCGGCGCGGCTCTCACCAAGGCGCGGAAGATGCTGCGCGAGAGTCTGCTGAACGCGACCGAGATCTTCGAACTGAAGCCGTATTTCCTCAGCGACGAGTTCAGTATCGTCGATGCGGCGATTGCGCCGGTGATGTGGCGCCTGCCCTGGGCCGGCATTGCGATCGACACCCTGCCGAAGGCGATCCAGGTCTATGCGGACCGGGTCTGCCAGCGCGAATCGTTTCGAATGAGCCTCACGGAGGCCGAACGGGAGCTCCGAGAATGACCCCCTCGCGTCCGTATCTCGTCCGCGCCCTGCTGGACTGGATCGTCGACAATTCGATGACCCCGCATCTGCTCGTCGACGCTACCCGTCCGGGCGTGACGGTGCCGGAGCAGTTCGTACAGGACGGCAAGATCACGCTGAACATCGGGCCAGCGGCGGTGCAGGCGCTGCAACTGGACAATGATGCCATTTCCTTCTCGGCGCGTTTCGCGGGCCGGCCGATGCAGGTGTACCTGCCGATGGGTTCCGTGCTCGCGATCTTTGCGCGCGAAAACGGGCAGGGGATGATGTTCGGCAACGAGCCCGGGTCCGAGTTGCAGCCGGAATCCGAATCGGCCGACGACGCCGGGCCGGGAGAGACCGCAGACGCCAAGTCCAGGCCGACCCGGCCCAGGAAGGGGCCCAGTCTGAAGGTCGTCAAGTAGCGTCGGGTCCGGGCAGCCCCTTGCCTGGATTCATGATTCCGTCGGGATCGAAGACCCGGCGCAGGCCGTGCATCAGCGCCAGCGCCTCGGGATCCAGTTCCCGGCGGATGAATTCGCGTTTGACCAGCCCCACGCCGTGTTCTCCCGACAGCGTGCCGCGCAGGCGCAGCACCAGGCCGAAGACCTCGTCCAGGCACTGCTCGGCGGCCTGCATCTGCACCGGATCATCGGGATCCACCAGCAGGTTCACATGGATGTTGCCGTTGCCCGCGTGACCGAAGTTGACGATCCGGATTCCGTGCCGGCGGCCCAGTTCGCCGAGGCCGTCGATCAGTGCGGGGATCCGGGACACCGGAACCACCACGTCTTCGTTGATCTTCTTTGGCGCGATGTTGCGCAGTGCCGGCGACAGCGCCTTGCGGGTGCGCCAGAGGCGGTCTGCGTCGGCGTCGCTGGTCGCGACCTCGATCCCCAGGCAGCCGTCGCCGCGTGCCGCGGTGGCGACTGCTTCTGCGGCAAATCCGATCTGGCTGGCCGCGCCGTCGACCTCGATCATCAACAATGCGCCGGCGTGTTCGGGAAGCTCGCTGTCGGCATAGCCGCGGATCATGTCGATCGCCGCCGCGTCCATGAACTCCAACGCACAGGGGGTGACCGGCTGCGCCATGATCCGCGCCACCGCCGCCGCCGCCGCATGCATGTCCCGGTACACGGCCTGGAGCAGGCGCCGGGTCTCGGGCAGCGGCGTCAGCCGCAGGCTGGCCTCGGTGATCACGGCCAGCGTTCCTTCGGAGCCGATCAAGAGCCGGGTCAGGTCGTATCCGACCACCCCCTTGGTCGTGTACACGCCGGTGCGCAGCGCAGCGCCGGTGCCGGCGACCGCGGCGAGCCCCAGCGTGTTCTCCCGCGGGGTCCCGTACTTGACCGCGCGAGGCCCGGCCGAGTTGTAGGCCAGATTGCCGCCGACCGTGCAATAGGCGCTGCTGGTCGGGTCGGGCGGCCAGAAGAAACCGTGCCGGCCCGCAGCCGCCTGGACCTCGGCGTTGGTGGCGCCGGGTTCGGCCACCAGCCAGCGATTGTCCGGGTCGACCTCGACGATCCGGTTCATCCGCTCCGTCGACAGCACCAGTCCGCCCTGCAGCGGAACGACGGCGCCGGTGGTTCCCGTCCCGCGCCCCCGCATGATCAGCGGTGCGCGCAGCCGCCGGCACAGCCGCACCAGTTCGACGATGCCCTGCGGGTCGCGGGCGAAAGCGACCGCGTCCGGCGGGGCATGCAGGCGTGAGTTGTCGGCGCCGTAGGCCCAGCAGTCGGCCGGGTCGAGCAGCCGATCCTCTGCCGGCAGCATCCGTTCGAGTTCGCGCTGTAGCGGGGTCACCAGGATTCCTCCTGGATCGCATCCTGCAGCCACTCGATCCGGTTGCCCGCATCGAGCACCAGCACGTCGAACCGCACCGGCCCCTGCCAGCGGGTCTGTTGCAGGTACGCCGCGGCGGTCCGCCGCAGGCGCTGGCATTTGCGCCGATCGATGCTCTCGGCGCCGTCGGCGAAGCCGCGGTGACTGCGCTTGCGTACCTCGACGAATACCAGCACCCCGCCTTCCCGCGCGATCAGGTCGATCTCGCCGAACGGCCTGCGGTAGTTGCGCGCGACGATGCCCAGACCCTGGCGTTCGAGGAAGCGCTCGGCCTCGCGCTCCGCAGCCTGCCCGCGTAACGCCGGGAGTACCATCAGTCGTCGTTCGCCGGTCCCGGTGCGGCGTGCACCGGCACCGGCGTGCCATTGCGGAACTCGAACCAGCCGGGTTCGCGTACCCAGCTGCGCGTCAGCGGCTGCCAGGCCCAGTTGCCGGCCGCGCCCCGGGCCTCGAGCTGGGGAGCGCGCCGATAGCGGCCGAGTTCGGTGATGAGTCCGCCGGCATCGATTCCCAGCGCGGCGAAGCGCGGCAGCCGTGCCGCAGCGGAGTCGCTCTCGGACTCGCCGTCGGCCTCGAACTCGACCTTGGCCTCGAGCTGCTGCCGGAGTCCCGGCTCGGGGTTCAGTTCGGGAAACATCCAGGGCGCGTCGGGGAAGCGCAACCCGCTCAAGTCTTCATCGAGCATCGGTTGCGGCCGCCCCTCGTAAGCATGCGAGGTGGCCAGCATCGGCAGCCGGTGTGCGCGGTGATAATGCAGGTGCGGCACGACCATGCGCAGGTCGCGCGCGGGTCCGGCGATGAAGATCCCGTCGACATCGGCGCGAATCTGCGGATCGCCCTGCAGGCGCAGCCCGAGCTGTCGTCCCAGGCGACCGATGCGCGCCTCGGACTCATCGACCCCGAGCATCGCACCGATCTGTGCGTTCAGGTCCGCGGCGCGCGCCTGGAACCGGTACTCGGTGGCCACGCGGCCATCGCTGGACTCGAAGGTCTCGCGGAATGCATCCGCGACGCGCTCCCCGAACGTCCCCTCGGGTACCAGCACCAGGGCGTTGTGCCAGCCGGTGGCGCGGGCCTCTGCCGCTGCCGCCCGGGCGTCGTCTTCGGGCGCGAGTGACAGCACCGAGAACGACTCGGGCAGGGGCTGCACGGGCTGGTTCAGCAGGAGCGTCGGTGGTCCCGCTCCGATTGCCGCTACCCGGTCCACTGCTTCCCGGGTGAGGGGGCCGATGATGCGGTCGACGCCCTCACCGATCGCGTTGCGGTAGTGTGCCTCGGCCAGAGCCGGTTCGCCTTCGGTGTCGAACACCCGCAGCGGGACCCCGTATCCATGGTCCCGGGTAAGGCGTGCGCTGATGCCGTCGAGCACGGCGTTGCCGAGCTCGGCAAGCGAGCCGGACAGCGGCAGCAATACCGCGATGCGGCGCGGCGGGGCATCGAGTCTGAGCGTGGCCTCGCGCAGATCCGGCAGAAGAATACGCGCGTTGTGGCCCGGATGCGCCTGTCCCCACTCGTCAGCCGCGCGATCGAAAGCCTGCGGATCGGCACCCGCCGTTCGCAGCGCTGCGAACAACTCGGCCCAGCCGCGCTCGGCTTCGCTTGCATCCCGGCCGCGCAGTTGCGCTCGCTGGATCGTCTCGACGGTGGCCAGCAGATTCCAGATGAATTGCTGATTCTCTTGCTGCCGCGCGGGATCCTCCAGCAGACGCGGATCCAGCGCGATGCGGGCCCGCAGTGCGCCGTTCCAGGTGCCGGTTGTGGTCAACAACTCGGCATGGAGGGCAAGGGCGTCGAAATGCAGTACCGAATCCGGATCGCCGTCCACCGGCGGCAGGCGTTCGAGCGCGGTTCCAGGAGCGTTCTGCACCCAGGCCAGCCGCGCCCCCCGGTAGCGGTCCGCGAGATGAGCGCTCCCTGCTTCCGGCAACCGGCTCCAGAGCCGCTCTGCCCGCAGCAGCAGGCCGCCATCGGGGCCGTCCAGTGCCAGCACGGCATCAATCGCCCGGCGCGACGCGTCCGCCGAAGGAGTGGCCTCCGCTTCGATCAGCAGGGTCCGGGCCCTCTCCAGCGGGGTTACTTCGATCTCGGCAGGCGGCGGGACGGCCGGAGTGGACGGGGCGGGCGGCGGGGGAACCGCGCAGGCCGAGAGCAGGGCGGCTAGGAACAGAAGCGCGAGGAGGTGTCGGGCAGCGGTTCCGCGCGCGGGTACGGTCGTGTGCGTTAGAGTCACGGGGGATTCGTGTGCAGGGGTAGGAGGCCAGTATTGAAAGACCATCAGACGCTGTCAACGCGGCCCGGGACGCTCTGGGTGGTCGCGACGCCGATCGGAAACCTCGAGGATCTGAGCCCGCGGGCACGGCGGATCCTGGGGGAGGCCGACCTGGTCGTGGCGGAAGATACCCGCCACAGCGGGCGCCTGCTGGCCTATCTCGGGCTGTCGAAGCCGCTGCTCAGCCTGCACGAGCACAACGAGGCCGCGCGGGTTCCGCAGCTGCTGGAGCGCCTGCGCCAGGGCGCGCACCTCGCACTGGTCTCGGATGCCGGCACGCCGCTGGTCTCGGATCCCGGCTATCGGCTGGTACGGGCCGTCCGCGAGGGGGGGCTGCCGGTGTTCCCGGTCCCCGGGCCGAGCGCGGTGATGGCCGCGTTGTCGGTCGCCGGGCTGCCTTCCGACCGGTTCTGGTTCGAGGGGTTTCTGCCCGCGTCGGTGTCGGCGCGTCGGCAGCGTCTCGAGAAGCTTCTGACCCTGCCGGTCACGGTCTGCTGTTTCGAGTCTGCGCACCGTATCCGGGCGAGCGCGGGGGATCTGGCGGATCTGGCGCCGGAACGCGAGGTAGTGCTGGCCCGGGAGATCACCAAGCAGTTCGAGCAACATTACTTCGGTTTCGCCGCGACGCTCCCGGAATGGCTCGGCGCGGACCCGAACCGGGGCCGTGGCGAATTCGTGCTGCTGATCGCCGGGGCGCAGGAATCGGCGGAGGGGGGCGAGCCCGGTGGCGGCGTCACCGCCGAGGAGGAGCGGGTGCTCGACGTGCTGCTGGCGGCGCTTCCGCTGAAGCAGGCCGTGAAACTGGCGGTGCAGCTGACCGGTGTTCCCCGCAACCGCCTCTATTCCCGTGCGTTGGCCCGGCAGCGCTGATGCCGGCGCCGGGGGCGGGCAGACTTGCGCCGGGGGATGCATGAGCGTACAAGATGCTACGGGAGTCGGCCGGGCTGTCGCTGCGCGCAGGCGTGGAGGAAAGTCCGGGCTCCGCAGGGCAGGACGCCAGGTAATCCCTGGGCGGCGCAAGCCGACGGAAAGTGCCACAGAAAAGATACCGCCGATGGGGCCGGTTCCGTCCGGTTCACAGGTAAGGGTGAAATGGTGCGGCAAGAGCGCACCGCGCGCCTGGCAACAGTGCGTGGCAGGGTAAACCCCGTCCGGAGCAAGGCCAAATAGGGGTGCGATGGTGTGGCCCGCACTGCACCCGGGTAGGCTGCTGGAGGCGCCTGGCGACAGGCGTCGCAGAGGAATGACAGCCCTCGACAGAACCCGGCTTACAGGCCGGCTCCCACTTTTCTCCACGGCGCGCCCGCGCCGCCTTCGGCGACGCGGGATGCTGGCGCCATTATTTCAAGTGTTCTCTTAACTAACCCGTCCAACATCCCGCTTTTCATGGCTTTTCCAGGGCTCTGCCCTGGTGTAAGCGAGTGCATGTAAGTATTTGTGAATCAACGCTTATTCTTTCGTCGGTGGTCGATTTTTTCCTTGACTCCCGCGGATTCGCGTACCTATAGTGTTTCGAAGTGGGGCGTGGTGGGGATCAGTGGGGCCCCGTCGAGGCACAACATGTTCCGAGGGCTCAGCCAACTCAGTCTGGACGCCAAGGGGCGCATCGCGGTCCCGGCGCGCTATCGCGAGGCGCTGGTGGAGCGGTGTCAGGGCCGGATGGTGGTCACCGTAGACCGGGACGGGTGCCTGCTGCTGTACCCGGCGCCCGACTGGGAGCGCATCGAACAGACCCTGATGTCCCGGCCGAACATGAACCCGCAGGTCCGGCGCCTGCAGCGGCTGCTGGTCGGACACGCTACCGAATGCGAGCTCGATGGCCAGGGCCGCCTGCTGGTCCCGCCGCCGCTGCGCGAGTTCGCCGGACTGGAGAAGCGGGTGATGCTGGTCGGTCAGGGGAGCAAGTTCGAAATCTGGGATGAGGACACCTGGTCCCGCAATCGCGAACTCTGGTTCGGGGAGGATGCGGATGGCTCACTCAGTGACGCGCTCGAATCCATCGCTCTGTAGCCACCATGGAGACTTCGCTGCATACGCCCGTACTGCTCGCACCGGCGGTACGGGGCCTCGCGATTCGTCCGGCGGGCCGGTACGTGGACGGCACTTTCGGCCGTGGCGGCCACAGCCGTGCCATCCTCGACGCGCTCGACCCGCAGGGGCGGCTGCTGGCGATGGACCGCGATCCGGCGGCCGCGCAGGCGGCGGCCGCTCTGGAGCAGGATCCGCGCTTCGCGTTCCGTCAGGGGTGTTTTTCGAGCATGGCTGATCGGGTCCGGCAACACTGGCCCGGGGACGGCCGGGTCGATGGCGTGCTGCTGGACCTCGGGGTCTCATCGCCGCAGCTCGGTGCGCCGGAGCGGGGCTTCAGCTTCCAGCAGGACGGCCCGCTGGACATGCGCATGGATCCCGGTGCAGGAATTCCCGCGTCGGAATGGCTGAATCGGGCGCCGGAACAGGCGATCGCCGACGTGATCTACCGCTACGGCGAGGAACGCTTCTCCCGGCGCATCGCCCGTGCGATCGTCGCGGCCCGGCAGGTCGAGCCGCTGACGCGCACCCGGCAGCTCGCCGAACTGGTGCGGCGTGCGGTGCCGCGGGTCGAACCGGGCCGGCATCCGGCTACGCGGACTTTCCAGGCGCTGCGGATTCACGTGAACGATGAGCTCGCCGAACTGCGAACCTGGCTGGAAACCGTCCCCGGGATACTGAGGGCGAGTGCCCGGCTGGTCGTGATCAGTTTCCATTCCCTGGAGGATCGCCTGGTCAAAAGAGCTTTCCAGGGGCGTTCGGACCGGCCCCGCCTTCCGCGCGGCCTCCCGGTGGCCGCAGAACCCCGTCCTGCGCCGTTCCGGATCATCGGCAAGGCGCTGCGCGCGGACGCCGACGAGTGTCGGCGGAATCCCCGGGCCCGGTCGGCCGTGCTGCGCATCGCCGAGTACCAGCCATGAGCCGGGTACTGATCCTGCAGATCGTGCTGGCCGCGCTGGTGTTTGCATCGGCGGTCGGGGTCGTGGTCGCCCGGCACGAGGCGCGTCAAGTGTTCATCGAGCATCAGGCGGCGCTGTCCGAGCGCGACGCGCTGAACCTGGAATGGACCCAGCTGCAGCTGGAGCAGGCCACCTGGGCCACCCAGGCACGGATCGAGACCGCGGCGCGGGAACGCCTGGGTATGATCAAGCCGGGTGCGGAACACATCGTCTATGTCGGGGAAGTCTCGTGGGCGCGCTGAAGCGGCAGGTCAGCCACCTGCGGTTGAAGGTCGTGGCGGCGGGCCTGCTGGTCGTCGTCGCGGTCCTGGTGCTGCGTGCGCTGGATCTCCAGGTGCTCAATCGCGACTTTCTCCAGGGTCAGGGCGAGGCCCGGCAGGTCCGTACCGTGGTGGAGCCGGCGCACCGCGGGCTGATCACCGACCGTCACGGCGAGCCGCTCGCGATCTCCGGCCCAGTGGAGACTGCCTGGGCGCACCCGGGCGAATTGTGGGCCGACGCGGAACGGCTGCCGGAGCTGGCACGCGTGCTCGGCCTCGACCCGGCGGCGCTGCGCAACCGCGTGGAGTCCCGGGCCGACCGGGAGTTCATCTATCTCCGGCGCCACCTCCCACCGGAACAGGCGCACCAGGTCGCTGCTCTGCAGCTCCCGGGGGTCGCGCTGATGCGCGAGTTCCGGCGCTACTACCCGCACGGTGAAACCGTCGCGCACATCGTCGGTTTCACCAACATCGACGAGGAAGGACAGGAGGGGATGGAACTGGCCTTCGACGGCTGGCTGTCGGGGCAGCCCGGCGCCAAGCGGGTGCTCAGGGACCGCCATGGACGGAGCATCCGGGACGTGGCGAGTATCCGTCCGGCCCGGGATGGTAAGGATCTGCGCCTGACGATCGACCAGCGCCTGCAGTATCTCGCCTACCGGGAACTCAAGGCGGCGGTGCAGGCCCACAACGCGCGTGGCGGCTCGGCGGTGCTGGTCGATGCCCGCTCCGGCGACATTCTCGCGCTGGTCAACCAGCCAGGGTTCAATCCCAACAACCGCTCGCAGATGGACCTGAGCCAGACCCGCAACCGGGCCGCGACCGACAGCTTCGAACCGGGGTCGGTGATCAAGCCGTTCACCGTGGCCGCGGCCCTGGAGACGGGGACCGTGAGCCCCGACGTGGTGCTGGACACGACCCCCGGTACGATGCGGGTCGGGCGGCACACGGTGCGCGACATCCGCAACTTCGGGCGCATCGACCTGGCGACGCTGATCTCGCGCTCTTCCAACGTGGGTTCGACCCGGCTCGCCCTGGAAACGCCGCCTGGTGACTTCTGGCGGATGCTGCACCAGGCAGGGTTCGGCCAGTCGCTGGGCACGGGACTGCCCGGCGAGGTCACCGGGCTGCTACGGGACTACCCGACCTGGCGCCGGGTGGAAGTCGCGACGCTCGGGTATGGCTACGGGCTCTCGGTGACTCCGATGCACCTTGTGGCCGCGTACACCGCGTTCGCGAACGATGGCGACCGGGTGCCGCTGCGGCTGGTCGAGACCGCCGGGGACCTGCGCCAGCCGGAGCGCGTGATGCGCGCCGACACTGCCCGCGCGGTGTTGGCGATGATGGAACGCGTGACCGGGAGCGAGGGCACTGCGCGCCAGGCCGCGATTCCCGGCTACCGGGTGGCCGGGAAGACCGGCACCAGCCGCAAGGCCGTCGCCGGCGGCTACTCCGCCGATACGTATGTCTCGGCGTTCGTGGGCCTGGCGCCGGTGTCGGATCCGCGTTTCGTGATGGCCGTGGTCGTCGACGAACCCGACGCCGGCGTCTATTACGGGGGCGCGGTGGCGGCCCCGGTCTTTGCGCGGGTGGTCGAGGCGGCACTGCGCCTGTTCCACGTGGCCCCGGACAACCTGTCCGAACCGCCGCTGCGGATGGCTCTCGAGCGCGGGGGGCCGCGGTCGTGAATGCGCACCAGAGCCCGATGCCGCTGCATCGCCTGCTGCCGGACCGGGAGGGGTTGCCCGATGTCGCGGTCCACGACTTGAGCCAGCGCAGCCAGGTGCTGAGTCCCGGTGCCGCCTTCGTGGCCCTGCGCGGAACCCGGGCGCACGGTCTGGCCTGGGCGCCGGACGCCCTGAAGCGGGGTGCGGCGGTCGTGCTCTGGGACGAGGATGGCACGGTCCCCGCCGGAGACCCGCGCTACGTCCACGTGCCCGGGTTGCGGCGCCGTCTTCCCGAAATTGCGGAGCGGCTTTTCGGGGCCTGGCCTGCCGACCGGCCGCTGGTCGCGATCACCGGTACCGACGGCAAGACCTCGGTCAGCCACCAGGTCGCGGTCGCACTCAGCGGTCTGGGGCTGCGCTGCGCGGTGATCGGGACGCTGGGAGTCGGTGCCCCGGGCGCGCTGGCGCCGACCGGCCTGACGACGCCGGACGTGCTGGAGCTGCACCGGCACCTGGCGGAGCTGGCGCGGGAGGGATTCGCCGCGGTGGCGCTGGAGGCGTCGTCGCACGCGCTGGAGCAGGGCCGGCTGGACGGGCTGCGTCCGACGGTGGCGGTGCTGACCCAGCTGGGGCGCGATCATCTCGACTACCACGGGTCGCTGTCGGCCTATGCCGATGCCAAGGCCCGCCTGTTCCGGATGCCCGGCCTGCAGGCACTGGTGCTGAACGTTGACGACGATTTCGGGCGTCGATTGCACCGTGAGCATTGCGGCGGCGACGGGGCCCTCGAGTGCTGGACCTACGGCCTGCGCGGCGAACAGCAACCCGGGGAACGTCATGTTCTTGCACGCGATCTGCGCGCCACCGAGCGGGGTCTGGAGTTCGAGGCGGTAATCGGTGCGCGCAGCGGGCGGGTGGCCGTGCCGCTGTTTGGGGTTTTCCAGGCCTCCAACCTGCTGGCCACGCTGGGGACGCTGCTGGCCTTGGGGCATCCGGCCGAGCGGGCGCTGGCCGCGCTGGCGGGAACCCGGGGGGTGCCGGGCCGGATGGAGCGCTTCGCACGGGCGAACGGGGCGGCACTGGTCGTCGACTACGCTCACACCCCGTCGGCGCTGGAGGCTGCGCTGAACGCACTGCGACCGCATGCGCAGCGGCGGATCTGGGTCGTGTTCGGCTGCGGCGGCAACCGTGACCCCGGCAAGCGCCCGGCGATGGGCGAAGTCGCGAGCCGGCTCGCCGACGTGGTGATCGTGACCGACGACAACCCGCGCGACGAGCCGCCGGAGGTGATCCGCCGGGCGGTCCTGGATGGGTGCAGTGGCCCCGCGCGGACCCTCGAGATCGGCGACCGCGCCGAGGCGATCCGGACGGCCGCGGCCGAGGCCGATCCCGGAGACGTCGTGCTGATCGCTGGTAAAGGCCACGAAACGGTGCAGATCATCGCCGGGCGGGAGTATCCGTTTAGCGACCGGGAACTGGCCGCGGCACTGGCGGCCCGGGCCCCAGGGCCGGAGGGGAACGCATGATCGCGCTGACCGCAGCGGAGCTGGCCGGTGCGGTGGCCGGCCGCCTGCACGGAGACGGGGAGCGATCGTTCCGCGGCGTCAGCCGCGATTCGCGCGCCTCGTGGCCGGAAGCGCTGTTCGTGGCCCTGCGCGGGGAACGTTTCGACGGCCACGATTTCGTGCGGCCGGAACTGGAGGCCGCGGTCCTGCTGGTCGAGCGCCCGCTGGATGACCCCCGCCCGCAGGTCGTGGTCGACGACACCACCGGCGCCCTGGCACGCCTGGGCGTGTACTGGCGTACACGCTGCACCGCACGCGTGGTGGCTCTGACCGGATCCAACGGCAAGACCACGACCAAGGAAATGCTGCGGTCGATCCTCTCCGGGGTCGGGTCGGTGCATGCGACCGAGGGCAATCTGAACAACCATATCGGGGTGCCGCTGACGTTGTTGGCGATGCCGCGGTCGGTCGACTATGCGGTGATCGAGATGGGCGCCAACCACGCCGGCGAGATCGCGTTCCTGACCCGCCTGGCACGCCCGGAAGTCGCGCTGATCACCAATGCAGGCCGGGCCCACCTGGACGGTTTCGGGAGCCTCGAGGGGGTGGCGCGCGCGAAGGCCGAGATCTACGCGGGACTGCCCGCGCAAGGCGGCACCGCGGTGATCAACCTCGACGACCGTTTCGCGGGTGACTGGCTGGCGCTGAACCGGGATCGGCCCCGCCTGGGCTTCTCGCTGCAGGGCCGGGGCGAGATCCAGGGCGTCTGGAAGCCGCCCGCAGGGCTGGTCCTGAAGGTGAGTGGCGCAGAGCGCGAATTGCTGCTGGCAGCGCCGGGCCGGCACGTCGCACAGAACGCGCTGGCGGCCGCTGCTGCGGCTGCCGCGCTGGGCTGCGAAATCGACGCGATCGCCCGCGGGCTCCAGGCCTGGCGGCCGGTAGCCGGGCGTCTGCGCGCCTTCCGGCATCTGTCCGGAGCCGTGATCTGGGACGACACCTACAACGCGAACCCGGACAGCCTGGCGGCGGCGCTGGAGGTGCTCGCGGGGCACCCGGGCACGCGCGTGCTGGTGCTCGGCGACATGAACGAACTGGGCAGCGAGGCTCGCAGCCTGCATGCCGAGATGGGCCGCCGGGCCCGCGAGCTCGGAATACACCGGCTGCTCGCGTCGGGCGGCTTGACGCCGGCGGCGGTCGAAGCCTTCGGCAGCGGCGCGCGCTGGTTTGCCTCGAACGTCGAACTCGCCACCGCCCTGGTGGAACTGCTGGGAACCGATGCCGCAGTACTGATCAAGGGTTCGCG